>NZ_JBHYTT010000006.1:0-24667 GCF_042749285.1 Streptomyces sp. NPDC059499
CCCTCCGGCCGGGCCCTTTCCTGTCCCCTTGCCCGCTCCTCGAGCCCCTCCGGCGATCGAGGAGCGGGGGTCCGGGGCCGAGCCCCCGGGTACGGGAAGGGGCGGGCAGGGGCGGGCAGGGGACAAGCCCCGCGCAGCGCCCGCACGCCCCGCGGCCACGACAAAGGGCCGGGCCCCGGGAAGAATCCCGGGGCCCGGCCCTCAGCCTGCCGACGGCTACGCGCTCAGCGAGCGCGTACCGCTCAGTTGTCGTCCTCGTCGATCAGGAACCCGCGCATCGGCGACGGTGCCTGCTGCATCGGCTGCGGCGCCTGCGGGCGGACCGGAGCCATCGGCTGCGTCATCGCGGGCGACATCTGCTGCTGGCCGCCGTACGAGGGGCCGCCCATGGACGGGTTGCCCATCTGCTGGTTGCCGTGCCCACCGTGGTTGCCGCCCATGGTGTGACCCATGGCACCGGCGCCGGCCGGGGCCAGCGAGGCCGACGGCGGAAGCGAAGCGGCTGCCGGGGTGCGCGGCGGAGCCAGCGAGTCGTCGGCCTGGGTCTCCAGCTGGCGCAGCTGGCTCTCCAGGTACGACTTCAGACGGGTCCGGTACTCGCGCTCGAAGCCGCGCAGGTCCTCGACCTTGCGCTCAAGCGTCGCGCGGGCCGACTCGAGGGAGCCCATGGCCACGCGGTGCTTCTCCTGCGCGTCCCGCTCCAGCGCGTCCGCCTTGGCACGTGCGTCCCGCTCCAGGCCCTCGGCGCGGCTGCGTGCCTCGCCGACGATCTTGTTGGCCTCGGAACGGGCCTCCGCGATCGCCTGGTCCGCGGTCTGCTGAGCAAGGGAGAGGACACGGGCGGCACTGTCGCCACCGGGGCCCTGCTGCTGCTGCATCTGCGGCGGCTGCATCTGCTGCATCTGCTGCATCTGCTGCTGCTGGGGGTGGCCACCCATGGGGCCGCCCATCGGGCCGCCCTGCATCGGGCCGGGGCCGTGCTGGCCCTGCGGACCGTGGCCACCCTGGGGGCCATGGCCACTGGGACCGGCAGGCAGCTGCGGAGCACCACCGGACAGCTGGGGGGGACCCATCTGCGGGGGCTGCTGCTGCACCGGCGGGCCAGATATGGCGGCGGGTACGGGGGAACCGGGGCGGTCCTGCTGCTCCGGCGGCTTGCGCATGCCCTGCTGCTGCTGGTTCTGCGCAGCGGCACGCGTGGCCGCGGCCAGCTTGGCGCGCAGGTCCTCGTTCTCACGGAGCAGACGAGTCAGTTCCGATTCGACCTCGTCGAGGAAGGCATCGACCTCGTCCTCGTCATAGCCTTCTCGGAGGCGGACGGTCGTGAACTGCTTGTTCCGCACGTCCTCGGGGGTCAGCGGCATCTCTTCTTCACCTCTACGTAGTCGTCGGCAGTCGGCAAGACCGTATCGTTCACACGCTGCTCGCAAGCTTGCCCACGATGCTGAGCAGGATGTAGACGATGATCATCAGAACGAAGAAGGACAGGTCAAGTGCCACGCCCCCGAGACGCAACGGTGGTATGAACCGCTTCAGAAGCTTCAGCGGTGGATCGGTGACAGTGTAAGTGCCCTCGAGAACGACCACCATCGCCTTGCCTGGGTGCCATGAACGTGCGAACTGGAAGACATAGTCCATGACCAGCCGGAAGATCAGCACGATGAGGAAACACATCAGCGCGATATAGACAACATCCAGTGCGACGCCCATGTCCCGCGCTTCCCTCTCCCCTGGCTTTCGTAGCTCCGGCCTCCCGGCCGGTCACCGGCCTGAAGGCCGGTTGATCCCTGTTCGTGTTCTCAGCTCTGGTTGAAGAACCCGCCCTCTGCGATGCGGGCCTTGTCCTCCGCCGTGACATCGACGTTAGCAGGCGACAACAGGAACACCTTCTGCGTCACCCTTTCAATGCTGCCATGGAGTCCGAAGACGAGGCCCGCGGCAAAGTCGACAAGTCGCTTCGCGTCCGTGTCGTCCATCTCCGTGAGGTTCATGATCACCGGAGTGCCCTCACGGAAGTGTTCCCCGATGGTACGGGCCTCGTTGTAGGTCCTGGGGTGCAGCGTGGTGATGCGGTAGGGCTCCCGCTCGGACACGACCTTGGGCATGATCACCGGTGCGTTCTTCTCCATGTTCGGGCGGTCAGGTGTGATGGATGCCACGGGGGCGATTCGGGCGGGTCGTCCGCTTTCCGCCTGGAGCTGAACCGGCTCGCGTTGCGCGGGCGGCTGTACCACTCGTACCGGTTCGTCCCGTTCCCGCTCCACCTGATGCGCGGGCTGGTGCCGCCGCCGGTCCCGCTCGGGCTCCGGTTCGGGTTCGAATTCGTCGTCGGGGTCGAACCCCGGACCGTCGTACCCATCGTCCTCCACGAGGCCGAGGTAGACCGCCATCTTGCGCATCGCGCCGGCCATGCTCCGAGTCCTCCGCTCTGTGGTGGATCGGCATTCGTGTCACCAAGTGCCCGAGATCCACTCCGGCCTGCCCGCTCAGAGCGGGAATGACCATATTTTCTGCTGTGGTCCGACTTGCTTCGCGACGTTACCCGAGCCGGGGTCGGACTCCGAGTACCGCCGTACCGACGCGTACATGTGTCGCTCCGGCCGCCACCGCGTCCTCGAGATCCGCACTCATCCCTGCAGAGACCATGTTCGCAGCCGGATGGTTCCCGCGCAGGCGGGATGAGAATTCCATCAGCCGGTCGAACGCGGCCCGCTGCCTGCCCGCGTACGGCCCGGCGAGCGGGGCGACGGTCATGAGACCTTCCAGCCGGAGCCCCGGTGCCGCGTCCACCGCGGCGGCCAACTCCTCGATCGCGTCGGGGGCCACACCGCCCCGGTCACCGCGTTCGCCGCTCTCCGCGTCCAGGGCGACCTGGATGAGGCAGCCGAGCTCTCGGTCGCCCTTCACCGCCGCCGCCGACAGGGCGCCGACCAGTTTGACCCGGTCCACCGACTGCACCACATCGGCATAACCGGCCACGGAACGAACCTTGTTCGTCTGCAACTGCCCGACAAAGTGCCATGTGAGCGACAGATCCGCACAAGCGGCAGCTTTCGGCGCCGCGTCCTGATCACGGTTCTCGGCGACCTGTCGCACACCGAGTTCGTGCAGGATCCGCACATCGCTCGCGGGGTAGGTCTTCGTGACCACGATCAGGGTCACTTCCTCCCGCTTGCGGCCTGCAGCGGCACAGGCGGAAACAATGCGTTCCTCCACCTGTGCCAGGTTTGCCGCGAGTTGAGACCTGCGATCCTTCATGTCCTATCAGTCCAACCAGACATATCCGGCGAGCCGCCCGGTGGTGCGGTCGCGGCGGTAGGAGAAGTGGTCGCCGGATTCCAGGGTGCAGTGCGGCGAACTGTGGCGGTCGCTCACGCCGAGGGCGTCGAGCTGGGCGTGGACTCCCGCGGTGACGTCCACCGCCGGCGTCCCCCAGCCGGTCTCCGACCAGGAGGCGGGAACGGCCTGCGCGACCTCGGCGCGCATCTGAGCCGGGACCTCGTAGCACCGCCCGCAGACGGCCGGGCCGGTGCGGGCGACGATCCGGGACGGTTCGGCGCCGAGAGCGGCCATCGCCTCGACGGCGGCGGGCACGACGCCCGCGACCAGACCGGGCCTGCCCGCATGGACCGCGGCGATGACACCGGCGGCCGGATCGGCGAGCAGTACGGGGGTGCAGTCGGCGGTGAGCACCGCGAGCGGAAGCCCGCGCCGCGCGGTCACCACCGCGTCCACCGCCGGAATTTCGCCGGCGTCGCCCCAGGGCCCGTCGACGACGGCCACCTCGCGGCCGTGGACCTGGTTCATCCAGACGACCTGCGCCGGGTCCAGACCGAGGGAACGGGCGGCGCGTTCGCGGTTCGCGACGACGGCGGCGGGGTCGTCGCCGACCGCACCGCCGAGGTTGAGCTCCTCGTACGGAGCGGCGCTCACTCCGCCCCACCTGTCGGTGAAGGCGAAGTGGGCGCCGCCCGTCGAAGACACCGCGGTCTTCACCGCGTGGTGCGGACCTATCACTTCAGGAAGTCCGGTACATCCAGCTCTTCGGCCTGGGTGTCCTGGTACGGACGGGCCGTCGGTACGTGCGGCGGGGAGACCGGCGGCAGGGAGCTCTCGTTCGCCACCGGTACCGGCTCGACCGGTGCCTGGGTCTCCTCGCGCGAGGGAACCGAGCCCAGTCCGCCCGTCTGGCGCACCGGTTCGGTGGCCCTGGCCGGCGGCGCCGACTCCTCACGCTTTCCGGCACCCGCTCCGAGGACCGTCTCGCGACGGGTCGGCGGCTGTCCGCCGTCGAAGCCCGCGGCGATCACGGTGACCCGCACCTCGTCGCCCAGCGCGTCGTCGATGACCGCACCGAAGATGATGTTGGCCTCCGGGTGGGCCGCCTCGCTCACCAGCTGCGCGGCCTCGTTGATCTCGAAGAGACCGAGGTCGCTGCCGCCGGAGATGGAGAGCAGGACACCGCGCGCGCCGTCGATGGAGGCCTCGAGGAGCGGCGAGGAGATCGCCATCTCCGCGGCGGCCACCGCGCGGTCGTCGCCGCGTGCCGATCCGATACCCATGAGTGCCGACCCGGCCTCGGACATGACCGACTTGACGTCGGCGAAGTCGAGGTTGATCAGACCCGGGGTGGTGATGAGGTCGGTGATGCCCTGGACGCCCGAGAGCAGCACCTGGTCGGCCGACTTGAACGCGTCGAGCACGCTGACCTGGCGGTCCGAGATGGACAGCAGTCGGTCGTTGGGAATGACGATGAGGGTGTCGACCTCTTCGCGGAGCTCGGCGATGCCGTCCTCCGCCTGGTTCGCGCGCCGCCGGCCCTCGAACGTGAACGGGCGGGTGACCACACCGATCGTCAGGGCGCCCAGCGAGCGGGCGATGTTGGCCACGACGGGTGCGCCGCCGGTGCCGGTGCCGCCGCCTTCTCCGGCGGTGACGAAGACCATGTCAGCCCCCTTGAGGACCTCCTCGATCTCCTCACGGTGGTCCTCTGCCGCCTTACGACCGACTGCCGGGTTCGCCCCGGCGCCGAGGCCACGGGTGAGTTCACGGCCGACGTCGAGCTTGACGTCGGCGTCGCTCATCAACAGTGCTTGCGCATCGGTGTTGATCGCGATGAACTCGACGCCCTTGAGACCGACCTCGATCATTCGGTTGATGGCATTGACACCACCGCCGCCGACACCGATGACCTTGATGACTGCGAGGTAGTTCTGCGGTGCTGCCACGTCGAAGGCCTCTCGCCTCGAGTTACGTGTCGTCGCTTCGCGGTAGTCCCGCCGCGACGACGGATGCCGATTGGGACGGTCCGAACGCCGACCCAAACCCTAACGTTGAAGTTTAGGGTTACCAGTGTGTCTGCTTCATGGACTCTTCCGAACAGGACACTAAGTCGACAAGTGGCGCACGTTCAACGAACACGCCGAACCTCCCGTTTTTCTTTTCACCCTATGTGATCACCCGTAGCGATGACCAACCAGGGTGCTGGCCAGGCCAAATGTGCGTCAACTCTTCGATGCGGCCGGTGCGGTGGGTGCACTCACGTCGAAGTGCCCCGCTTTGGGCGCCGCTTTCATGAGCGCGGTGAGGACCCGCGCCTTCACGGGCCCTTCTTCGCCGCTGCCCCACATCACCGTGCGCCCCCGGGTCAGTTCCAGGACGACGGAGTCGTACGACGAGATCCGTACGGCCTTCGTCTCCCCGGCCAGATGCGCCGGCAGGCCGCCCGCGACCCGGACCGCCTCCCGCAACAGACGGTCACTGCCGAAGCGGCGCAGGCTCGGCGACCGGTCGGATTCCAGTTCCAGCAGGGGCACATGTCGCGGCGCTTCGTCCACAGTTGCGAAGCGCACGCCTTTCGCGTCCACTTCAATGAACTTTGCGCCCTTTTCCACCAACAGAACCGGCTTCCGTTCGGTCACTTTAAGTCCGATGCCGTGTGGCCATGACCGTACGACATCCACCGAGTCGATACGAGGCAACTTCTGGCGCAACCTGTCCGCCATGGCGTCGGTGTCCACGGAAATCAGCGGAGCGCCGACCGGGGCAGCCGCGGCGGCTTCCACCTCGGCCCGCGTCAGGACGTCCGTACCGGTGGTCGTCACCTGTTCCAGGCGCAGCCAGGACGAGCCGTAGAGCACCCAGATTCCGCCTGCCGCGATCAGCGCCGCGACAACCGCGGCCAGGACCAGTCGCGTACGGCCGGTCAGCCGCCGCCCCTCGGGGCGGATGTGCGGCGGGCGGGCCGGAGTGTCGGCACGCTTGGCTGCGCCGCGCTGGGCGGTCGTCGGTCCGGCCACGCTCGCTCCTTCACCGGACCCGGGGCACACGCCCCGGGTCCGCACCGCCTCACGCCTTGCGGCGTGCGGCAATCGCCTCGTACACCATGCCGACGAGCAGGTCGTCGGCGTCCCTTCGCCCGAACTCCGCGGCGGCACGGGACATCTCGTACAACCGGTGCGGATCCGACAGCACCGGAAGGACGTTGCCCTGCACCCACTCCGGGGTGAGCAGCGCGTCGTCCACCAGGAGGCCGCCGCCCGCGTTGACCACCGGCTGGGCGTTGAGCCGCTGTTCGCCGTTGCCGATCGGCAGCGGTACGTAGGCGGCGGGCAGCCCGACGGCGGAGAGTTCGGCGACGGTCATCGCGCCCGCGCGGCAGAGCATCATGTCGGCCGCGGCGTACGCGAGGTCCATCCGGTCCACGTACGGTACCGGGATGTAGGGCGGCATCCCGGGCATGTTGTCGATGCGCGGCAATTCGTTCTTCGGGCCGACCACATGCAGGATCTGGATTCCGGACCGCTGGAGCAGCGGCGCGACCCGCTGGACCACCTCGTTGAGGTGGCGCGCGCCCTGCGAGCCGCCGGAGACCAGCAGCGTCGGCAGGTTGGGGTCGAGGCCGAAGGCCGCACGCGCCTCGGGGCGGACCCGGGCGCGGTCGAGGGTGGCGATGGTGCGCCGCAGCGGGATGCCGATGTAGCGGGCACCACGCAGCTTGCTGTCGGGGGTGGAGACGGCGACCCCGTGCGCGTAGCGCGAACCGATCTTGTTGGCCAGGCCCGGCCGGGCATTGGCCTCGTGGACGACGATCGGCACCCCTGCCCGCTTGGCGGCGAGGTAGCCGGGCAGGGCGACGTAGCCGCCGAAGCCGACCACGCAGTCCGCCTTGGTGCGTTCCAGGATCTGCTCGGCCGCCTTGATGGTGCCGCGCAGCCGCCCCGGGACGGTGATCAGCTCAGGCGTGGGCTTGCGCGGCAGCGGCACGGCAGGGATCAGTGCCAGCTCGTACCCCCGCTCGGGTACGAGCCTGGTCTCGAGTCCGCGTTCCGTGCCGAGGGCAGTGATTCCCACGGTCGGGTCCTGCCTGCGCAGGGCGTCTGCGAGGGCAAGCGCGGGCTCGATGTGGCCGGCGGTCCCCCCACCGGCGAGTACGACATGCACCGAAATTCACCGCTCTCCGGACGGACGCTTCGTGACGCGCCGTCTCATCGTCTTCCATCTCACCCCGGGCCTCCGCATGGCCAGGGCCGCTTTCGCGGCGGGTTCCTCTCGCGCGAACGCGATCAGCAACCCGACAGCGAACATGGTCGGCAGCAGGGCCGAACCTCCGTAGGAGAACAGCGGCAGCGGGACACCGGCGATCGGCAACAGGCCGAGCACCGCACCGATGTTGATCACGGCCTGCGCCGTGATCCAGGTGGTCACGCCTCCCGCTGCGTACCTCACGAAGGGGTCCTCCGTGTGTCCGGCCACGCGGATACCCGCATAGCCTAGGGCCGCGAACAGGGCGAGCACCGACAGCGTCCCCGCCAGACCCAGTTCCTCCCCGGTGATGGCGAAGATGAAGTCCGTGTGCGGTTCGGGGAGTTGGCCCCATTTTTCCACACTCGCACCCAGCCCGGAACCGAACCATCCGCCGGAGGCCAGGGCATAGATTCCGTGCACCGCCTGCCAGCAGGAGTCGCCGGGACCCGGCTCGGAGGCACCGATGCAGCCGAGCCGTGACATCCGGTTGGGGCTGGTCTTGATCAGGACGAAGCCGATGAGCCCGGCGAAGGCGAGCACCCCGGCGAAGAGCCGGGTCGGAGCACCTGCCAGCCAGAGCAGGCCGAACAGGATCGCGGTGAGAATGATCGCAGTTCCCATGTCGCCGCCGAGCATGATCAGCCCGAGCAGCATGAAGGCGACGGGGACGAGCGGCACCAGCATGTGCTTCCACTGCGTCAGGAGCCGTTTGTCCTGTTTGCGGGCGATCAGGTCGGCGCCCCACAGAACGAGGGCGAGTTTGCCGAACTCACTGGGCTGGAGCTGGAAGGGACCGCCCAGGTAGAGCCAGTTCTGGTTGCCGTTGACCGACATCCCTATCCCCGGAACCTGCACGAGCACCATCAGGAAGACGGATCCCATGAGGAGCGGGTAGGCCAGGGCCCTGTGCAGTTTGACGGGCATCCTGGAGGCCATCAGCAGCAGCCCGGCCCCGATGACGGCGGCGAGGAACTGCTTCCGGAAGAAGTACGTACCGGGTTTGGCGAGCTCGAGCGCCTTGATCATGGAGGCGGAATAGACCATGACGA
The DNA here is from genome assembly GCF_042749285.1 of Streptomyces sp. NPDC059499. NCBI lineage: Bacteria > Bacillati > Actinomycetota > Actinomycetes > Kitasatosporales > Streptomycetaceae > Streptomyces > Streptomyces sp. NPDC059499. The sequence continues at coordinate 8,577 of NZ_JBHYTT010000006.1, forward strand.
GCCCGAGGACCGTGATCAGCAGGCTGGAGCCGAGGATCAGGTAGTACGCGGTCAGGGGGCGGTCCCAGGCCCTCCGCGCCTGCTCGTACATCCGCCGCACGGCGGCGAAGCGGGGCGGCCGGGACCCCGTGCCCGATCCGGTGCCGCCGCCGCGGGGCACGGCGGGCCGCCGGGAGCCGACAGCCGGCCGGCTGCGCAGCGCGAGTCCGGGGGGCTGCGCGAGTCCGGAGGGCAGCCCGGGGCCACCGACGGCCGGCTGGGCGATCAGGGGCGGGCCGAACGCCCGGCTGATGGCGGCGGTCACCCGGGAGCGGTCCGCTCCGCGCGGGGCTGGGCTCTCGTGGGCCGGCATTGTCGCTGTCCCCTCCACTGCTCGTGCCCGGGGCTGTCGCCGGGGCGCCGGGGCCTGCGGCGGTGCCGCTCGTGCCCCGGGACTCCGGGACGGTACGACGCGGAGGCCGGTCCTGTCAGGCGCTCTCGGCGACGAGTCGGCGGACCGCGTCCGCGAACGCCTCGCCCCGCTTGTTGTAGTTGACGAACATGTCCATCGAGGCGCAGGCCGGTGCCAGCAGTACGGTGTCGCCCGGCCGGGCGAGACGTGCCGCTTCCCGGACCGCTTCGGACATCGCCCCAGTGTCGGTCCGCTCGAGGTCGACGACCGGTACCTCGGGGGCGTGTCGCGCCAGGGCTTCGCGGATCAGCGCCCGGTCGGCGCCCATCAGTACGACGCCCCTCAGGCGCTTGGCGGCCCCGGTCACCAACTCGTCGAAGGTGGCGCCCTTGGCGAGGCCGCCGGCGATCCAGACGATCGGGTCGTAGGCGGCGAGTGAGGCCTCCGCGGCGTGGGTGTTGGTCGCCTTGGAGTCGTCGATGTAGGCGACCTCGTCGACGTCCGCGATGTGCTCGATGCGGTGGGCGTCGGGGCGGAAGGCCCGCAGGCCGTCGCGTACGGCGGCCGGCTCCACGCCGAAGGCGCGGGCGAGGGCCGCGGCGGCCAGGGCGTTGGCGATGTTGTGCGGGGCCGGCGGGTTGACGTCGGAGACCTCGGCGAGCTCCTGCGCCTGCTTCTGGCGGTTCGCCACGAAGGCCCGGTCGACGAGGATGCCGTCCACCACGCCGAGCTGCGAGGGACCCGGCGTTCCGAGGGTGAAGCCGATCGCCCGGCAGCCCTCCTCCACGTCGGCCTCGCGCACGAGGTCCTCGGTGGCGCCGTCCTGTGCGTTGTAGACGCAGGCGACGGTGTTGCCCTCGTAGATCCGGCCCTTGTCGGCGGCGTAGCCGGACATGGAGCCGTGCCAGTCGAGGTGGTCCGGGGCCAGGTTGAGCACGGCCGCGGAGTGGGCGCGCAGGGAGGGCGACCAGTGGAGCTGGTAGCTGGAGAGTTCGACGGCGAGCACGTCGTACGTCTCCTCGCCGAGGACCGCGTCCAGGAGCGAGACGCCGATGTTGCCGACCGCGGCGGTACGCAGCCCGGCCGCCTCCAGGATCGAGGCGAGCATCCGCACGGTCGTGGTCTTGCCGTTGGTTCCGGTGACCGCGAGCCAGGGTGCGGCGTCGGGCCCCCGCAGCCGCCAGGCGAGTTCGACGTCGCCCCAGACGGGGACGTCCGCCTCGGCGGCTGCCAGGAAGAGCGGCTTGTCGGGCTTCCAGCCGGGGGCCGTGACGATGAGCTCGGTGGACTCGGGCAGGGTGGCCCCGTCGCCGAGGCGCACGGTGATGCCGAGCGCCTCCAGTTCCGCGGCCTGGGCGCGGGAGCGCTCGTCGTCGCCGTCGTTGACGACGGTGACCAGCGCCCCGCGCTCGTGCAGGGCGCGGGCGGCGGGGATACCGCTGACGCCCAGTCCTGCGACGGTGACGTGCTTGCCCTGCCAGTCCGCGTTGCTCACTTCTTGGCTGCCCATCCTGCGTAGAAGAGGCCGAGTCCGACGATCACGCACATGCCCTGGATGATCCAGAAGCGGACCACGACAAGGACTTCGGACCACCCCTTGAGTTCGAAGTGGTGCTGGAGCGGTGCCATCCGGAAGACCCGCTTGCCGGTCATCTTGAACGAGCCGACCTGGATGACCACGGACATCGTGATCATCACGAAGAGGCCGCCGAGGATGGCGAGCAGGAACTCGGTGCGGGAGCAGATCGCGAGGCCCGCGAGCGCGCCGCCGAGGGCGAGCGAACCGGTGTCGCCCATGAAGATCTTCGCGGGCGAGGTGTTCCACCACAGGAAGCCGAAGCAGGCGCCCATGAGTGCCGAGGCGACGACCGCGAGGTCGAGTGGGTCGCGTACCTCGAAGCACGCTTCTGGGTTGGTCAGGGTGTTCGCGTTGGCGCAGGACTCCTGGAACTGCCACAGCCCGATGAAGGTGTAGGCGCCGAAGACCATCACCGAGGCGCCGGTGGCCAGGCCGTCGAGGCCGTCCGTCAGGTTCACGCCGTTGGACATGGCGAGAATCATGAACAGCGCCCAGACACAGAACAGCACCGGTCCGATGGACCAGCCGAAGTCCTCGACGAACGAGAGCTTGGTGGATGCCGGGGTGTTGCCGCGGATGTCGGCGAACTGCAGGGAGAGCACCGCGAAGGAGATGCCGACGATCAGCTGGCCGGCCATCTTCGCCTTGGCCCGCAGACCCAGCGATCGCTGCTTGACGATCTTGATGTAGTCGTCGAGGAAGCCGACGAGGCCCATCCCCGCCATCAGGAACAGGACGAGGACGCCGGAGAAGCGCATCTCCTCGCCGGTGATCACCTTCGCCAGGACGTACGCGATGATCGTCGCCAGGATGAAGGCGATACCACCCATGGTGGGCGTGCCCTGTTTACTGCCGTGGGACCGCGGGCCGTCGTCCCGGATGAACTGCCCGTAGCCCTTGCGGGCCAGGAGCTTGATCAGCAGCGGAGTGCCGACCAGGGTCAGGAAGAGCCCTATGGCCCCTGCGAAGAGGATCTGCCTCATCGGACGGCGACCTCGCCCTCGGTCGCGTTCTCCAGCAGTGCCAGGGCGACCTTCTCCAGGCCGACCGACCGGGACGCCTTCACCAGCACGACGTCTCCCGGGCGCAGTTCACTGCGCAACAGGTCGACGGCCGCCTGTGCGTCGGACACGTGCACCGACTCCTCACCCCACGAACCCTCGTTATATGCGCCCAGTTGCAGCCAGGAGGCTTCTCTTCCTCCGACAGCGACGAGCTTGCTGACGTTGAGCCGGACGGCAAGCCGTCCGACAGCGTCGTGCTCGGCGAGCGACGCCTCGCCGAGCTCGGCCATCTGACCGAGCACCGCCCACGTACGTCCCCCTCCTGCCCGTGAGGCTCTGCCCATGGCAGCCAGCGCACGCAGTGCGGCTCTCATGGATTCGGGGTTCGCGTTGTAGGCGTCATTGACGACCGTCACACCGTCCGGACGCTCGGTGACCTCCATGCGCCAGCGGGAGAGGGTGCCCGCCCCGGAGAGCGCCTCGGCGATCTCAGTCACGGACATGCCCAACTCATGGGCGACGGCGGCCGCGGCGAGCGCGTTCGACACGTGGTGCTCACCGTACAGGCGCAAGGTCACGTCGCTGCACCCGGTGGGTGTGTGGAGCGCGAAAGCGGGGCGGCCGTCGTCCGTGAGCCGGACGTTCTCTCCCCGTACGTCCGCATCCGGGGCCTCTCCGAAGAGGATCACCCGCGCTTTTGTACGGGCGGACATGGCCCGCACGAGCGGATCGTCGGCGTTGAGCACGGCGACTCCGTCCTCGGGGAGGACCTCCACGAGCTCGCCCTTGGCCTGGGCGATCGCCTCCCGGCTGCCGAACTCGCCGAGGTGGGCGGTTCCCACGTTGAGGACCAGGCCGATCCTCGGCGGGGTGAGGCCGGCGAGGTAACGGATGTGGCCGATCCCGCGGGCGCCCATCTCCACGACGAGGTGGCGGGTCTCGGCGGTGGAGCGCAGCGCGGTGAGCGGCAGTCCGATCTCGTTGTTGAACGAGCCGAGGGTCCAGACCGTGGGTGCCTTGTGCTCGAGGAGCTGGGCGATCAGGTCCTTGGTGGAGGTCTTTCCGGCCGAGCCGGTGAGCGCCACGACGGTCGTCCCGAGGCGCTCGACGACCGCGCGGGCGAGCGTGCCGAGCGCCGAGACGACGTCGTCGACGACGATCGCCGGGACACCGACGGGGCGGGCGGCGAGCACGGCTGCGGCGCCCGCTTCGACGGCGCGCTGCGCGTAGTCGTGCCCGTCGACCCGCTCGCCGGCGAACGCGGCGAACAGGGAGCCCTCCTCCACCTCTCGGGAGTCGATGACGACGGGGCCGGTGACGGTGAGGGTCCGGTCCGGTATGTCGTGCGGCTGCCCGCCGACGATTTCGGCGATCTCGGCGAGTGAAAGGGCGATCACTTGGTCATCCCTGACTGTTGTTCTCGTGGGTGTGTGCGGCGCCCGCGCGTCCCATGGAGCGCTCGATGGCCTCGCGCAGGACCTGGCGGTCGTCGAAGGGGCGTACCACTCCGTGGATGTCCTGTCCCTGCTCGTGTCCCTTTCCGGCCACCAGTACGGTGTCGCCGGGTTCGGCGCGGGCCACCGCCGCGGCGATGGCGGCGGCGCGGTCCGCGTCGACGAGGACGTCGCCGCGTTCGTGGACGGGCACCTCGGCGGCGCCCGAGAGCATCGCGGCGAGGATGGCCAGAGGGTCCTCGGAGCGCGGGTTGTCGGAGGTCAGCACGGCGGTGTCGGCGAGCCGGGCCGCCGCGGCACCCATCGGGCCGCGCTTCGTCGTGTCACGGTCGCCGCCGCAGCCGAGCACGATGTGCACCCTGCCCTCGGTGACCTTCTGCAGGGAGCGCAGGACGGATTCGACGGCGTCGGTCTTGTGCGCGTAGTCGACGACCGCGAGGTACGGCTGTCCGGCGTCGACGCGTTCCAGCCGCCCCGGGACACCGGGGACCGCCGCGACACCGTCGGCGGCGATCTGCGGGTCGACGCCCGCGACGGCCAGGGTGACGATCGCGGCGAGGGAGTTGGCTACGTTGAACGGGCCGGGCAGCGGGGCTTTCGCGGTGATCTGCTCACCCTTGGGGCCGATCACGGTGAAGGTGCTGCTCTGCGGACCGACTTCGACGTCCTTGGCACGCCAGTCCGCGTCCGGGTGGCCCTCGGCCGAGAAGGTGACGACGGGGACGGTCGCCTCCGTGACCAGCCTGCGGCCGTACTCGTCGTCGAAGTTGACCACGCCGAGCTTGCTGCGCTGCGGAGTGAACAGCCCCGCCTTGGCCTGGAAGTAGTCCTCCATCCCGGAGTGGAACTCCATGTGCTCCGGGCTGAGGTTGTTGAACACGGCCACGTCGAAGACGCAGCCGTCGACCCGCCCGAGCACCAGGGCGTGGCTGGAGACCTCCATGGCGACCGCGTCGACACCGCGTTCGCGCATGACGGCGAACAGCGCCTGGAGATCGGTGGCTTCCGGGGTGGTGCGCTCCGACTTGATGCGCTCGTCGCCGATCCGCATCTCGACCGTGCCGATGAGGCCCGTACTGCGTCCGGCGCCGCGCAGACCCCCCTCGACCAGGTAGGCCGTGGTGGTCTTGCCGGATGTTCCGGTGATGCCGATCTGGAGGAGACCGACGCCGGGCCGGCCGTAGATCTCGGCGGCGATGTCGCCCATCCGGCCGCGCGGGTCCTCGGTCACCAGGACGGGGATGCCGGTGGCGGTGGCGCGCTCGGCACCTGCCGGGTCGGTGAGGATCGCGGCCGCGCCGAGGCCTGCGGCCTGGGCGGCGAAGTCGGCGCCGTGGAAGCGGGCGCCGGGCAGGGCCGCGTACACGTCCCCGGGGCGCACGGCCCGCGAGTCGTGGGTGATACCGGTGACCTCACCGGAGTCCTGCGGTCCTGCGCCGAGCCGGGCTGCCAGCTCTCCGAGGGAAGTCGGCCGGAGCCGGTCCGGTCGGGGCGCTCCCGGATAGTTCACAGGCGCGTCCTTCTGAGTGGTTTGGAACTGATCGGCGTGGGGCACGGCGGTGAGCGTACCGGGCGGACCCGGCCTCTCGCGAAGCGAGGGCCCGGGTTTGCGGTACTTCTCGTTCCGGTTCGGGGGATCCGGGATGGTCGTCGTCACTGAGGAGATTCCGAGTCACTCGCCGGGCTTGAAGGACACCGGCAGCCTGGCGGGACCGCTGCCGGACGGTGCGGTCTGGAGCGTCTTCAGCGCGAACTCCATGACTTTCTTGTAGATCGGGCCGCAGATCTGGCCGCCGAAGTAGCTGCCCTTGGTGGGGTTCTGGATGGCGCAGTAGACGGTGATCTGCGGGTCGTCGGCGGGGGCGAAGCCCGCGAAGGACGCCGTGTAGCCCTTGTAGATGCCACGCACGGGATCCACACGGTTGGCCGTACCGGTCTTGCCCGCGACCCGATAGCCCGGGATGTGGGCCTTCGACCCGGTTCCTTCCCGGTCGTCGACCACGGACTCGAGCATGTTCGCCAGGGTCTTCGCCGTCTTCTCGCTGACCACCCGGGTCCGTTCGGGCGCGGTTCCCGCGGTGTAGCGGCCGTCCGCGCCCTTGGTCCCGCGGACGAGGGTCGGTTCGATCCTGACCCCTCCGTTGGCGATGGCCTGGTACACCGACGCCGCCTGCATGGCGTTGAGCGAGAGGCCCTGGCCGAACGGGATCGTGTACTGCTGCGAGGTGGACCAGTCCTGCGGTTTGGCGAGGATGCCGGGCGACTCGCCCGGGTAGTCCAGCCCCGTGGTGCTGCCGATGCCGAATTTGCGCAGGTACGAGTGGAGGACCTTGTTGGCCTCGGTCTGCGTCCTGCCGAGCTGTCCGGTGGCCAGGATCGTGCCGATGTTGCTCGACTTGGCGAGTACGCCGTTGAGCGTGAGGTACCAGGTGGGGTGGTCGATGTCGTCCCTGAACAGCCGGTCCCCCCGGTGCAGGCGGTTGGGGACGGTGACGTGGGTACCGGGCGTCGCGGCGCCCTCCTCCAGTACCGCGGCCATGGACATGACCTTGCTGGTGGAGCCGGGCTCGTACACGTCCTGGAGCGCCGCGTTCCCGAGGGCCGCCGAGTTGACCTGCGAGAGGTCGTTCGGGTCGTAGCCGGGGGCGTTGGCCATGGCCAGCACCTCGCCGGTCCGCGTGTTCTGGACGATCACGTAGCCGCGGTCGGCCTTGGACTTCTTCACCTGGTCGGCGATGGCCCGCTGGGCGGCCCACTGGATGTCGCGGTCGATCGTCAGCTCGATGTCGGTGCCCGCGACGGCCGGGATCTCCTTGGTACCCGCGGTCGGTACGGGCCGGCCGCCGGCCTGGGCGTACCGGATCTTGCCGTTCTCGCCTTCGAGCCGGTCGTTCAGCTGGGCTTCCAGTCCGCCGCCGCCCTTGCCCTCGGCGTTGACGAATCCCAGTATCCCGGCGGCGAGATCGCCGTTCGGGTAGACCCGCCTGGTGGTGGGCTCCTGGAGGACTCCGGCGAGTACGTTCGCTCCCGTGCCGCCGTCGGCCCTGTCCTTCGCCGCCTTCTCGGCGAACACGGACTTGAGGTCCTTGATCTGCTTCCAGACCTGGGGGGTCTGCCTGCGGGCCAGCACGGTGTAGCGGCTCTTCGGGGCCGAGAGCTTCTTCGTCAGCTCCGCGACGTCCTTGCCGAGGACCGGGGCGAGCAGGGCCGCCGCCTGCTGCGGCGCGTCGGGGGCCTTGCTGTCCTCGGGGGTGAACAACTTGGGATCGGCCGTGATGTCGTGCGCGTCGACGCTGGTCGCCAGGGCGATGCCACTGCGGTCGGTGATCTCACCGCGCTCGGCGGCGATCGTGTACTCGAGATAGCGGTTCTTCTCCGCCTTGGCCGAGTACGTGCCGGCGTCGACCGCCTGCACCTGGAGCAGCCGGACGACGAACGCCAGCATGACGAGCGTCAGGCAGAGGCTGATCAGGCGCAGCCGTGGGCGCGGGCTGCCCAGACGGATGGACTGCGGGGAGCCGCCGCGCGACGCCGTTCCCCGCGGGCGCCGCGACGGCGGACGCGGGCGCCCGGCCCCGGGACGGGCGGAGGGCCGGGGGCGGCCGCTTCCGCCTGCCGCGTTACGGGGGCGCGCGGGGCCGGGCACACGGCGGCGCGGCGGTTCCTTGGACGGCACTGCGTCACCTGCCGGAGCTCGTCGGGGGCAAAGTCGTGGGAGTCGCGGACGGCGCCGGGGTGGCCGCGGAGCCGGAGGCGGACGGGGGTACGGACCCCGACGGCGAGGCGGTCGCCCGGGGCCGGCCGGCGCTGCCCGACGGGCTCGCGTCCGGTTTCGGGACCGAGGCGGGGGACGGCGCAGCGGTGACGCGCTCGGGAACGCCGCGGATGGTGCCGTCCGGGTTCAGGAACGCGGGGCTGCCGCCGGGCACCATCCCGAGTTCCCGGGCGCGCCGTTCGAGCGCGTCCGGCTCCGAGTAGCTGTCGACGTCGCGCTGCAGGGCCTGCTGCTCGTCGGTGAGATCGGTGGTCTCCCGCTTCAGCTTGCTCAGCCTGAACGATCCTTCGTTGAGCGCCGAGTTCAGCAGGAGCAGCGAGATCAGGCCACCGGTGAGGAGCAGCACGACCAGCAGAACGAAGGGGGTACGGGCCGCCTTGCTCGGGCCCGACGGCATCAGCCGGGCGAGCCTTCCCACCCGCCCCTTCAACTGCTCGGCCGCCTTGGTCACCTCGGTTCCCCCGCCTTCCCCGGTGTCTCCTCGGTCCTGTGGTGCTCCCTCATCGCTCCTCCGCGCGGATCCGCTGGGCGCCGCGCAACCGGGCGGGGGCGGCCCGCCGGTTCTCGGCGACCTCCTCCTCGGTGGGCAGCTCCGCGCCGCGGGTCAGCAGCTTCAGCCGGGGCTGGTAGCGCTCGGGTACGACGGGCAGACCGGGCGGCGCCGTGTTGGCCGCGCCGGCCGCGAAGACCTGCTTGACCAGCCGGTCCTCCAGCGAGTGGTACGAGAGGACGGCGATGCGGCCGTCCACCGCGAGGCTCCCCACAGCGGCCGGAACGGCTCGCTCCAGGACGGTGAGCTCCCCGTTGACCTCGATGCGCAGTGCCTGGAAGGTGCGCTTGGCCGGATTGCCTCCGGTGCGCTTGGCGGCCTGGGGCAGCGAGTCGCGGATGAGCTCCACGAGGCGGGCGCTGTTGGTGAAGGGTTCCTTCTCGCGTTCGCGTACGACGGCGGAGACGATCCGCTTGGCCTGCTTCTCCTCCCCGTACGCGCGGAGGATCCGTACGAGCTCGCCCGGCGCGTAGGTGTTGAGCACCTCTGCCGCGCCGATGCCCGTCGTCTGGTCCATGCGCATGTCGAGCGGGGCGTCCTGGGCGTAGGCGAACCCTCGGTCCGCCTCGTCCAGTTGCATGGAGGAGACGCCGAGGTCGAACAGCACGCCCTGGACCTTGGGAACGCCGAGCCGGTCGAGCACCTCGGGCAGCTCGTCGTAGACGGCGTGGACCAGCGTGGCCCGGTCGCCGTACGGGGCGAGGCGCTCGCCGGAGAGCCGCAGCGCCTCCTTGTCGCGGTCCAGCGCGATCAGCCGGACCGCCGGGAAGGCGGCGAGCAGGGCCTCGCTGTGCCCGCCGAGCCCGAGGGTGCAGTCCACGACCACCGGTGGCTGCGGTCCTGCCACCTCCAGAGCCGGGGCCAACAGGTCCAGGCACCGCTGGAGCATCACCGGGACATGTCGGGTCTGGCTCAATGCGCCCTCTCAGGCTCAGTCCCGTGTGGCCGCACGTGCGGTCTGGTCCCCGCCCGCTCGGAAGGGGAGGTCCGCCGGCGCCGGGGAAGGGGCGTCGGCCGACCGGCGAGCGGGAGAGGGCCGGGCCGCATGTACGCCGCACATCACGGGGAATTCGAAACGTGCTGAAATATGCAGAATGTGCAGGCGTGTCGGTAACTTCGCGTCACTTTAGTCCACCCTGCCATTCGATCGATTCACGATCAACGAACCGGACAGCGCGTCGCACCGCCCTCTGCGGACCCGGGACTCACCCGTGCGGGTGCAGGACCGTGAGGTCTGTGGATTACCTCACAACAAGCCTCGTTGACGTTCTTTGTCCCCTTCCACAGCACGCCGACGGCGACCGTGACAGCTAACGTCGTATCCATGTCGACTTCCGCGCAGTCTTCCGCCGATCCCATCGCTTCCACGACAGGGACGGCCCGTTCGGGCGGTACGGTCACCGACCGGCTGGTCGAAGCGAACACCCGTTATGCGGACCAGTTCAGCGACCCCGGCATGGACGCGCGACCGGTGCTCCACGTCGCCGTCGTCGCCTGCATGGACGCCCGCCTCGACCTCCACAAGGCGCTCGGCCTGGAGCTCGGCGACTGCCACACCATCCGCAACGCGGGCGGTGTGGTCACGGACGACGTCATCCGGTCGCTGACCATCAGCCAGCGGGCGCTCGGCACCCGCAGCGTCATACTGATCCACCACACGAACTGCGGCCTCGAGTCGCTCACCGAGGACTTCCGGCAGGAGCTGGAGCTCGAGGTCGGGCAGCGGCCGGTCTGGGCGGTGGAGGCCTACAAGGACGCGGACCAGGACGTACGGCAGTCGATGCAGCGCGTGCGCACCTCGCCGTTCCTCCTGCACACGGACGACATCCGGGGGTTCGTCTTCGACGTGACGACCGGTCTGCTCCGCGAGATTCTTCCCGCCTCCTGACCCTCCGGCCCCGGCTCACCCATCGACATACGGGCCACACCCGACATATCGCGCCCACTTATCCACAGGCGAGTGACACGAAGCGGTAACGGCAACAAGAATGCGGGTGTGACACCTCTCCGGGTCTTCCGGGGAGTGTCCGTATTTCGGGGCGGGCCGGGCAGCTTTGCGTGCCGGCCCGTGCACAAGGGGCCGAGGAGGGCCGGGTGACGACCTATGACGATCGAGCGAGCCTCACAGATCTGACCACCACAGTGGAGCAGGTGCGCAGGTCGGTGGAGAGTGTGATCGAGGGCAAGCCTGAGGTCGTACGGCTTTCGCTGACCGTATTGCTCGCGGAGGGGCACCTCCTCATCGAGGATGTGCCCGGGGTCGGCAAGACGATGCTGGCCAAGGCGCTGGCGCGGTCCATCGACTGCTCGGTGCGGCGTATCCAGTTCACGCCCGACCTGCTGCCCTCGGACATCACCGGCGTGTCGATCTTCGATCAGCAGCGACGGGACTTCGAGTTCAAGCCGGGCGCGATCTTCGCCCAGATCGTGATCGGCGACGAGATCAACCGGGCGTCGCCGAAGACCCAGTCCGCGCTGCTGGAGTCGATGGAGGAACGCCAGGTCACGATCGACGGCCAGACCTACGAACTGCCCAACCCGTTCATGGTGGTGGCCACCCAGAACCCGGTGGAGATGGAAGGCACCTATCCGCTGCCGGAGGCGCAGCGCGACCGGTTCATGGCCCGGGTGTCGATCGGCTACCCCAGCCCGGAGGCCGAGCTCCAGATGCTGGACGTGCACGGCGGGGTCTCACCGCTGGACGACCTGCAGCCGGTGGCGCACGCCCACGACATCGTGAAGCTGATCGACGCGGTGCGCGCGGTCCACGTGGCCGATTCCGTGCGCCGGTACGCGGTGGACCTCGTCGGGGCCACCCGTCAGCACCCGGATCTCAGACTCGGGGCCTCGCCCCGCGCCACCCTGCACCTCCTGCGTGCGGCGAAGGCCTCCGCGGCCCTCAGCGGTCGGGAGTACGCCCTGCCGGACGACGTCCAGGCCCTCGCGGTCGCCGTGCTCGCCCACCGACTGCTGCCCACGGCTCAGGCACAGCTCAACCGGCGCACGGCGGAGCAGGTCGTGCTGGAGATCCTTCAGCGCATCCCCGTGCCGACGTCCGGTGCGGTCGCGGCCACCCCGGGGGCGCCGCAGCACCAGCCCGGCCGCCCGGTCTACGGCCAGCCCGGCGCACGGCGGCTGTGATGGCGGCCGGGGTTCCCGGTCCCGTGGACGACGGCGACGACAAGGGCAGCCTGCGTGCGGCTCTGAACGGTCTGACGACACGGGGGCGGTCCTTCCTGGCCGCCGGTGTCGCCGCAGCGGTCTGCGCCTATGTGCTGGGTCAGGGGGACCTGCTGCGGGTCGGGCTGCTGCTGGCGGTGCTGCCCCTGGTCTGCGTGACCGTGCTCTGCCGCACCCACTACCGGGTCGCGGGAAGCCGGCGGCTGGCGCCGTCCCGGGTGCCCACGGGCTCGGAGGCCCGGGTCCACCTGCGGATGGACAATCTGTCGCGGCTGCCCACGGGCCTGCTGATGCTCCAGGACCAGGTGCCGTACGTGCTGGGTCCCCGGCCCCGGTTCGTACTCGACCGGGTGGAGGCGGGCGGCAAGCGTGAGGTGTCCTACCGGGTCAGGTCCGATCTGCGCGGACGCTACCCGCTCGGTCCGCTGCAGTTGCGGCTCAGCGACCCGTTCGGGATGTGCGAGCTGACCCGTTCCTTCAGCGCGTACGACACCCTCGTCGTCATACCGCGCACCGAGGTCCTGCCGACGCTGCGGCTGGCGGGCGAGGCCTCCGGGTACGGCGACGGGCGGCAGCGTTCACTGGCGCTGGCCGGTGAGGACGACATCATTCCCCGCGGCTACCGGCACGGGGACGATCTGCGGCGGGTGCACTGGCGCTCCACCGCGCGTTACGGCGAGCTGATGGTGCGCCGCGAGGAGCAGCCGCAGCGGGCCAGGTGCACCGTTCTGCTGGACACCCGTCGGATCGCGTTCCGGGGAGCGGGTCCGAACTCCGCCTTCGAGTGGGCGGTGTCGGCGGCTGCCTCCTCTCTGGTGCACATGCTGGAGCGCGGCTTCGCCGTGCGTCTGCTGACGGACGACGGCAGTTCCGTGCCGGGCGAGGGCTCCGACGGATTCGCCGGGGCGACCCAGGGGTCCGCGGACTCGGCGGGGCTGATGATGGACACCCTCGCGATCGTCGACCACTCCGACGGGGGCGGTCTGTCCCGCGCCTACGACGTGCTGCGTGGGGGCAACGAGGGTCTGCTGCTGGCGTTCTTCGGTGATCTGGACGAGGAGCAGACGGCGTTGGCTGCCCGTATGCGGCAACGCAGCGGCGCCGCTGTGGCGTTCGTGCTGGACAGTTCGGAATGGTTGCGGGACGGGGACGAGGTGTCTCCCGCGCCGGCCGACGACCGCTTGCGGTTGCTGCGCGAGGCGGGCTGGACCGCGGTGGCGGTGCCGGCCGGGGCCGAGTTCTCCCGGCTGTGGCAGCAGGCGGGCCGGCAGGATTCCGCTCCTCACCCGGCAGCGGCCGGCGGAACGACAGGGTTCTCTGGGGGATGGTCATGAGCAGTCGTACGCGGCTGACGCTGTGCGCCTTTGTGGCGACGCTGATGGCGGCGGGGGCTCTGCTGCCGCTGGTCGAGACGGCGAAGTGGCTCCTTCAGGCCGCCCTCCTGCTGGGGATCCAGAGCGGTGTGGGTGCGCTCGCCCGCCGGGTGCCGCTCGCACGGGTTCTGACGGTCTCCGCGCAGTTGCTGGTCACTCTGCTGCTGCTGACGATGGCGTTCGCCTCGGAGCAGGCGCTGTTCGGTCTGCTGCCCGGGCCGGAGGCCGTGCAGCGGCTGGCGGACCTGCTGACGGCGGGCGCCGACGACGTCGGCCGGTACGCCATTCCCGCTCCGGCGTCCGACGGCATCCGGCTGATGCTGATCGGCGGCGTGCTGCTGATCGGGCTCGCCGTGGATGCTCTCGCGGTGACCTTCCGTACCGCGGCGCCTGCCGGGCTGCCTCTGCTGGCGCTCTACTCGGTCGCGGCGGGGCTCAGTGACGGAGGAGCGGGCTGGCTCTGGTTCCTGCTCGCCGCGTGCGGCTATCTGTTCCTGCTGCTGGCCGAGGGCCGTGACCGGCTGTCCCAGTGGGGGCGGGTCTTCAGTGGTACGACCCGCTCGTCGGGCGGTCTGGCGGCCGGGCTGGAAGGGCCTTCGGGCCCTCTTGCGCCGGTCCGCACGGGGCGTCGCATCGGTGCGGTGGCGCTGGGCATCGCCCTGGTGGTGCCTGCGGCGCTGCCCGCCCTGGACGGCGGGCTGCTGGGCGGCACGGGCGGCGGTACGGGCAAGGGCACCGGCGGGGGCACGATCTCCGCGGTCAACCCGCTGGTGTCGCTGCAGAACAACCTGAACCAGCCGGAGAACCGGCAGGTGATGTCGTACCGCACCAACTCGGCGAACCCCGAAGACTTTTATCTGCGCATCCAGGCCCTGGATCAGTTCAACGGGAGTGAGTGGCGGCCTTCGACCCGCCGTCTGAAGGATGTGCCCGACCGGTTGCCGCAGCCGGCCGGGCTGGGCTCCGACGTCGCCGTCACGGAGATCCGGACGAACATCTCCGCTGCGGGCTCGTACCAGCAGACGTATCTGCCGCTCCCTTATCCGGCGAGCGAGGTGGACATCAACGGTCGCTGGCGGTTCGAACCGGAGGGACGCACCCTCGTCGGGGACGACGGCCAGACGACGCGCGGCGTCCGCTACGAGGTGAGCAGTCTGCTCGTTCAGCCGACGGCCGACCAGCTCGCCGGGGCGCTGGCTCCGCGTTCGGAGCTGGCGCGTGAGTACACCCGGGTTCCCGGCTCGCTGCCCGACGTGGTCCTGAAGACCGCCGAACGGGTGACGAAGGGGGCGGCCAACGAATACGAACAGGCCGTCAAGCTCCAGGACTGGTTCGCATCGGGGGGCGGTTTCCGTTACGACACGACGGTGACGTCGGGGACCGGCACGGCGGCGATCGAGCGGTTCCTCAAGGACAAGGAAGGCTTCTGCGTCCACTTCTCGTTCACGATGGCCGCGATGGCCAGGACGCTGGGCATTCCGGCCCGGGTCGCGGTGGGCTTCACACCCGGCACGGTCCAGGCGGACGGTTCCGTGTCGGTCGGGCTGCGTGATGCGCACGCCTGGCCGGAGCTTTATTTCGAAGGGGTGGGCTGGACCCGCTTCGAGCCGACCCCGTCCCGGGGCACCACCCCCTCGTACACCCGGCAGGACGTTTCCCCGGACGACACGAACGATCCGGCGCTGCCCTCCGCGGGTGCCTCCTCGGCGCCCACGGCCGCTCCGTCCGCCTCGGAATCGTGCCCGGCACAGATGCGCCGCCAGGGTGAGTGCGGTGCGTCGGCGGCCCCCGGTGCGCTGGACTCGGCCGATCCGGGGACGCCCACGGGAACCGTGGTGCTGGGGGTGCTGGGTGCCCTTCTGGTGCTCGTGATCCCGTTCCTGCCGATGCTCTGGCGACTTCGGGCCCGTGCACGGCGGCTGGGTTCCTCCGGTGGCCGTACGCCCGCGGACGCCACGGCCAGAGTCATGGCCGCGTGGCGGGAGCTCACGGACACGGCCTGGGACCACGGCATCGAACCCGACGAGTCGCAGACGCCGCGCAAGGCCGCGGCACGCCTCGTACGGCTGGGGAAGCTCACCGGCACGGCGGCGGCCGCGGCCCACCGGGTGGCGGGGGCGGTGGAGCAGGTGCTGTACGCGCCCGAGCCCCTGGAACCGGCCGGTTCGGCCGAGGACGTCCTGGCCGTACTGGCGGGGCTGCGGGGCTCGGCCGGCCGCCTGGGACGGCTGCGCGCGACGGTCGCGCCACGTTCGGCCGTTCGGGTGATCTGGACGATTTCGGAACGCCGCGCGGCGTTCCGCCTGCGGTGGATGGACCTCCCGGGTCGCGAGGGCTGGTCCGCCCGCCTGCGCCGCCCGTCCCGCCAGCAGGGCTGACCGCCGGGGCCCAGGCGAGGACCGGCGAGGACCGGCGGGGCGCCCCGGGCAACGACCGGCCGCCCGGGACCGGGCGACGAACGGTGCCTGGGCCCGGGCGACGACCGGCGCCCGGGGCCGGGCGGGGTCAGGCGGCGACCGGATGGGCGCCCCAGAGCAAGGCAGCCCAAGTCCAGGACCGGCCGGGAGCCGGGCCCAGGACCGGCCGGGGCCAGGACTCAGGACCGGCGGGAGCCGGGGGCGGCAGCCCGGGCGGCCGGTGGCGGCGCACATGACGAGTGAGGGGGGGGGGGCGGGGTGGGGGCCGCCCCGGCGCACAACAGCGGGGGGTCGGGCCGAGCCGCCGCCCCACCCCGTCCGCCCCCCCACGGGTGAGCAGCAGGGGCCGGCGCGGGCCGGGGGCCCCG
>NZ_JBHYTT010000006.1:24677-80897 GCF_042749285.1 Streptomyces sp. NPDC059499
ACGAGCCCCGTCACACACGGCGGCGGGGGGGGGGCCGGGGGGGGGGGGGGGGGCGCCCAACTTCTGGTGGGGGGGGGGCCCCCTCCTCCCCCCCCCCCCCTCACTCATGAGTTCTGCAGCAAGTTTCGGTGTTCACGGTACGGATCAGGGCCGGGCGGACCGACGCCTGCCGAACCGGGGATTCACTGGCCCTGTTCGTCGCGGCGGCGCTGCCACCGTTGCTCGATCCGGTTCATCATCGACCGGCGCTGCTTGGGATGTCGGCGTTCGCCTCCGCCCCCGCTCTCGCTCCCCGCCTGCGGCTGCTCGCCGGGCTTGGGCGCTTTGCGCCACCCGGTGACAGCCAGCACGGCACAGCCCAGCATGACGAGGAATCCCACCACGCTGATCCAGATCTGCTGGGCGACCATTCCGGCCATGAGGAGCGCGATACCCACCAGAAAACCGGCCACCGCCTGGTAGACCCGTCGCCGGGTGTACCTGCGCAGCCCGCTTCCCTCAAGCGCTGTCGCGAACTTGGGATCTTCGGCGTACAGCGCTCGCTCCATCTGCTCGAGCATTCGCTGCTCGTGCTCCGAGAGCGGCACGGAGTCCTCCTCGTCGTCGGCCGCGGGGGGCGACCGGTATGCGGCCCTTCCAGAATAGGCAGGGATTCGCCCCCGTGAAACCCGCCCTCTAGCCATAGCCAGTCCGGACCGCCATGTCGGTCGGCTGCTGAGGCGTAGATTCCCCGACCGCCGATCCGTCATGCCGGATGGTGTCACCCGATCATACGGGGCCTGCGCCCCGATCGGGTGTTCTGGGCCGTACTCCGTCTGCAGCTGCGTTGCTGATCAGCCGTGCTCCGGTCGCGCCACGGCCACGTTCGGGCCGTGTCCGCGTCAGGCTCAGACGCGCTTCTCGCCCAGAACGTGCAGCTGGGTCGCCACCGAATGGAACGCCGGCAGTTCCGCGACGGCGGCCTCGAGCCTCAGGAGCGCATCGAGCGCGCCGGGCTCGGTGTCCACGAGAACCCCCGGCACGAGGTCCGCGAAGACCCGCACACCATGGACCGCGCCGACCTCCACCCCTGCGGCCGACACCAGCTCGGCGAGCTGGTCGGCGGTGAACCTGCGGGGCACGGGGTCGCCCTCCCCCCAGCGTCCCGAAGGGTCCGTCAGCGCCTGCTTGGCCTCGGTGAAGTGCCCGGCGAGCGCGCGGGCCAGGACGGCACCGCCGAGCCCGGCACCCAGCAGGCTGAGCGCGCCGGAGGGGCGGAGCGCGTCGACGGCGTTCCGTACGCCTTCGGCGGGGTCGTCCACGTACTCCAGGACGCCGTGGCACAGGACCGCGTCGTAGCCGGTGCGCTCCACGACGTCGAACAGGCCGAGGATGTCGCCCTGGACGCCGCGGACCCGGTCGGCCACCCCGGCCTCGGCGGCGCGGCGCTCCAGCGCGAACAGCGCGTTGGGGCTGGGGTCGACGACGGTGACCCGGTGGCCGAGACGGGCGACGGGCACCGCGAAGTTGCCGGTGCCGCCGCCCGTGTCCAGCACGTCCAGGGCGTCCCTGCCGGTCGCCTTGACGCGGCGCTCGAGAGCGTCCTTCAGGACCTCCCAGACCACGGCGGTACGGAGGGAGGCACGGGGGCGCAGCTGGTCCGACACGGCAGTTGACTCCTCGGCACGATGCCGCCACGGACGGCGGAGCGTGAACGGTGCAGGTGGTACGGGCTCTCCACCCTATTGCCTTGCACCGCCGTCCCGGTCACCCCGCGTCGGACCGCCTCCCGCCTGTTACCGGGGCCGGTCCTTTCGTGGTTGCGGAAGGACCGGCTGGAGCACCAGAAGCCGCTCGACCAGTCGCAGGAACATGGCGGCGTCCCGCAGCAGATCGTCGGCGTCGCGGCTGGTGGCCGCGCCCGGTATCCCGGCCTCCGCCCGGGCCCTGCGCCGGGCCCCGGAGGCGAACAGGGCGCTCCATTCGGTGAGTTCGGGCGCGATTTCCGGGAGGACTTCCCAGGCGCTGCGGATCCTCTCCCGGCGGCGCCTGCTGGTTTCGGGACGGCCACGGGCGGCGAGCACGGCGGCTGCGGTACGCAGCGCGGCGAGGTGAGCGGTGGCGTACCGCTCGTTGGGCACGTCGAGTACGGCGGCCTCGTCCAGGCCGGAGCGGGCCTGGACGAGCAGATCGAGAGCGGCGGGCGGCGCAGTGGTGCGACGCGTAACGGGGTGGACGTCGGTTGCCGGACCGGTCAGTGAGGGGGCAGGGCTGCCTGCGCGGCGCCGTGGAGCGGCGGCTGCGGACGAGCTGGCCATGACGAACCTCCTGTCGTCGTGTGACGGCTTCGTGGCCGTATGTATCCATCGTGACGGCCACCACTGACAATTCCTTCCGTACCGCCGCTGACCAGGCACTTTGCTTCGAGCGCAAGTTCGGGCTAGTTTTTTGCACTGACTGGTCAGTTCAAAAATGGGGGTGGGGTTGTGGACAGCCCGCACGGGGCGGAAGTGAGCGCCGAGGACTTCGGGCTCGAAGGGCCGCGCGGCTGGGCCTTCCGGGGTGTGGACTTCACCGCGGATCCCGGAACGCTCGTCGCCATCGAGGGCCCGTCCGGGTCGGGCCGCACGTGCCTGCTGCTCGCGCTCACCGGCCGGATGCGCTCCACTCGGGGGCACGCGGAGGTCGGCGGTCTGCGCATGCCCGGCCGGTTCGCGGCCGTCCGCAGGATCAGCGCGCTGGGTCCGGTGCCCGGGGTCAGCGAACTCGACCCCGCCTTCACCGTCGCCGAGCATCTGCGTGAACGGGCCCTGCTGCAGCGCCGCTTCGACGGATCGCTGCGCACCCTGCTGGAGCCCCGGGCCCGGCGGACCGCGACGGCCCGGGCCACCGTCGACGCCGCGCTGGAGGCCGTCCGGCTGGACACCTCGGCCCTGCCCAAGGCCGAACGGACCTCCGTACGGGACCTGGAGCGGCTCGAAGCCCTGCGGCTGTCCGTCGCCCTCGCGCTGATGGCCCGGCCCCGGCTCCTCGCGGTGGACGACACCGACCTCAAGCTCTCGGACGCGGACCGTGCCGAGGCCTGGGCACTGCTGGGCGCCCTCGCGGACGCGGGGACGACGGTGCTCGCCGTGTGCAGCGAGGCACCTGAGAACGCGTTCACCGTACGGACCGGAACACCCGGCCCGGGCGAGCGACCGGACGGAGCGGCCGCCGGCTCCACCTCCGGGACCGACACCGCCAGGAACGACAACGCCAGGACCGACAACGCCGGGAACGACACGGCCGCGGACGAACCCGCCAGGAACGACACGGCCACGGACGACACGGCCGAGCACGACACGAGTGAGAACGCACCGACCGAGGACGACACGACCGGAGAGGGGACGGCCGATGCGATCGCCGAAACTGGCCGCGCTTGAGCTGAGGCGGTTCGGAAGGGGCCGGATGCCGCGGGCCGCGCTGGTGGCCCTCCTGCTGCTCCCCCTGCTGTACGGCGCCCTGTACCTGTGGTCCTTCTGGGATCCGTACGGGCGGCTCGACAGGATCCCCGTCGCGCTCGTCAACGACGACAAGGGCGCGAGCGCGGAGGGCAAGCGCGTCGCGGCAGGTGACGAGATAGCCGGCAGGCTCCTCGACTCCAAGGTCTTCGACTGGCACGAGGTCGACTCCGACGAGGCCCGCAGGGGCGTCGAGGACGGAACGTACTACCTCTCGCTGACCATGCCGTCCGACTTCAGCAGGCGGATCGCATCGAGTTCCGGCGACTCCCCCGAGACGGGCGCCCTGCAGGTCCGTACGAACGACGCCAACAACTACATCGTCGGGCAGATCTCCCGGACCGTGTTCGCCGAGGTCCGCAGCGCCGCGTCGACGAAGGCCTCGCGCGGTTTCCTCGACCGGATCTTCATCAACTTCTCCGGCCTCCACGACGCGACGGCGAAGGCCGCCGCGGGCGCCGACGACCTCAAGGGCGGCGTCGCCAAGGCGAAGAAGGGCTCGAAGGACCTCGCGGCCGGGCTCAAGGACGCCAAGTCGGGAAGCGGCACACTGTCCGCCGGGATCGTCAGGCTCAACAAGGGGGCCGGCGACCTCGAGACCGGATCCCGGCAGGTCGCCTCCGGTACCCAGCTCCTCGCCGACAAGGTCAACAAGGTCGCCGGCGATGTCCGTCCCTTCCTGAAGGACAACGGCAGGACGATCGGGGACACCGCGCGGCTGGTCGCCGACTCCTCGAAGACCGTGCGGGACAACCTCGACCTGCTGGTCGAGGCCGCGCCCACCGCGTCGGCCGCCGCACACGCGGCCTCGGGCGATCTGGCCGACGTCTACCGCATCCGGTGCACGGAGCAGCCGCTGCCCGACCCCGGTGTGTGCCCGCAGCTGAAGCGCGCCAAGACCGCGGCTGCGGATGTCGCGAAGGTCTCCGACGACCTGAACACCCTGGTCGCCGACCAGAACGGGGACCTGAAGAAGCTGCGTGCCCAGCTGACCACCCTTCAGAAGCAGGCCGACGCCCTCGCCAGGCGCTCGCCGAACCTGGACACGGACCTGGAGTCCGCCGTCTCGAAGATCAACTCGCTCAACACCGGTGCCCACAAGGTCGCCAAGGGTGCCGACGCACTCCACACGGGGCTCGGCACCGCGAAGACCGGGTCCGCGGATCTGGACAGCGGGCTCGGGAAGCTCAAGAAGGGGGCCAAGAGTCTGGACAGCGGGCTGTTCCGGCTCAGTGACGGGTCCGCGACCCTGGCCCAGGGGCTGAACGACGGTGTCGGAAGAATCCCCGACTACGACAAGAAGGACCGCGACGCCCGTACCGGTGTCATGGCCGACCCCGTGCAGCTGGCCTCCTCGTCGCTGCACGCGGCTCCCAACTACGGCACCGGCTTCGCCCCGTACTTCATCCCGCTCTCCCTCTGGGTGGGGGCGATGGTGGCGTACATGCTGATCCAGCCGCTCAACCGGCGTGCGCTCTCGGCCGGTGCACCGGCCTGGCGCATCGCCTTCGCCGGCTGGCTGCCGGTCGCCGCGATCGGCCTGCTCCAGGTCGTCGCCCTGATGTCCGTGCTGCACTGGCGGCTCGGCCTGCAGATGGCGCACGCCGCCGGGACGATCGGCTTCCTGGCCCTGGTCACCTGCTGCTTCGCCGCGATCGTCCAGTGGCTGAACGCCCGCTTCGGCGCGGCGGGAAGGATCCTCGTGCTGGCGGTACTGATGCTCCAGCTGACCTCCGCGGGCGGCACGTACCCCGTCCAGACCAGCCCCGGCTTCTTCGGCGCGATCCACCCCTACCTGCCGATGACGTACGTCGTGGAGGGGCTGCGCAGGCTGATCACCGGGGGCGGTCTCGGACCCGTCTGGCAGGCCTGTGCCGTGCTGCTGGCCTTCACCGCGGGCGCTCTGGCACTGACCGCGCTCTCCGCGCGCCGCAAGCAGGTGTGGACCCTGGACCGGCTGCACCCGGAGCTCAGTCTGTGAGCTCGCCGGGACCTGTGAGAATCGACCGTATGGACAGCAGTAGCACCACACGTCGCCAGGCCACGCGGCAGAAGCTCTACGAGGCGGCTGTGACCCTCATCGCGGAGAAGGGCTTCTCCGCGACCACGGTGGACGAGATCGCCGAGCGTGCCGGGGTGGCCAAGGGCACGGTCTACTACAACTTCAAGAGCAAGACCGAACTCTTCGAGGAGCTGCTGCGGCACGGCGTCGGACTGCTCACGCAGTCGCTCCGCTCCGCGGCCGAGGAGACCGACGAGCGCGACGGCACCCGGGTGGAGGCCCTCGACGCGATGATCCGGGCCGGTCTGGTCTTCATCGACCGCTACCCGGCCTTCACCCAGCTGTACGTCGCCGAGCTCTGGCGCACCAACCGCGCCTGGCAGTCGACCCTCCTGGTGCTGCGCCAGGAAGCCGTCGCGGTCGTCGAGGGCGTGCTCCGGGAAGGTGTCGCGAACGGAGAGCTCAGCGAGGAGATCGACATCCAGCTGACGGCCGCCGCCCTCGTCGGGATGGTCCTCGTGGCGGCGCTCGACTGGCAGGCGTTCCAGCCGGAGCGCTCGATCGACGATGTGCACTCGGCCCTGTCCCTGCTGCTGCACGGGCGTGTCAGCGGACGCTGACCCGGGAGCACACGGCACACGAAGACGCCGGCCCGGTGGCATTCGATCCCCCTCGAATGCCACCGGACCGGCGTCTTCGGTGTTCCGCGGCGCCCTTCCCCGTGACCCCGATTCCCCCGTGGTCCCCGGGCTCCGCGTCGTACACCCCCGTTGCGTCCGGAGTGCCGCGCCGTTCCGCCGCCCCGTGTCGGCGGTCCGGGCGCTGCGCCCCTTCCGTGGTCTCCACTCTGCCGTCCGTGCAGGTGGGGCCCCATCCGCTTCCCTACTCATCTCCCCCACTAGGTACACGTACTCAGAGCTGTGTGCGGGGGCCCACCCGGGGCGGAGGGCGACTGGTTACGATCGCGTCCGTGTCCGTACTCCCCCTGGTGTTCACGAGTGGCTGGGCGAGCGGGATCAACGCCTACGCGGTGGTCCTCCTGCTCGGCGTCTTCGGCGCGACCGGACTCACCGACGAGGTGCCCGAGTCGCTGCAGCGCACCGATGTGCTCGTGGCGGCCGGGGTGCTCTTCCTGCTCGAGGCGGTGGCCGACAAGATCCCCTACGTGGACTCGGCCTGGGACGCGGTCCACACGGTCGTGCGTCCGGTCGCCGGGGCGGTCGTCGCGGCGCTGCTGGCGGGCGAGAGCGGATCGCTGCCGGAGCTCGCGGCCGCGGCGGTCGGCGGTTCCACCGCGCTGATGAGCCATCTGGTGAAGGCGGGCACCAGGATGGCGGTCAACACCTCGCCCGAACCGTTCAGCAACGTCGCGGTGAGCGTCGCGGAGGACCTCGGCGTCGCCGGGATCATCACGTTCGCCATATTCAACCCCGTGGCCGCGGCCGTCGTCGCCGCGACGCTTCTGGTGCTCGGCCTGGTGATACTGGTCTTCCTGGCCTCGCGCATCCGCCGCTTCCTTCGTCGCAGAGCCCAGCGACGCGAAGAGAGACGCATGGCCGGAGCGGGCGGGCACCGGCCTCACGAGTGAGCTGTCGGTGCCACCCCTTAGGGTCACTGACATGGCACGAATTGCGGTGATCGGCGCCGGGACGGGCGCGATGGCGGCGGCCGCCCGGCTGGCAGTGGCAGGCCACCGGGTGACGGTGTACGAGCGGTCCCGGACCTACGGCGGCTCGCTCGGCAGGTATGCCCACGAGGGGTTCGTCTTCGACACCGGACCCTCGCTGCTGCACCTTCCCGCGGTCTATCGCGACCTGTTCGTGAAGACGGGCAAGGAATCCCTGGAGCAGCGCGTCACGCTGACCCAGGTCGACCCGGCGAGCCGCCACCATTTCGCGGACGGCACCGCGGTCTCCCTGCCGAACGCCTCGCGGGCCGGAGTCGTCGGTGCGCTGGACGGGGCACTCGGCAAGGGATCGGGAGCCCGCTGGGGGGAGTTCCTGGACCGGGCGGGGACGGCATGGGACCGCTCGCGCAGGCCGCTGCTGGAGGAGCCCCTGCGGGACGACCGGCAGGTGCTGGCCCGCGATCCCTACCCCGCGCTCCGCAGGCGCAGGCTGCTGACCGTCCGGGAGGCGGGCACGGTCGCCGAGATCGGCGCGTGGGAGCTCGCGGACCCCCGGCTGGCCGCCCTGCTCGACGGGTACGCCCTGTCGTACGGCCTGGACCCCCGCCGCGCGCCCGCGGCCGCCGCCCTGCTGCCCTACATGGAGGAGACCTTCGGCAGCTGGTACGTCACCGGGGGCATGCGTGCGCTCGCCGAGGCGGTGTACGAGCGGTGCCTGGCGCGCCGTGTGACGTTCGTCTTCGGCGCCGAGGTGGTCCGGGTGGCCGAGAAGGACGGCCGGGCCGCAGGCGTCGAACTGGCGGACGGCGAGAGTGCCGAGGCCGATCATGTGGTCCTGGGCGCGCAGCCGTGGCCCGGTCTGTTGTCCGGTGAGGGGCGGCGGCTCGGCGCAGAGGCAGCAGAAGCACAGGGGGCCGGGCAGGGTCCGGTGCCGGGCCGCTTCCTGGTGCTGCTGTCGCTGCGCGGCGCCCGGGAGGCAGGTGCGGTGCACCGGAGCGTGGTGCACTGCGAGGACGGGGCCGCTGAGCAGGACGCGGTGTTCGGGGGACGGACCGCGGAGCGGCCCACGGTGACGGTGCTGCGTCCCGACGACCCCGCCACCCGCCCCGACGAGGCGCACGAGGCGGTGACCCTGATGGCGACGGTGGCCCCTCACGGTCCGGTCGACTGGACGGACGCGGCGCTGCGCGAGAGGTACGCGGACGTGCTGATCGATCGCGCTCGCGCAGCCGTTCCCGGGCTGCGGGAGCGCATACTCCACGCCGAGGTGCGTACCCCTGCCGAGACCGCCGCCGACACCGGCGCCGAGGGCGGTTCGGTGCCCGCGCCCGCGTTGGCGGGAGCGCGGGGCGCGTATCTGCACTCCGGGAACCGCACCGGGCTGCCCGGCCTGTATCTGGCGGGCGGCTGGTCGCATCCCGGTGGCGGACTGGCGCATGCCGGCATGTCGGGGGCCCTGGTCGCGGGGCTCGTGGTGGAGGGTGACGGCTTCCGCGGCTCCCAGTGAGCCGCGGAGCGCTCGTCGTCGTGACCGCGGGCGGTCAGTAGCGGTACTGCTCGTTCTGGCCGGTGTCGTACCCGTTGCCGTACGGGGCGGGCTGCTCGGGCGGCATCGGGGGGTACTGCTCGCCCTCGCGCTGCTGCGGGACCCAGACGCCCCCGGGCGGCGTCTCCGGGGCGTACTGCTCGGCGTAGGGGCCGGTGTACTGCTGCTGGCCCCCGTAGCTGTCGTAGCCGTTGCCGTAGCTGTCGTACGAGGTGTACTGGCCGGGGCCCGCTGCCGCACCGGTCCCGATGTACGGGTCGGAGTAGGGGGCGTAGTCCGGCGTCTGCGTGCCGTAGTCGTACTGGCCGGCGTAGGTGTCCTGGCCCTGGTAGGTGTCCTGGGCCGGATAGGCGTTCTGGCCCTGGTAGGCGCCCTGGCCGCTGTAGGTGTCCTGGGCGGGCTGCGCGTAGTCGGTGTACGGGTCGTAGGCGCCGTACTGCTGCTGCTCGCCCTGCTGTTCCTGGCTTCCCGCGGCTGCGTAGGCGGCGTCGGTGTATATCCCGTACTGCCCGGTGTCGTCCGGCAGCGGCTGCGGTTCGTAGACCGCCGCGGTCTCGTCCCCGGCCTCCGGGGCGGGTTCCTGGTACTCCAGGCCGGAGACCTCGAGCGTGGGTTTCCCGCCGGGTGCGTCGCCGGAACCACGGCGACGGCGGCTCTCGCCGGGGCTGCCGCCTATGGCCCAGCCCGTCGAGAAGCCCCGCCGGAAGGAGAGGGTCACATACGTCTGACCCGTCGCGAAAGCGATCGCGCCGAGGGCGATCACCAGCACGGAGGGAATCAGTACACCGAGGACCACACCGAGGAACCCGGCGAAGGCGAGCAGCCGCCAGCGCAGCCGCGCCTTGTACTGGAGCAGCACCTCGCCCAGCAGCCACAGCGCCACGACGCCGAATGCGATGTAGAGGACCGTCCAGCCCACGCCCGCCCCCTCCTACGGCCACCGCCCCGGTTGGTGGCGGGTACGGCCGGTCACGACTGCTTGTGCAGTCCGAGATTCTCGTAGATCTCGAGTGTTGCCGTCGAGTTGTTGAGCGTAATGAAGTGCAGCCCCGGGACACCCTCGGAGAGCAGCTTCGCGCAGAACTCCGTGGCGAACTCGATGCCAATGGAGCGTACAGCGGCGGGATCGTCCTTCGCGGCGAGGATGCGCTCTTTCAGCGAGGAAGGCAGGGACGCGTTGCTGAGCTGGGCGAATCTCTCCAGCTGCCGGACGCTGGTGAGCGGCATCACCTCGGGAATGACGGGGGTGTCGCAACCGGCAGCGACCACACGGTCACGCATCTGCAGATAGCTCTCCGGCTGGAAGAACATCTGGGTGATCGCATAGTCGGCACCCGCACGGCACTTGTCGACGAAATGCCTGATGTCGGTGTCCCAGTCGGCCGACCGCGGGTGCATTTCGGGAAACGCAGCGACGCCGACGCAGAAATCGCCGGATTCCTTGATGAGCCGTACGAGATCCGCCGCGTACCGCACGCCCTGCGGGTGCTTGACCCACTCGGCCATCGGGTCGCCCGGCGGGTCTCCGCGCACCGCGAGGATGTTGCGGATACCGGCGTCGGCGTACTGCCCGACCATGTTGCGCAGCTGGGCGACGGAGTGGTCGACGGCGGTGAGATGCGCGACGGGGGTGAGCGTGGAGTCGGCGGCGATCTGCTGGGTCGCCCGCACCGTCCCCGCACGCGTCGAACCGCCGGCTCCGTACGTCACGGAGACGAAGCTCGGACCCACCGCCTCGACACGCCGCAGGGCGTTCCAGAGGTTCCGTTCGCCCTTCTCGGTCTTGGGCGCCCAGAACTCGAACGAGTACGACGTTTTGCCGGTCGCGAGCAGCTCACGCACGGTGCGTGCGTGATCTGTCCTGGTGGAGGGTGTGCCAAGAGCCATACTGGGAGGTTAACCAGGGCTCGGCGGTACCCCAACCAGAGCGGGGCTTTTCGCCCGGATTGATGGGATTGCCGTCCACCCCTCGGACAGCTGCCTCCCCCCGGAGCCCGCGGTGCGCCCGCTCAGGCCGCGCTTGCCCTGATGCGCGCGGCGAGTGCCGCGGTCGCCGCGGCGGGATCCGCCGCTTCGGTGATCGCCCGCACGACAACGACCCGCCGTGCGCCCGCGTCCAGCACCTCGTCCAGATTTCCCGCGTCGATTCCGCCGATGGCGAACCAGGGGCGCGGCTGGTCGAGTGAGGCGGCGTAGCGGACGAGCCCCAGACCCGGGGCGTACCGGCCGGGCTTGGTCGGGGTGGGCCAGCAGGGGCCTGTGCAGAAGTAGTCGACACCCGTCTCGGCGACGGCCGCGTCCACTTCGGACTCGGCGTGGGTGGAACGGCCGATCACCGCCTCGGCGCCGATGACGGCGCGGGCGGCGGGCACCGGCAGATCGCCCTGTCCGAGGTGCAGCACGTCGGAGCCGATGGCGTGGGCGACGTCGGCCCGGTCGTTCACCGCGAGGAGTTTGCCGTGACGCTTGCAGGCGTCCGCGAACACGGCCAGGTGCTCGAGCTCCTCGGCGGCTTCCATGCCCTTGTCGCGCAGTTGCACGATGTCGACGCCGGAGGAGAGCACGGCATCGAGGAACGCGGGAAGGTCGCCCTGCCGTCTGCGGGCGTCCGTGCAGAGGTAGAGCCGGGCGTCGGCCAGCAGCGAGCGAGGCGTGGACATGGTGGATTTCCCCCCGTTGATTGGTCGCCGGCCCCACAGGCCGCCGACCTGGTGGTCGTCGGCCCGGCGGGTGCCGGTCACGGCAGAGCGCGGGCCGTGAAGCACGGCCCGCACCCCGCATACGGTCGTCCGGTCAGACGGCGAGCGCCTGGGCCCGGCGCTTCACCTCCGTACCGCGATTCTCACTCAGTGCCTGCGCGGGCGTGCCGGGCAGGCTCGGGTCGGGGGTGAAGAGCCACTCCAGCATCTCTTCATCGCTGTAGCCGTCGTCCCTCAGGAGCGTCAGGGTCCCTGCGAGGCCCTTGACCACCTTGTTGCCGTCGATGAAGGCGGCAGGCACCTGGAGCGTCCGCCTCTCACCACGCCGTACGGCGATGAGCTGGCCCTCCTTGACCAGCTGCCGTACGCGCGTCACCTCGACATCGAGCATTTCCGCGATGTCGGGAAGGTGGAGCCAGGCGGGGACGAGAACATCGGTCTTTGCGTCAATCTCGGTCACAGGGACAAGCCTGCCATCCCGGACCGACAGTCGGTAGCCGGGCCGCCCGTAAGGAGGTACCCGGGTCCTACAGCGCCGCCGCCTTCAGCTGTACGGAGGGGTCCGCGGCACGCACCGGATCGATGCGCGCCCCGGCCTCGATGAGCTTGCGCGCCTGGGAGAGGTCGCGCGGCCGGCTGACGGCGAGCACCGCGACCAGGACGCCCTCGCGCAGCCAGCAGACCGTCCAGGCGGGGTCCGCCGGGTCTCCGCGCCACAGCATGGTGTCGGCGGCGGCATGGTGACCGGCGTACTGCACGAACCGGCCGAACTGCTCGGACCAGAAGTAGGGCACCGGGTCGTACGTCCGGGGCTGCCCGTCCGCGAGGGCGGCCGCGACCGTCCGGGGCCCCTGGAGGGCGTTGTCCCAGTGGTGGACGAGCAGCCGCTCGCCGTAGCGGGCGGAGGGGAAGGAGGCGCAGTCGCCCACGGCGTAGACGTCGGGCAGGGAGGTGCGCAGCGAGCCGTCGGCGGTGATCGAACCGTCCGGGCCGAGCGCGATGCCGGAGTCCTCCAGCCAGCCGGTGGCGGGTCGGGCGCCGATGCCCACGATCACCGCTCCGGCGGGGACCACCCGTCCGTCCGCCAGGTGGACGGCACCGGGGTCGACACGCGCCACCCGGGCTCCGGTGAGGAGTTCGGCTCCGCTCTCGGCGTACCAGCGGGCCATCGGGGCGGCGACGTCGGCGGGCAGGGTGCCCGCGAGGGGGCGTTCCGCTGCTTCGACGACGGTGACCGCACAGCCCGCGGCACGGGCCGCGGTGGCGAATTCGGCTCCGATCCAGCCGGCACCCACGACCACGACGTCGTGCTGCCGCTCCAGGACGGGCCGCAGCCGTGCTGCATCGTCGACGGTACGCAGCAGATGGACGCCGGGAACGCCCTCGGAGCCGGGCAGGACGACGGGCTCGGCCCCGGTGGCGAGAACCAGCACGTCGTACGGGACGGGGCCCTCGGAGGTGTCCAGTTCGTGCGCGTCGGCGCGCAGTCCGCTCACGTCGAGGCCGAGGCGCAGGGTGATGTCCAGCGCCTCGAAGTCGACGTCGAAGGCGGAGTCCTCGGCCTTGCCGAGCAGGACCGCCTTCGACAGGGGCGGCCTGTCGTACGGCTGGTGCGGTTCCGCGCCGATCAGGGTGACCTGGCCGGCGAAGCCCTGTTCGCGCAGGGCCACGGCGGTCTGCACGCCCGCCATGCCGGCGCCGACGACCACGACCCGGTGTGGACTCTGTCCCGTTTCCCGCTGTTCCGTCTGCTCGCTCACCCGGCCACCCTAGTCATCTGACGGTTCGTCAGGTAGCGAGCTCCTCCACCACGCTCGTCCCGCTGCCCTCCTGGGACTCCCACTCCCACCGCTCGTCCAGCCGCACCCGGCCGTCGGGGAGTTCCGTGACGGTCGAGACGCAGTGGCCGCCGGAGGTCGTCCCGTCCTGCTTCAGCTGCACATAACGGAAGTCCAGGGTGTCGCCCTCCCTGGTGCCGACGAGATGTCCGCGGACGACGTCACCGCCCGCGTACTCGGCCCAGATCCGTCCCTCCCGCTCCCGGTAGGTGAAGCGTGTGCGGGTGCCGACCTGGCCGGGTGCCTGGTCTGCGACGGGCGACAGGACGAGTCCGTCGAGTGAACGGGCCACGGTGGCTGCTCCCTTACTGGCTGCGGGTGGCGGGGTTTAGGGTGGCCAACGTAAGGCACTCGCGGGAGCCCGGACGCACCGGGCTGAGAGGGAGGCTGGCCGGCCTCCGACCGTACGAACCTGATCCGGGTCATGCCGGCGAAGGGAGGGGCTGGACGCCCATGCGCATCTCCGAGAACGGATCCGACGTCCTGGTCGTCGGGGGCGGCATCATCGGCCTGGTGACCGCCTGGCGGGCGGCCGGGCGCGGCATGTCCGTCGCGGTCGCCGATCCCGAACCGGGCGGCGGTGCCGCCCAGGTCGCGGCCGGCATGCTCGCGGCCGTCACCGAACTCCACTACGGCGAGCAGACGCTGCTCGGCCTCAATGTCGCCTCCGCCGCCCGCTATCCGGCGTTCGTGGCCGAGCTGGAGGAAGCGAGCGGTCAGGAGACCGGCTTCCGTGCCTGCGGCACGCTGGCGGTCGCGCTGGACTCCGACGACCGGGCCCATCTGCGGGAGCTGCACGCCCTGCAGCAGCGTTCGGGGCTGGAGTCGGAGTGGCTGAGCGGCCGCGAGTGCCGCCGGCTGGAGCCGATGCTGGCGCCCGGCGTGCGCGGCGGACTGCGGGCGGACGGCGACCACCAGGTGGATCCCCGTCGGCTGGCCTCGGCCCTGGTCACCGCGTGCGAGCGGGCCGGTGTGGTCTTCCACCGGGCCCGGGCGGAGCGGCTCCGTGTGACGGGCGGCCGGGCGGCCGGAGCGGTCCTCGCGGACGGTACGGAGCCGATCGCCGACCAGGTCGTGCTGTCCGCCGGCAGTCTCAGCGGCAGACTCGCCGGGGTCCCCGAGGAGGTCGTGCCACCGGTCCGCCCGGTCAAGGGGCAGGTGCTGCGTCTGGCCGTGCCGCCCGCGTACGCCCCTTTCCTCAGCCGGACCGTACGGGCCGTGGTCCGCGGCAGTCACGTCTACCTCGTCCCGCGCGCCAACGGCGAGCTGGTCGTGGGTGCGACCAGCGAGGAGATGGGCTGGGACACGACGGTCACCGCGGGCGGGGTCTACGAACTGCTGCGCGACGCCCACGAGCTGGTACCGGGCATCACCGAACTGCCGCTGACCGAGACCCGCGCGGGCCTGCGTCCCGCCTCTCCGGACAACGCCCCGCTGCTGGGCCCGACGGCACTGCCCGGCCTGCACCTCGCCACCGGCCACCACCGCAACGGGGTTCTGCTGACGCCCGTCACCGGTGACGTGATGGGCCATGTGCTGGCCACCGGCGAACTGCCCGCAGAGGCGCGCCCCTTCGCGCCGAGCCGCTTCGCGTCCTCCGGCCGGGGGTCCGCGTCACCGACCCCCTCCCCCGGAGCCCTCACTTCAGCACCTCAGGAGCAGCCCGCATGACTGAGCCCCTGCCCACCGCCGCTTCCGCATCTGCGCTCCCGTCCGTGTCCGTGTCCGTCAACGGGGAGCACCGCACCGTCCCGGCCGGTACCGCGCTGGACACCCTGGTCGCGACCCTGACCGCGGCGCACTCCGGTGTCGCCGCCGCGGTCAACGAGGCCGTCGTGCCGCGCGGCCAGTGGTCCGCCACCGCTCTCGGCGAGGGTGACCGCGTCGAGGTCCTCACCGCGGTCCAGGGAGGCTGACCATGTCGGACGATCTCTTCACGCTCGGCTCCACCGCCTTCTCGTCGCGGCTGATCATGGGGACGGGCGGTGCGCCCAGCCTCGAGGTGCTGGAGCGCTCCCTGATCGCCTCGGGAACCGAGCTGACCACCGTCGCGATGCGCCGGCTCGATCCGACCGTGCAGGGCTCGGTGCTCTCCGTCCTGGAGCGGCTCTCCATCCGCGTGCTGCCCAACACCGCCGGCTGTTTCACCGCGGGCGAGGCCGTTCTGACCGCCCGGCTGGCCAGGGAGGCCCTCGGCACCGACTGGATCAAGCTGGAGGTCGTGGCCGACGAGCGGACCCTGCTGCCCGATCCGATCGAGCTGCTGGACGCCGCCGAGACCCTGGCGGACGAAGGCTTCACCGTCCTCCCGTACACGAATGACGACCCGGTCCTCGCCCGGAAGCTCCAGGACGTGGGGTGCGCGGCGATCATGCCGCTCGGCTCCCCCATCGGCTCCGGGCTCGGCATCCGCAACCCGCACAACTTCCAGCTGATCATCGAGCAGGCCGCGGTTCCGGTGATCCTCGACGCGGGGGCGGGGACCGCTTCGGACGCGGCGCTGGCGATGGAGCTGGGGTGCGCCGCTGTGATGCTCGCCTCAGCGGTGACCCGGGCGCAGGAGCCGGAGCTGATGGCCGCGGCGATGCGGCACGCGGTGGACGGCGGGCGCCTGGCGTACCGGGCCGGCCGGATCCCGAAGCGGCATTTCGCCGAGGCGTCCTCGCCCGCCGAGGGCCGGGCGGTGCTGGATCCGGAGCGCCCGGCCTTCTGACACGGCCGCCCGACCTGCTCACACGGCTGCTCCCAGGTCACAACACATACATGTCCCTGTCACGGCTCGGCTTCAGAACGGTCCCCGGGCTGCCCCGGGCCGTCCGCCGTGTCCGTGGCGGCTCGTAGACTCGACCCGTGGACACGACCCTCCAGGACCCCCTCGTCGGGCAGCTGCTCGACGGCCGCTACCGCATCGATGCGCGCATCGCCGTCGGCGGCATGGCCACGGTCTACCGGGCCGTGGACACCCGGCTCGACCGGGTGCTCGCCCTCAAGGTGATGCATCCGGCCCTTGCGACCGACGCCGCGTTCGTCGAGCGCTTCATCCGCGAGGCCAAGTCCGTGGCCCGGCTGGCGCACCCCAATGTGGTGGCCGTCTTCGACCAGGGTGCCCAGGGCGCGTACGTGTACCTGGCGATGGAGTACGTCGCGGGGTGCACCCTGCGCGATGTCCTGCGTGAGCGGGGCGCCCTGCAGCCGCGGGCCGCACTGGACATCCTGGAGCCGGTCCTCGCCGCGCTCGGTGCCGCTCACCGGGCGGGCTTCGTCCACCGCGACATGAAGCCGGAGAACGTCCTGATAGGGGACGACGGCCGGGTGAAGGTCGCCGACTTCGGTCTCGTGCGGGCGGTGGGCACGGTCACGGACACCACCGGCTCGCTCCTGGGCACCGTCTCGTACCTCGCCCCGGAGCAGATCGAGCACGGCACGGCCGACACCCGCACCGATGTGTACGCCTGCGGGGTCGTGCTGTACGAGATGCTGACCGGCGGCAAGCCGCACACCGGTGAGACCGCCGCACAGGTCATCTACCAGCACCTCAACGAGGACGTCCCGGCCCCGTCCGTGGCGGTTCCGGGTCTGGCGGCAGGGCTGGACGAGCTGGTGGCGGGCGCCACCGCCCGCAACCCCGAGGCACGGCCCCATGACGCGGTGGCCCTGCTGGCCCGGTCCCGCGAGGTGCGTGCCGGTCTGACCGAGGAGCAGCTGGACGCGCTGCCTCCGCAGGCCCTCGCCGAGACGCGTGACGCCGCCGACGACCGTACGAGCGTGATCCCGCGGGTCATCCCGGCCGGCCAGGGCACCGCGCACCACACCAGCCGCCTGGAGATGCCCCCGCTGCCGCCGCGGACGGGTGGCCGCCGGCCGTTCGCCGCCGGATCCCGGCGCGGGATGTTCGCGACGCTCGTCGCCCTGCTGCTGGTCCTGGGGGCCGGTGCGGGTGTCTGGTACATCAATTCGGGGCAGTTCACCCGGGTCCCCTCGCTGCTGGGCCAGACCCAGACGGCGGCGGAGAAGCGGCTCGCGGACGCCGGTCTCGACGTGGGGGGCGTGAAGCGTTCCTACAGCGACACGGTGGATCGCGGCAGGGTGATCAGCACCGATCCCGGATCGGGCGAGCGGATCCGGGGCAACGACGCGGTGAAGCTGGTGATCTCGCGCGGGCCGGAGATCGTGCAGGTGCCCGACGTCGAGGGCATCGCGCTCGCCGATGCCCGGCGCGAGCTGAAGAAGGTCGGCCTGGTGCCGGGAATGGTGACCCGGGAGTTCAGCGAGGAGATCGCACGGGGCGAGGTGATCCGTACGGATCCCGCCATCGGCACCGATCGCCACCCCGACTCGGCGGTCGCCCTGGTCATCAGCAAGGGCAGCCCGGTCGACGTCCCCGACGTCACGGGGCTCGACATCGAGGCCGCGAGAGCCGCGCTGGAGGAGGCGGGTCTCAGAACCGAGGTGCTGCCCGACCGGGTCAACTCCCCCGAGGCCGAGGGCACCGTCGCCCGCCAGTCGCCCGGCGACGACGCGGAGGCCGCGGAGGGCGACACCGTCGAGCTCACGGTCTCCAAGGGCCCGCGCATGCTCGACGTCCCGGATGTCACCGGGAAGGACGTGGACGAGGCCAGGAGCACACTGGAGGAGGCGGGGTTCGAGGTCAAGGTCGACCGATCGTTCCTCTCCTTCAGCGACACGATCGAGAGTCAGTCGGTCGACGGCGGCGAACAGGCCCCGGAAGGCTCCACGATCACCATCAAGACCAAGGGTCTCTAGAACACATGCGCAACCCAGTAGGCGGTCACGTCCCGGTGGCGGGCGGCCTCGCGAAGGTCGGCCTCGGCTACGCGAGGGAGCTTGCGGCGGAGACCGTACAGGTCTTCGTCGCCAATCCGCGCGGGTGGGCGACACCGCCGGGAAACCCGGCGCAGGACGAGCTGTTCCGCTCGGAGTGCGCGGCAGAGTCGATCCCCGCGTACGTCCATGCCCCGTATCTGATCAACTTCGGCTCGCACACCGAGGCCACCGTGGAGAGGTCCGTCGAGTCACTGCGCCACTCGCTGCGCCGGGCCAGGGAGATCGGTGCCCTGGGCGTGGTGGTGCACACGGGGTCGGCGACCGGCGGGCGGCCGCGGTCCGAGGCCCTCGCCCAGGTGCGTACGCACATGAGGCCGCTGCTCGACGAGCTGACCCATGACGACGATCCGTTCCTGCTGCTGGAGTCGACGGCCGGGCAGGGCTTCTCGCTCTGTTCACGGACCTGGGACTTCGGCCCGTACTTCGAGGCCCTGGACTCCCACCCCAAGCTGGGGATCTGCCTGGACACCTGTCACATCTACGCGGCGGGCCACGACCTGGCGGGCCCCGGCGGCATGCGGCAGACCCTGGATCTGCTGGTGGACACGGTCGGTGAGGGCCGGCTGAAGCTGATCCACGCCAATGACTCCAAGGACGTCGTGGGCGCGCACAAGGACCGCCACGAGAACATCGGCGCGGGCAACATCGGCGCCGAACCTTTCCGGGAGCTGTTCTCGCATCCGGCGACCGAAGGGGTGCCGCTGATCATCGAGACGCCCGGCGGCAAGGAAGGGCACGCGGCGGACGTGGCGCGTCTGAAGGAACTCCGGGGCCCCGTCGGCCTGTGAGGTGAGCGCGGGGAGTACTCCGTGCGGGTGTACCGGCTGCCGCGCGGTCAGAGCTCGGGGCCGTCCCCGGGCTCCTCCTGGTAGGAGTAGCGTTGCTCGCTCCACGGATCGCCGATGTTGTGGTAGCCGCGCTCCTCCCAGAACCCGCGGCGGTCGGCGCTCATGTACTCGATGCCGCGGACCCATTTGGGGCCCTTCCAGGCGTACAGGTGCGGTACGACCAGCCGCAGCGGGAATCCGTGTTCGGCGGTGAGGAGTTCGCCGTCCTTGTGGGTGGCGAAGAGCGTGCGGTCGGACATGAAGTCGGACAGCCGCAGGTTCGAGCTGAATCCGTATTCGGCCCAGACCATCACATGGGTGACATGGGGTGCGGGCGGCGCCAGTTCCACGACCGAGCGGGCGAGAATTCCGCCCCATTCGGCTCCGAGCATGCTGAACTTCGTCACGCAGTGGAGATCGGCGACGACCGTGGAGTACGGCAGCGCCGAGAATTCCTGGTGGTTCCAGCAGCGCTTGTCGCCGTCCGCCGTGGCCCCGAAGACCCTGAACTCCCAGCGGTCCGGCTTGAACTTGGGGACCGGCCCGTAGTGGGTGACCGGCCAGCCACGCTGCAGCCGCTGCCCCGGCGGTAGCCCGGACTGCTCTGCTGTGCCGCGTTCCCGGCTTTCCGGCTGACCCATGCCTCCATGGTGACAGACAGGCAGGGGTGGTTATGACCAGGGGAGACCCGATTCGGGCAACTCGTACTAAGCATGCACTTACTGGACGGCTGCGGGGTGCGATGCAAGGATGCGGCGCAAACATGCCCAGTTCACCGGTTGGAAGGAGCCTCTGCGATGCAGGGCGACCCCGAGGTCCTCGAGTTTCTGAACGAACAGCTGACCGCCGAATTGACTGCCATCAACCAGTACTTCCTGCACGCCAAGATGCAGGACAACTTCGGCTGGACGAAGCTCGCCAAGTACACCCGGGCCGAGTCGTTCGACGAGATGAAGCACGCCGAGATCCTCACCGACCGGATCCTCTTCCTGGAGGGCCTGCCCAACTACCAGCGGCTCTTCCACGTTCGGGTCGGCCAGACGGTCACCGAGATGTTCCAGGCCGACCGTCAGGTCGAGGTGGAGGCGATCGACCGCCTGAAGCGGGGCATCGACGTGATGCGCGGCAAGGGCGACGTCACCTCGGCGAACATCTTCGAGTCCATCCTGGCGGACGAGGAGCACCACATCGACTACCTCGACACCCAGCTGGAGCTGGTGGAGAAGCTCGGGGAGCCGCTCTACATCGCGCAGCTGATCGAGCAGCCGGAGAGCTGACCGCCCGGCCCGTCCGTGGGGCCCGGCCCATCGGGCGGCCCTGACGCTCCCGGCCGTGCCGCTCAGGCGGCGTCGGAGAGCCGGACGTCCGGCGGACCGGCGAAGGTGACGGGCGCACCGGCAGGAGCGCCCGTCGGCTCCGTCCGCCCCTCGATGAGCTCGCGGCGCGGGCAGTCGCCGCGTCCGAGAAGTGCCTGGATCCTGCGGACGCAGCCGCCGCAGTCCGTTCCCGCCTTGCAGGCGGAGGCTATCTGGCGAGGCGTGCACGCACCGTCGTCCGCATGCTTCTTGACCTGCTGTTCCGTGATGCCGAAGCAGGAGCAGACGTACACGCGGTTCACCTCCCGACGGGGTCGATCGCTGCGCCGTCCCGATGTTTCGGTGAGGCTAACCTAACCTTACCCGTCGCGCCAGGCCCGCAAAAGCCCCGGATACGACTGTGGGGCACGGATCACATGGATCCGTGCCCCACAGGTGCTCCCAGCGGTGGTCCCTACTGGTCGCGGTACATCTCGGCGACCAGGAAGGCCAGGTCGAGGGACTGGCTGCGGTTGAGGCGCGGGTCGCAGGCCGTCTCGTAGCGCTGGTGCAGGTCGTCCACGAAGATCTCGTGGCCGCCGCCCACGCACTCGGTGACGTCGTCACCGGTGAGCTCGACGTGGATGCCGCCCGGGTGGGTGCCCAGGGCCTTGTGGACCTCGAAGAAGCCCTTGACCTCGTCCAGGACGTCGTCGAAGCGGCGCGTCTTGTGTCCGGACGCGGCCTCGAAGGTGTTGCCGTGCATCGGGTCGGTCACCCACACCACCGTGGCGCCGGAGGCGGTGACCTTCTCGACCAGCTCGGGGAGCTTGTCGCGGACCTTGTCGGCGCCCATGCGCACGATGAAGGTCAGCCGGCCCGGCTCGCGGTCGGGGTCGAGACGGTCGACGTAGCCGAGCGCCTCGTCGACGGTGGTCGTCGGGCCGAGCTTGATTCCGATGGGGTTGCGGACCTTCGAGGCGAACTCGATGTGCGCGCCGTCCATCTGGCGGGTGCGCTCACCGACCCAGACCATGTGCCCCGAGGTGTCGTACAGCCGGCCGGTGCGCGAGTCGGTGCGGGTGAGCGCCGACTCGTAGTCCAGCAGGAGCGCCTCGTGCGAGGCGTAGAACTCGACCGCCTTGAACTCGGCCGGGTCCGTGCCGCACGCCTTCATGAAGTTCAGCGCGTTGTCGATCTCGCGGGCCAGTGCCTCGTAGCGCTGGCCGGAGGGCGAGGACTTCACGAAGTCCTGGTTCCAGGCGTGGACCTGTCGCAGGTCGGCGTAGCCGCCGGTGGTGAAGGCGCGGACCAGGTTCAGCGTGGAGGCGGATGCGTGGTACATCCGCTTCAGCCGCTCGGGGTCCGGGATGCGGGCTTCCTCGGTGAAGGCGAAGCCGTTGACGGAGTCGCCGCGGTAGGTCGGCAGGGTCACGCCGTCGCGGGTCTCGGTCGACTTGGAGCGCGGCTTGGAGTACTGGCCCGCGATCCGGCCGATCTTGACCACGGGCACGGAGGCCGCGTAGGTGAGGACGGCGCTCATCTGGAGCAGCGTCTTCAGTTTGGCCCGGATGTGCTCGGCCGACACCGCGTCGAAGGCCTCGGCGCAGTCACCGCCCTGCAGCAGGAACGCCTCGCCCTTGGCAACGGCCGCCAGGCGGGCACGCAGCTGGTCGCACTCGCCCGCGAAGACGAGCGGAGGATACGATTCGAGCTCCGCGAGCACATCGCGCAGAGCCTCGGCATCGGGGTACTCGGGCTGCTGCGCCGCGGGAAGGTCACGCCAGGTGTTGCCACTGGCGACGGAGGTATTGGCGTTCACGGTCACATCCCCAACATTACGGGGTCGCGGAGCGCGTTCATCCATGCGCTCAACAATTGAGACACACGCTCGTTTGTCCGGTGGATCCGCTAGGGTTCGGGACATGTTCGCGCAGACGACCCAGAACTGGTGGTGGACCGCTCATCCGGCGGCCCGCTGACTCATCGCGCGTACAGACTTCGCGAAGGCCGCCCGAGGGGCGGCCTTCTCTGCGTTCGGAGCCGGGAGCCGTTCCTCCATCCGGAAGGAACTCCCATGCCCGACCGTGTCACCGACCTGGTTCGCAGACTGCTCCGGGACGACTGCCCTCCCTTCGCGCTGTTGCGCAGGCGTACACCCGGCCGGGACCACGACACCGTCGAGGTCCTGATCGGCCCCGTCCACGAGGTGGACAGGCTCGCCGGTCTCCCGGTGGGCGAACAGCCGGCCCTGGCCATGGTGCCGTTCCGGCAGATCGCCGAGCGCGGTTTCGACGTACGCGACGACGGCACCCCGCTGGCCGTGCTGGTCGCCGAGGAGTCCTGGGAGCTGCCGCTGGACGAGGTGCTGGCGCGGCTGCCCGCCCATGACGTACAGGTCGAGGACGGTGCCTTCGACGTCCCCGACGGGGAGTACGCGGACATCGTGCGGCGGGTCATCGAGGACGAGATCGGGCAGGGCGAGGGCGCGAACTTCGTGATCCGGCGGACCTTCGAGGGCGAGATCCCGGGGTTCGGCCGGGCCGACGCGCTGGCACTGTTCCGGCGGCTGCTCGCCGGTGAGCGGGGCGCGTACTGGACGTTCGTCGTGCACACCGGGGACAGGACGCTGGTCGGCGCCAGCCCCGAGGTGCATGTGCGGATGTCCGGCGGGACCGTCGTGATGAATCCGATCAGCGGGACGTACCGCTACCCCGCCGAGGGGCCGAGCGCCGAGAGCCTGCTGGCCTTCCTCGGCGACCGCAAGGAGACCGAGGAGCTCTCCATGGTGGTCGACGAGGAGCTCAAGATGATGTGCACCGTCGGCGACATGGGCGGTGTGGTGGTCGGCCCCCGGCTCAAGGAGATGGCCCACCTCGCGCACACCGAGTACGAACTGCGCGGGCGCTCCTCGCTGGATGTGCGCGAGGTCCTCAGGGAGACGATGTTCGCGGCGACGGTCACCGGTTCCCCGGTGCAGAACGCCTGCCGGGTGATCGAGCGGTACGAGCCCGGTGGCCGCGGCTACTACGCGGGCGCCCTGGCCCTGCTGCGCCGGGAGCCCGGCGGGACGCAGACGCTGGACTCCCCCATCCTGATCCGCACCGCGGACATCTCGGCCGACGGCCGGCTGCGGGTACCGGTCGGGGCGACGCTGGTGCGTCACTCCGACCCGGCGGGCGAGGTCGCCGAGACCCACGCGAAGGCGGCCGGTGTGCTCGCGGCGCTGGGCGTCCGGCCGGGCCGGCCCGAGGCGGAGGCGGGCCGCCCGCGGCTGGCCTCCGATCCGCGGGTGCAGGCCGCCCTGGACGACCGGCGCGGCGGGCTGGCCCCCTTCTGGCTGCGCATGCAGGAGCGCACCGAGGATCTGTCCGGGCACGCGCTGGTGGTGGACGGCGAGGACACGTTCACCGCGATGCTGGCGCATCTGCTGCGCTCCTCGGGCCTCACCGTGTCGGTGCACAGGTACGACGAGCCCGGCCTGCGCGAGACGGTACGGGCGCACGAGGGACCCGTGGTCCTGGGCCCGGGGCCCGGCAACCCCGGGGACGCCGCGGATCCGAAGATGCGGCTGCTGCGCGGACTGACCGCCGAGCTGGTCGGGGACCACCGCCACGGGCTGCTGGGCGTATGCCTGGGCCATGAGCTGATCGCGGCGGAGCTGGGCCTGGAGATCGTACGGAAGACCGTGCCGTACCAGGGTGCGCAGACCCGGATCGAGCTGTTCGGCCGGCCCGAGACCGTCGGCTTCTACAACAGCTTCACGGCGCGCTGCGACGAGGCCGCCGCCACCGAGCTGGGGGCGCACGGCATCGAGGTGAGCCGGGACGCGGACTCCGGGGAGCTGCACGCGCTGCGGGGCAAGGGCTTCGCCTCGGTCCAGTTCCACCCGGAGTCGGTGCTGACGCTGCGCGGGGCCGCGATCGTCACCGGGCTGCTTGCGGCACTGCCGGTGGCCGGCTGAGGCATCCCAAGTGGGGCCCCGGGCGACCGGGGCCCCACGGGGCTACGGAGCGGCCGGAACGAGGACGTTGGCGCTGCGGCGGCCCGCCAGGTAGTCGGTGACGTTCTGCACGGTGGCTTCGATGATCTGTCCCACCGCGTCGCGCGTGTAGTACGCCTGGTGCGAGGTCACGATGACGTTCGGGAAGGTGACGAGCCGGGCCAGGGTGTCGTCGTCGACGCCCTCCAGCGACTTGTCGAGGTAGAACAGCCCCGCCTCCGCCTCGTACACGTCGAGCCCGACGCCGGTGAAGCGGCCGGCCCGCAGTTCGGCGACGAGCGCCTCGGTGTCGATGAGGCCGCCGCGGCTGGAGTTGACCAGGATCGTGTCGTCCTTCATCAGCGCCAGGCTGTCCTTGCCGATGAGGTGCTGGGTGGCGGGCAGCAGCGGTACGTGGAGGCTGATCAGGTCGGCCTCGGCGAGGAGCTGCTCCTTGTCGACGTAGGTCATGCCGAGCGCCGTGCAGGCGGGGTTCTCCGCGACGTCCCAGCCCAGCAGATTCATCCCGAAGCCGTGGGCGATCCGGGTGAACGCCTCGCCGATCTTGCCGGTACCGATCACACCGGCCGTGCGGCCGTGCATGTCCCGCCCGAGGAGCCCGTCGAGCCGGAAGTCGAAGTCACGGGTGCGGCTCACCGCGCGGACGATGTTGCGGTTGACCGCCATGGCGAGGGTCCAGGCGAATTCGGCGACCGAGTGGGGCGAGTAGTACGAGACCCTGGCGACGCGCAGTGCGAGGCGTTCGGCGACGTCGAGGTCGATGTTGTTGAAGCCGGTGGAGCGCTGGGCGATCATCTGCGTGCCGCCCGCCGCCAGGGTCTGCAGGACGGGGCCGCCGAGGTCGGCGTTGACGCTGGTGGAGATGATCTCGTAGCCGGCCGCGATGGGGGCGGTGTCCTTGGTCAGGAAGACGTCCAGGCAGCGGACGTCGTGCAGTCCGGCGAAGGCCTTCTCGATCAGTGGCTTCTCGTCGGACTGCACACCGAATGCCAGGATTTCCACGATGTCTCCCGGGTTGGGGGTGGGGCCTGTCGTCGCGAATATACGGCCCGCACCCCCGGTGCGCCGGTCAGCCGAAGAAGACCCCGGCCTCCGCGTACAGGGCGGGATCGACGGTCTTGAGGCGGGCTGTCGCCTCCCTGATCGGTACGCGTGCGATGTTCGTGCCCTGCAGCGCCACCATGATGCCGAAGTCGCCGTCGTGCACGGCTTCGATGGCGTGCAGCCCGAAACGGGTGGCGAGCCAGCGGTCGAAGGCACTGGGTGTGCCGCCGCGCTGGACGTGCCCCAGGACCGTGGTCCTGGCCTCCTTGCCCGTACGGCTCTCGATCTCCTTGGCCAGCCATTCGCCGACGCCGGAGAGCCGGACGTGCCCGAAGGAGTCGTGCGACGCGTCCTTGAGGACCATCTCGCCGTGCGCGGGCGCCGCACCCTCGGCGACCACCACGATCGGCGCGTAGCTCGCCCTGAAGCGGGAGGTCACCCAGTCGCAGACCTGGTCGATGTCGAAGCGCTGTTCCGGGATGAGGATGACGTTGGCGCCGCCGGCCAGACCGGAGTGGAGGGCGATCCAGCCCGCGTGCCGGCCCATCACCTCGACGACGAGGACGCGCATATGGGATTCGGCCGTGGTGTGGAGCCGGTCGATCGCCTCGGTCGCGATGCCGACGGCGGTGTCGAAGCCGAAGGTGTAGTCGGTGGCGGAGAGGTCGTTGTCGATGGTCTTGGGAACGCCGACGCACTTGATGCCGTATTCGTCGGACAGGGTCGCCGCGACGCCGAGCGTGTCCTCGCCGCCGATCGTGATGAGGGAGTCGACCTCGTACTTGGCGAGGTTCTCCCTGATCCGGCGGACGCCCTGCCCGGCGTACTCGGCGTCGAACGGATTGGTACGGGAGGAGCCGAGGATCGTGCCGCCGCGCGGCAGGATGCCGCGCACCGCCGGGATGGAGAGCGGTACCGTCTCGCCCTCCAGTGGTCCGCGCCAGCCGTCCCGGAAGCCGGTGAAGTCGTAGCCGTACTCCTGCACGCCCTTGCGGACGATGGCGCGGATGACCGCGTTGAGTCCGGGGCAGTCGCCGCCCCCGGTCAGTACTCCGACCCGCATGGAAGCATCCCTTCGCCGAAGTGAGCTCTCTACGGGTCACGCTAATGGTGATCCAGCTCACTCCGGGATGGGTCGGACGGTCAATTCCCGTACGGCCGACGGTGTTTGTTCCTGTCAGGCGTCGTCGAGGCCGGTCTCGATGGCGTACCGCACGAGCTCCACGCGGTTGTGCAGCTGGAGTTTGCCCAGGGTGTTCTGCACGTGGTTCTGCACGGTGCGGTGCGAGATGACCAGGCGTTCGGCGATCTGCTTGTACGAGAGTCCCTTGGCCACGAGCCGCAGCACCTCGGTCTCGCGTTCGGTGAGCTGCGGGGCCTTCGGCTCGTCGGAGGCGGCCGGGGCGGGGTCGGAGGCGAGCCTGCGGTACTCGCCGAGGACCAGTCCGGCGAGTCCGGGGGTGAAGACCGGGTCGCCGGCCGCCGTCGCGCGCACGGCGTCGGTCAGCTCCTGGGTGCTGGCCGACTTGAGCAGGTAGCCGGTGGCGCCCGACTTCACGGCCTCCAGCACATCGGCGTGCTCACCGCTGGCGGAGAGCACCAGGACGCGCAGCCCGGGGTGGGAGCCGACGAGCTCCTTGCAGACCTGGACGCCCGGCATGCCGGGCAGGTTGAGGTCCAGGACGAGGACGTCGGGGCCGGCCGCCCTGGCGCGTCGTACGGCCTGCGGGCCGTCACCCGCGGTCGCCACCACGTCGAAGCCGGACTCGGCCAGGTCGCGGGCCACGGCGTCGCGCCACATCGGATGGTCGTCGACGACCATCACCTTGATGGCCCGCTCCTCGGATGCCTGTGTGTTCGGTGTACTCATCGGGCCGATCCTGCCTTCCCCCGCGAAACCTTCGGAACCTTCAACTCGACCTCGGTGCCCTGGCCGGGCACCGAGATCAGCTCTGCTGTGCCGCCCAGATCGCGCAGCCGCCCGCGGATCGACAGGGCGACGCCGAGCCGCCCTTCGCCCTCCGCCTGGTCGAGCCTGCCCTCCGGGATGCCGGGCCCGTCGTCCCGGACCGTGACGATCACCTCGTCCGGCTCGTCCTCGACCAGGATCCATGCCTGCGCGCCCGGCCCGGCGTGGACCCGCACGTTGTCCAGCGCGGCGCTCACCGCTGCGGCGAGTTCACGCGCGGCGGCGGGCGCGAGCAGTACCGGGGCGCCGGGTTCCGCGAAGCTGACCCGGGAGCCCGCGTGCCGGGCGAGGAGGGTGCGCAAATCGCATTCGGACGGCCCGGACTCCTCGTCGTCGATGTCCACGTCCACGGTGCGGACCACCGCGCCCTCGGCGGTGTCCTCGGAGACCCGGGTGGTGGGCACCAGACCGCTGGAGACCAGGGTGCGCAGGGCGACCTCCTGCTCGCCCGCCATCCTGCCCAACTCGGCTGCCTCGCCGCCGAGCGCCGAACCACGGCGCTGCACCATGGCGAGGACCTGCAGCACGCTGTCGTGGATGTCTCGGGCGAGGCGCTCGCGCTCGCGGGTCGCGGCCTCGATCTCCAGGGCGCGGGCCAGAGTGCGCTCACTGGCTCGGGCGACCTCGACGACGTAGCCGATCGCTATCGACGCGACCCAGACCAGCAGGACGTTGTGGAAGGTGTCCCGGCTGGGCTCGCCGCGCTCGACGATGTTGGCGGCGGCGACGAGCGTGGAGGCGAAGGCCGCCCAGCGCCAGCCGCCCTTGAGCGCGAAGGCGAGGACCGAGCCCGCGGTCCAGATGGAGGGAAGGGTCGGGCCGTCGACGTGCTGGGCGCTGAAGTCGGCGAGCGGGGTCAGCAGGATCCCCGTCAGGGCGATGGTGAGGTCGATGCCGAGGAAGCGTTTGGTGCAGCTCGCGGCGCCCGCCACCCTGGGGAGGGTGGCCAGCGTCCAGATGCTCATGACCGCGAGGAAGGCGATGGCCACCCAGGGCCGGTCGTACGTCTTGTCGCGGAAGCCCGCGAGCAGCACCGCGTAGATCAGCGTCAGTACGCGGTACGCGGTGAGCGCACGCCACAGCGGCTGCTCGACCGACATCCGCACGACCCGCTCGAGCCTGGCCATGTCCCCTCCCCCGTTTCCTGCATGTACTGCGTGTCCTGCGTTTCTTGCCCCGGACGGTGAACGACGCGGTTACGCGCCGGACCGTTCCGTCCCCTTCTTCTTCGCCTCTTCGGCGATACTGCGCTTGGCCGCGGTCGCGTAGATGTCCACGTACTCCTGGCCGGAGAGCTTCATGATCTCGTACATGACCTCGTCGGTCACCGAGCGCAGGATGAAACGGTCGCCGTCCATGCCCTGGTAGCGGCTGAAGTCGAGCGGCTTGCCGATCCTGATGCCGGGCCGCATCAGCTTGGGCACCACCTGGCCCGGCGGCTGGATCTTCTCCGTGTCGATCATCGCTACGGGGATGACGGGTGCGCCGGTGGCGAGGGCCACCCGGGCGAGACCGCCGGGCTTGCCCCGGTAGAGCCGTCCGTCGGGTGACCGGGTGCCCTCCGGGTAGATACCGAAGAGCCCGCCGCTCTCG
The DNA here is from genome assembly GCF_042749285.1 of Streptomyces sp. NPDC059499. NCBI lineage: Bacteria > Bacillati > Actinomycetota > Actinomycetes > Kitasatosporales > Streptomycetaceae > Streptomyces > Streptomyces sp. NPDC059499. The sequence continues at coordinate 53,445 of NZ_JBHYTT010000006.1, forward strand.
ATGACCTGGATGCCGGCCCTGATGGCCGCCTCACCGGCGCCACGGCCGCCGGAGCGGTCCACGGGGAGCTGGCCCACGCCCTTGAAGAAGGCTGCGGTGAGTTTGCCCTTCACTCCGGGGGCGGTGAAGTACTCGGCCTTGGCGATGAAGGTCACCTTGCGGTCGAGGACGGCCGGCAGGAAGAACGAGTCCGAGAACGACAGATGGTTGCTCGCGAGGATCGCCGGCCCCTGTGCGGGGATGTTCTCCAGGCCCTCCACCCACGGCCTGAAGGCGAGCTTCAGAGACCCGCCGATGGAGAACTTCATTGCGCCGTAGATCAACTCGTATGCCTCCTGTGTGCTGTCCGTCCGACCTTAGCCTGTGCTGCCTCGGCGTCTTCCGCCCGGCATGTGCCCGTGCTCCCCGCCGGTGCTCCCCGCCACAGGGGCACCCCCGCCCTGCCGACGGCCGGGAGACGATGGCCGGTGACGACGTCTCGGACGGTGACGGCCCTGGTCGGTGTCGGTCCGGTCGCGTACGGTGAAGTAATCCTTTTGCACTCCCCTCACACGCCCCCGTCCCGCTCATGAACAGGAGACCCCGGTGCCGGTCCTTCCTGGAGCCGAGCCGTTCCGCCACGAGGGCGGAGAGGTCGGCGTCCTTCTCTGTCACGGATTCACCGGATCGCCGCAGTCGCTGCGCCCCTGGGCCGACTACCTGGCGGAGCGCGGCTTGACCGTGTCCCTCCCGCTGCTGCCCGGACACGGCACGCGCTGGGAGGACATGGCGGTCACGGGCTGGCAGGACTGGTACGCGGAGGTGGACCGGGAGCTGCGCGTCCTGCTGGCCCGGTGCGAGCAGGTCTTCGTCTTCGGGCTCTCCATGGGGGGCGCGCTGTCGCTGCGCCTCGCGGCGAAGCACGGCGACGCGATCCGGGGCCTGGTCCTGGTGAACCCGGCGAACAAGGTGCACGGTCTGTCCGCGTACGCCCTGCCGGTCGCCCGGCACCTGGTGCGGACGACGAAGGGGCTGACCAGCGATATCGCGCTGGAGGGCTCCGAAGAGGTCGGTTACGACCGGGTGCCGCTGCACGCCGCCCATTCGGTCCGGAAGTTCTTCCGGCTGGTCGACGCCGAACTGCCTCAGGTCACACAGCCGATGGTGCTGCTGCACAGCCCGCAGGACCATGTCGTGCCGCCGGCCGACTCGGCGCGGATCCTCAGCCGGGTGTCGTCGAGGGACGTCGAGGAGATCCTCCTGGAACAGAGCTACCACGTGGCGACGTTGGACCACGATGCGGAGCGGATCTTCGATGAGAGCTACCGGTTCATCGGCCGCCTCGCACCCAGCGTCGGTAGAAAGGGGAGCACGTCCGGTGGCTGAGCACGACGCGGAGCGGGCAGGCAGTGACGAGGAGCGCGAACCGCGCCCCACGGAGGGGACGGCCGTCCCCGAGGGCACGGAGGAGGCCCGGCCGCTGGACGAGGCCGCGGCCTGGGAGGCGATCGTCGCCGGATACGGCGAGGAGCCGCCGGACCCGCCGGGCGCCAAACCGTTCAAGTCCATCGAGGACCTCGCCCTGCTGGAGGACGACCAGCTCAACACCCTGCCCGGTACGGACACGGGCGCGGGTGACGACGCGGACAAGGGTGCGGGCAAGAAGGCGCCCGGCAAGCCGCCGGAGAAGAAGCCGCTCGGCAGTTCGGTGGTCTTCGCTCCCGGGGTGGCAGGTCCGCGCGACTACGACGTGGCGGATCCCCAGGACTCCGACACCGACGATCCGGACGACAGCGAGGAGGGGCATTTCGTCCCTCCGGAGCCGCCGCCGCTGCCCGAGGCCGATGTGACGGCGAAGTTCGCCTGGCTCGCGGTCGTCGGCGGCCCGGTGCTGATGCTGGTCGCGGTGCTGCTCCAGTGGGACATGACGTGGTGGCTCACCACGCTCTGCATCGGCGGCTTCCTGGGCGGCTTCGCCACCCTGGTGGCCCGGATGCCCCACGACGAGGACGAGGACAACGACCCGGGGCGCGGCGCGGTCGTCTGACCGGCGACGGGCCCTCAGCCCCCCGCGGGCACTCTGAGGGCGGCCAGTACGGGCAGATGGTCCGTGGCCGCCCGCAGGTCCGCGTCGGCGACTCCGGGCAGGCCCGCCGGAACGCCGCACCCGAGCACCTCGATGCCGTCCGTCGCGAAGACCGCGTCGATGCGCTTGACCGGTGCGTGGGGCGGGAAGGTGTACTCGCCACCCCAGGGGCGTACGGACCGGCAGTCCTGGAGCCGTCCGGCAAGCCGCCGGAACGCCGGCCCTTCCGGTACGTCGTTGAGGTCTCCCGCCACGACGGCGTGCGGGACGTCCATCGCGTCGAGCTGGGCGAGCAGGAGTTCCGCCTGGGTGCGGCGCTCCTCGCGCTGCAGGCTGAGGTGGCAGCTCACGACCCCGAGCCTGGCCCCCGCGATCCGTACCACCGCCGTGGCCAGGCCCCGCCGGTGAAGTCCGGGGGTGAGCGGCAGCAGGACGTCCTCGGCGCGCTCCACCGTGGCGCGCAGGGAGCACAGCAGCAGCGGTCCTGCGGCGGGGGCACCGCCGCCGAGGACCACCAGGTCGGTCATCGCGGCGAGCCGGGCCGCCGCCTTGCGCCAGCGGAAGAAGCGCGGGGCTTCCTGGACGCACACCAGATCGGGTGCGCAGGCGCGGATGACGCGGGCCATGGCCTCGGTGTCGTCGCGCAGCGAGCGGACGTTGTAGCTGAGCACCCTGATGACGGCCGAACCGTCCGGCTCGGTACGGGAGTCGGGCAGCGGCATCGGCGTCGTGACCATGCGAAGCACGATACGACGGACGCCCGTCGCGCCCCGCGGGGCGCGACGGGCGTCCGTCGTCGTAGTGCGTGTGGACTCAGCCCTGGCGAGCCAGGTCGGCCGCGCCCACCAGTCCTGCCTTGCCGCCCAGTTGGGCCGCGAGAACCTGGGCGTGCGGACGCCACTCGCCACCGATCAGCCAGCGCCGGAACGACTTGCGGATCGGGTCGAGGACCAGTTCGCCCTCGTCAGAGACGCCGCCGCCGACGATGAACGCCGACGGGTCGAAGAGCGACGCGAGGTCGGCGAGTCCGGCTCCGGCCCAGCGGGCCAGCTCACGGAACGAGTCGACGGCCACCAGGTCGCCCTGCCGGGCGGCCTCGCTGATGTGCTTGCCCTCGATGCCGTCGACCGTGCCGTCGCCGAGCGACAGCAGTATCGCGGCGTTCTCCGGGGTGGCGTTGGCACGCTGCTTCGCGTACCGGACGAGCGCCCGCCCGGATGCGTACTGCTCCCAGCAGCCCTGGCTTCCGCAACCGCAGAGCAGGCCGTCCGGGACAACCCGGATATGACCGAATTCCGCCGCTACACCGAAGCGTCCCCGGCGCAGCTTGTTGCCGATGATGATGCCGCCGCCGAGGCCGGTACCGAGCGTGATGCAGATGACGTCGTCGTGCCCCTGGCCGGCACCGAAGCGGTATTCGCCCCAGGCCGCCGCGTTGGCGTCGTTCTCGACGACGACCGGCAGGCCGACGCGCTGTTCGACCTTGTCCTTGAGCGGCTCGTGGCGCCAGTTGATGTTCGGAGCGAACAGCACGGTGGCACGCTTGTCGTCGACGTATCCGGCTGCGCCGATGCCGACCGCCTCGACTTCGTGTCCCTCGCTCGCCCCGGCCACGGCCGAGCAGATCGCGTCGACGATGCCTTCGGCCGTCGGCGGGGTCGATACCTTGAACATCGAGAGGATCCGGCCCTCTTCGTCGACCACTCCAGCCGCGATCTTCGTGCCGCCGATATCGACGCCGATGGTGAGTCCCATGAATCCCTCAGTTTCGGTCGAGCCCCGCTACGGCCAACCGTACCCGAGCCGGGGACGGGTATTTCCTGCCCACGGTCAGTCCAGGTCGATGTGTTCGCTGCCGCCGGGGCCCTCGTCACGCGGGTCGGAGGGGTCGTCGGCGGCCTTTTTCGACGGGCCCGGGGTACTTGTCGTACTACCTGTCGAGCCTCCGGCGCCCTCGGTACCGCGGGTCCAGCGGCCTTCCTGGCCCTCGACCGCGGAACGGTAGGCGGCGAGAAGTTCGTTGCCGGCGGCGGCGAGATGGTCGAAGAGGTCCGGATTGCGCTCGATGACCGGCTCGACCGCGGACTTGGCCTGCCGGATCACCTGCTGGACAGTGCCCTGGGCGGCCATGCCGAGCAGCGGCGACTGGAGCGAGGTGACCTTGTCGGCCACCGCGTCGATCAGCTTGCGCAGCTCCTCGGCGGCGGATCCGGGCTGCGGCCCGTGCTGGGCCCGCCGACGGGCCTTCTCCGCCTCGAGGTCCTCGGCGCAGGCCTCGGCCCACGCGTCGTCGTCGACGGGACGATCGGTGGCTTCACTCATGGCGGACTCCTGCGACGCGGTTGCCTGTGGTGGCCCCACGGGCCACGTACTACCGACGTTACCCGAACGGTGGTAAGCCGTTCATCGTGTCCTCGGCCAGAGCGCGGGGTCCGGCGTGAACCGGACACGCAGGACGCCGTCGGTCAGCGCGGCCCCCGAGACGGTGCAGCGGCGCAGCGCGGACTCCAGGCGCACGATCCGGTGGAACGCGCCCACGGTGAGGAGCAGTTCGTCACCGCGCCGGACGAGCCGCAGCTGCTCCTTGACGGCTCCGGGCAGGGGCAGGCACCAGACGAGGACGCCGTCGCCCCCCTCGCCGCGGGTGTCCTCCGTCCACGAGGGGTCACCGGCGCGGCCCGGTGCCCGTTCGTCGGGTGCGCAGGCCTCACCCAGGAGGGCGAGGTCGTCGAGGCCCTGCGGGTCACGCCCGAGGTGGGCCACCTCGGTCAGCGGGGTCCCGGGGGCCCACACCTGGTGCCAGCGGTCCAGGCTCTTCTCCTGCTGGGCGGCGAGACCGGCGAACCAGGGGTCGGACGAGTGCCGGGGCAGGATGCGGTTGGCCACGAGGGTGTCGACGCGCAGTCCGTGCAGGGCCAGTCCGGTGCGGGCGGCGCCCAGGGTGTCCTCCGCGGCGGGCCCCGGTTCGGCGACCAGCCGCACGGTGGTCGAGTCGTCCTCGATCAGTGACTGGACCGCGGCGAGCTCGGCGTCCTTGCGGGCGGCTGCCTCGTACAGCCACTGCGCCGGCATGGGGACGCCGGCGAGCTGGGCGAGCATCGGGCGCAGCGCGCGGGCGGCCTGGCGCTCCTGGGGCAGGAGACGGCGCAGGTAGCGGCGCAGCTGCCCGGGCAGGGCGAGCAGGGCGAGGGCGTCGGCCAGCGGGGGGAGGTCGACGACGAGGACGTCGTAGCCGCCCTTCGACCAGTCGCCCTCGGCCGCGCGGCGCAGGGTGTGCAGGAGGGCGAGCTGGGCGCTGCCGGGCAGCTCGGTGAGCTCCTCGCCGTCCAGCCGGCCCGCGCCGAGCAGGTCGAGCGCTCCGGACGCACGGTCCTGGAGGGCGACGAGTTCGCTGCGGAAGTGCTCGCCGGAGTCGATACGCGCGTGGTGGAGCCCGTCGGTGACCTCGGTGGGTTCGGCGCCGGCCGGGAAGCCGGGGACGGCGTCCGAAGAGATCAGGAGGGTGCGCCGGCCGTTGCGGGCCGCGGCCAGTGCCGTCGCCGCGGCGACGGTGGTACGGCCTGCGCCGCCGGGGCCGGTGACGAGGACCGTACGCACGTGATCAGGCCTTCGGGACGGACTCGACGCGCTTCTTCAGTCCGGCCAGGGCACGGTCGATGATGACCTTCTCGGCCTTGCGCTTGATCATGCCCAGCAGCGGGATCTTGACGTCGACGGCCAGCCGGTAGGTGACCTCGGTGCGGTCGCCGCCGACGGGGGCCAGCGCGTAGCTGCCGTCGAGGGCGCGCAGCATCTGGGACTTCACGAGGGTCCAGCTGACCTCGTTCGCGCCGTTCCAGGTGTAGGCGAGGACGTGGTCGTCCTTGATCGCTCCGGCGTCCAGCACCAGCCGGACCTGCTCGGCGCGGCCGAGCTCGTCGGTGGCCAGGATCTCGGCCTCCTTCACCTCGCCGGTCCATTCCGGATAGCGGGCGAAGTCGGAGATCACTCCCATGACGTCGGCCGGTGCCGCCTCGATCGTGATGCTCGAGCTGGTGTGTTCAGCCATCGCCGTGGCCCTCCAGTGCGGTGTACCGGTCGCGTTCGGCAGAGGCCTGCCGTGTGCAGGCTATCGCGTACCCGGCGTCGCCCCGTCCACGCCCCGGCCGTCGGCCCGGACCCGTGGCCCTCACCACTCCAGGGCCCAGGGCCGCCCGGTCGACGCGAAGTGGCCGACGTTGACGCACTCGGTGACGCCGATCCTCATCCGGCGTACCAACGGCTGGTGAACGTGGCCGAAAATCGCGTACCTCGGGCGGGTGCGGTGAATGGCGTCCAGGAGCGCGCGGCTGCCGCGCTCGAAGCGGCGGGCCACCGTGTCGTACGTCAGCTCGGGCACCTCGGGCGGGATGTGCGAGCACAGCACGTCCACCGGGCCGAGCCCCTCGACCTTGGCGGCGTACTCCTCGTCGCTGATCTCGTACGGGGTGTTCATCGGGGTTCTGAGGCCGCCTCCGACGAACCCGAAGACCCGGCCGCCGATCTCGACGCGCTCGCCGTCCAGGACCGTGGTGCCGGGGCCCGCGAACTCGGGCCAGAGAGCGGGCACGTCGACGTTGCCGTAGGTGGCGTACGTCGGGGTGGGCAGAACGGCGAACATCTCGGCGTACTGCTTGCGCACGGCGCCCAGGATCGCGGCGTTGCGGTCCCTGCCCGCCCACAGGGCGCGGCCGAAGTCGCGCGCCTCCTCGAAGCGGCGTGCGGTGCGCAGTTCGACGATGCGGTCCGCGTTGTCCTTCCCGAACAGGTCCGGGAAGATGCCGCGCGAGTGGTCCGCGTAGTCGAGGAAGAGAACGAGGTCCCCGAGACAGATCAGGGCGTCCGCGCCGTCCCCGGCGCGTGCCAGCGCCTCCGTGTTGCCGTGCACGTCGCTGACCACGTGCACACGCGTACCGCGGGTGGCGGTTGCGTCTCGACCGTCCGGTCCGCTGGCTCGCATGGAGATCACCCTAGGTTCTCCGCACCCGCGCTGGGTAGGGCCCACCGGACCTGCGGATACTTCCGGGTCGTGACAGGGGTGGACTAGTGTGCACCCAAGGACCACTTATATGTGTGATGCATAAGACATCTGGCCGGAACCCCCTATCCGGAACCGAGTACTGATGGGTAACGTCCCGCCAGTCCAGTCGTGCTCACCCCACTGAGCATCTGCCAGTCTTGGACCGATCCGGTGCGTCACACAGAGCCGTGGAACCGGAGCCCGATGAGGAGCAGCAGTCTTGCGCGAGTTCAGCCTTCCGGCCCTGTACGAGGTCCCTACGGACGGCAACCTGACGGATCTCATCCGCCGCAATGCCGCTCAGCATCCCGATGTCGCGGTGATGAGCCGCAAGGTGGCCGGCGTCTGGACGGACGTCACGGCCACCCAGTTCCTGGCTGAGGTCAGGGACGCCGCCAAGGGATTGATCGCGGCGGGCATCGAGCCCGGCGACCGGGTCGCCCTGATGTCCCGCACCCGCTTCGAGTGGGTCCTCCTGGACTTCGCCATCTGGAGCGCGGGCGCGGTCACCGTGCCGGTCTACGAGACCAGCTCCGCCGAACAGGTCCAGTGGATACTCGGCGACTCCGGTGCGGTCGCTGCCGTCGTGGAGAGCGACGCCCATGCCGAGTCCGTCGCCTCGGTGCGCGACGCGCTCCCGGGGCTGCGGCACGTGTGGCAGATCGACCGGGGCGCGGTCGGCGAGCTGACCGCCTCGGGCGTCGGCGTCTCCGACGAGACCCTCGATCTGCGCATGGTGAGCGCCAAGGCCGACGACCCGGCCACCATCGTCTACACCTCGGGCACCACCGGCCGCCCCAAGGGCTGTGTGCTGACGCACCGCAGCTTCTTCGCGGAGTGCGGCAACGTGGTGGAGCGGCTGAAGCCCCTCTTCCGTACGGGTGAGTGTTCCGTCCTTCTCTTCCTGCCCGCCGCGCACGTCTTCGGCCGCCTGGTCGAGGTCGCCTCGGTGATGGCCCCGATCAAGCTCGGCTGTGTGCCGGACATCAAGAACCTCACCGACGAACTGGCCTCGTTCCGGCCGACGCTGATCCTCGGTGTGCCGCGGGTCTTCGAGAAGGTCTACAACTCGGCGCGCGCCAAGGCGCAGGCCGACGGCAAGGGCAGGATCTTCGACCGGGCGGCCGACACGGCGATCGCGTACAGCCGTGCGCTGGGCACGCCGCAGGGCCCGTCGGTGGGCCTGAAGGTCAAGCACAAGGTCTTCGACAAGCTGGTGTTCAGCAAGCTTCGGGCGGTGCTCGGCGGTCGTGGTGAGTACGCGATCTCGGGCGGCGCGCCGCTCGGGGAGCGGCTCGGCCACTTCTTCCGCGGCATCGGCTTCACGGTGCTGGAGGGCTACGGCCTCACCGAGACCTGCGCGGCCACGGCCTTCAACCCGTGGGACCGGCAGAAGATCGGTACGGTCGGCCAGCCGCTGCCCGGCTCGGTCGTGCGCATCGCCGACGACGGCGAGGTGCTCCTGCACGGCGAGCACCTGTTCACGGGCTACTGGAAGAACGAGACGGCGACGGCCGAGGCACTGGCCGACGGCTGGTTCCACACGGGCGACATCGGCACGCTCGACGAGGACGGCTATCTCGCGATCACCGGCCGCAAGAAGGAGATCATCGTCACGGCGGGCGGCAAGAACGTCGCCCCGGCCGTGATCGAGGACCGGATCCGTGCGCACGCCCTGGTGGCCGAGTGCATGGTGGTCGGCGACGGACGGCCGTTCATCGGCGCCCTGGTCACCCTCGACGAGGAGTTCCTCTCCCGCTGGGCCGAGGAGAACGGCAAGCCGGCCGGTTCGACCGCGGTGTCGCTGCGTGAGGACGCCGATCTCCTGGCCGAGGTGCAGCGAGCGGTCGACGACGGCAACGCGGCGGTGTCCAAGGCGGAGTCGGTGCGCAAGTTCCGCATCCTGGCCCAGCAGTTCACGGAGGAGGCGGGCCACATCACCCCGTCGCTGAAGCTGAAGCGCAACGTCGTGGCGAAGGACTTCGCCGACGAGGTCGAGTCGATCTACCGCGCCTGAGCGCACGGCAGGGCCGTACACACGTACACATGACGAGGGGCCCGCACCACGACGGTGCGGGCCCCTCGTCGTACGCGTTCAGAGCAGCGTCTTCAGCTCCTCCGCGAGCAGGTCCCAGCGCCACTTCTCCTCGACCCAGGCCCTGCCCCGCTCCCCCATCCGCCGGCGCAGCTCGGGATCGCCGAGAAGGGTGACGATACGGTCGGCGGACTCCTCGGCCGAGCCGCCCCGCACCACCCACCCGGTCTCGCCGTCGAGCACCGCGTCGGGTGCGCCGCCCGAGTCGCCCGCCACCACCGGCAGCCCGGTCGCGGACGCCTCCAGGTACACGATGCCGAGGCCTTCGACGTCGAGCCCGCCGCGCCGGGTGCGGCAGGGCATGGCGAAGACGTCGCCTGCGCCGTAGTGGGCGGGCAGCTCCTCCCACGGCACCGCTCCGGTGAAGCGCACGGAGTCCTGGACGCCCGTCTCGGCGGCCAGCTTCTTCAGCTGCCCCGCGTACGGCCCGCCGCCGACGATCAGCAGGACGGCGTCCGGCACCCGCGCCAGGATCGCGGGCATGGCGAGGATGAGGGTGTCCTGGCCCTTGCGCGGGACGAGCCGCGACACGCAGACGACGACGGGCCGGTCCGCGAGCCCCAGCCGGGCCCTGACGCGGTCCCCGCCCGAGGACGGGTGGAAGGTCGACTCGTCGACACCGGGCGGCAGCTGGACCATGCGGCCCGCGGCCTCGGGGGTGAGGGCTGCGGCGATCCTGGAGCGGGTGTACTCGCCGAGGTACGTGATCGTGTCCGTGCCCTCGCCGATGCGGCGCAGCAGTTGCCTGGAGCCGGGCAGCTGGGCCCAGCCCGCCTCGTGGCCGTGGGTGGTCGCCACGATGCGGCGTGCTCCGGCCCTGCGGAGCGCGGGTGCCATCAGGCCGAGCGGGGCAGCCGCGCCGAACCAGACGGAGGAGCACCCGTGTGCGCGCAGCAGCCGGACCGCCTGCCGGGTGACGCGCGGGGTGGGCAGCAGCATCGTCGTACGGTCGCGCACGACGGTGAAGGGCTGTTCCGCGTCGAAGGCGGCGGTGGCCTCCTGGCCCTCCGCGCCGCGCTTCCAGGTGGAGGCGTAGACGACGAGCCGGCCGGGGTCCACGCGCAGTGCCATGTTGTGCAGGAAGGCCTGGATGCCACCGGGGCGGGGCGGGAAGTCGTTGGTCACGATCAAGGTCTTGTCCATCGCCGCCGACAGTACCGGGCTGCCGACCGGCCCTGCTTGACGGCTCCCGCACATCAGGCAACGGCATCATGACGGTTATGCGTCTGCTCCTCGCCACATGGATCCTCACCCGAGCGGCGCTGCTGCTCTGCGTCTTCAAGGTGTTCACGGTGCCGGGTCCGGACGTCACGAGTGATGTCTCGGTGATCTACCACGGCTGGTACGAGGTGCTCCGCGCCGGTTCGTACCCGCTGGACGACGTCACCTGGCAGTACCCGCCCGCCGCCGCGCTGGCCGTGCTCGCCCCGGCGCTGCTTCCCTTCCTGGAGTACGCGTCCGCCTTCTTCGTCCTGGTACTGGCATGCGACGCCCTGGTGGTTCTGCTCCTGCTGTACGCGTCCGGCCGGCCGGGCACGCGCGCGGCGGGCGGCTGGGTGTGGGTGGTGGGTGTGCCGCTGCTCGGGCCGACGGTGTACGCCCGGTACGACCTGATGGTGACGGCCGTCGCGGTGGCGGCGCTGCTGGCCGGGGTGCGCCACCCGCGGGTCCTGGGGGCGCTGGCGGCGTTCGGCGCGCTGATGAAGGTGTGGCCGGTCCTGCTGCTGGCGGGTACGGCCCGGGGGCGTGCCACGCGGCTCTCCTGGTCGGCTGCGGCGGTGACGGCCGGCGGGCTCCTTCTGGCGGCCTCTGCGGCTCTGCCCGGCGCGTTCGCGTTCCTGACGTTCCAGCGGGACCGGGGGCTGGAGGTCGAGTCGCTGGGGGCGCTGGTCTTCCACCTGGCGCGGCAGTTCGGCTGGGAGGGCCGGGTGGAACTGCGGTACGGCTCGATGGAGTTCGCCGGCGCCCACGTCGGGCCGGTGAGCACGCTGGCACTGGGGCTGAGCGTCCTCGCCCTCGGCTGGCTGCTGGTGTGGCGGCTGCGGGCCCGCACGTTCGCGGTGCACACCCCGGCGGACACGGCGTTCACGGCGGTGCTGCTGTTCACCACGACCAGTCGTGTCATCAGCCCGCAGTACATGGTGTGGCTGGTGGGTCTGGCCTCGGTGTGCCTGGTGTTCCGCGGCAGCCGGATGGCCCTTCCGGCGTGCCTGGTCCTGGTGGCCACCGGCGTCACCCTGCTGGAGTTCCCGCTGGGCTTCGCGCATGTGGTGGCCAGTGACGCGGAGGGCGTGACGCTCCTCGTCGTACGCAACGGCCTGCTGGTCGCGGCGACCCTGAGCGCCGGTCGGCGGCTGTGGCGGGGGACGGTGCCGGGGGTGCGGACCGGGCGCGAGGGGCGGCTCAGCCGAGCCGCTCGCGCAGATACTCCCGCCAGCGCACCGTGAAGTCCTCCGGAGTCGTACCGAGCACCGTCTGCATGGCCTGTTCGACCGCCCCGTCCCGCCCGGAACGGGCCCCGACGGCCTTGTAGAAGGCGATCAGCTTCTCCTCGCCCCAGTCCTGCGCGATCAGCTCGCAGGCCAGCCAGCCGCCCTCGTACGCCTTCGCGAGGGTGGCCGCGTCCCCGCCGAATCCGAAGTCCTCGTCCACCGGCAGCCGGGCGGGCAGTTCCGCGCGACGGACCGCGCCGGTCAGCTCGGGGGCGATCTCCTCGGCGGTGCGGCTCTCCCGCCGGTAGGCGGCCCGGTCGGCGAAGCCCTCGGAGAGCCAGACCGGTGTGGCCGCGGAGGTGTGGGCCCTGGTCGCCACGTGGGCGGTCTCGTGGGTGAGGACGACCCTCTGGCCGAACTCGCCGAGCATTCCGTACGCCTGCGGATTGACGATCACCCGGTCCGCCGGAGCCCTGCCCCTGCCGCCGACCTCACCGGTGGTGACGGCCGCTATGCCCCGGTAGCTCGCCACGGGTGAGCCGAGGAGGCCCGCCATGTCCTCCACGGATTCCGGTACGAGCACGACCACCCGCTCCGTCCAGGGCTCGGGCCAGCTGCCGGAGACGGCCGGCACGGCCCCGTCCGCGGTGTCCGCGATCCGGCGCAGTTCCCTCTCGCGGCGGCCGACGCCGAGGACGAGGCTGTGCGTGCCGCGTACGACCTGGACGTCGCCCTGCTGCCACAGCAGCCCCGGAGCGTCCCCGTCGGCCCGGTCCGCGGCGATGTACCAGGTCCCCTCCTCGCCGCGGCGCACCAGTTCCACCGTGCGGGCGGAGGACATCGGGGCGTTGTCGTAGCCCTTGAAGCGGTAGCGCAGCTCGACGTCGGCGGTGACCCGGCCGGAGCCCTCTTCGGTCACGTCCTTGACCCTGTACGCCCAGGACTCCAGGGGTATGTCGGCCAGATTCTCCAGTTCGGTGCGCTGGGCCGCCCGGAAGGACGTGGCCCGCGGGTCGAGCGAGGCCAGGTAGGCGTCGGGGTCGTGTCCCATCACGGCGGCGGCCCTGCGGTCCAGGGTGGTGCCTATCTCCCGGGCGGTGAGGCCGGCCGCGGAGTCCTGCGGCAGGGAGCAGGCGGACGCGAGGAGCAGCCCGGCGAGCACGGCGCCCGCCGTGCTCCGTGTGCGGGTGCGTCCCCGCCGCGCGTTCCGCGTCCGAACAGCCATCCTGCCGATCGTACGGTCAGACGCGGGTCACCGAGGAGACGGGCATCATGCCGACGGGGTCGTAGCGCACCGGGGCGCCGGGGTACGGGGCGTGGATGACCTGGCCGTTCCCCGCGTACATGCCGATGTGGCTCGCGTCGGCACGGTAGGCGACGAGGTCCCCGGGCATCGCCTCCCCGAGCGGCACCATGCGGCCCGCGTTCCGCTGGGCCTGGGAGGTCCGCGGCAGGCTGACCCCCGCCTGGGCGTACGCCCACTGCATCAGCCCGGAGCAGTCGAACGCGGACGGACCGTCGGCGCCCCACACGTACGGGCTGCCGAGTGCCTGCCGGGCCGCCATGAGAGCCGCCAGCGCGCGTGGGGAGGCGGCACCGGGAGGAGGGAGCGCCTCGTGCCCGGCGGACCGCGAAGCGCGGCCGAGGCTCTCGCGGTCCTCGGCGGGCAGTGAGTGCAGGAGCTGCCGGGCCCGGGCCAGCTTGCCCTCGACGGTGCGCTTGTGCCGGGTGACGGCCGCCCGGTTGCGCTCCAGCCCGGCGAGGGCTCCGGTGGCCTCGGCACGGGTCTGGGCGATCCTGCGCTGAGCCTGCCGGAGCTTGTGCAGCAGCACGGCCCTGCGGTCTCCCAGCCGGTCCAGGGCGGCGGCCCGGTCCAGGAAGGTGTCCGGGTCCGAGGAGAGCAGCAGCGCGAGCGAGGGGTCGATGCCGCCCGAGCGGTACTCCGCACCCGCCATGGAGCCGAGGGCGGTCCGCATCCGGTTGATGCCCTCCTGGGCACGGGCCGCCGCGTCCTGGGCCCTGTCCACCTGGCCGCGCAGCAGGTCGACGTTCTCCCGGGCCTTGTTGAACTGCTCGGTGGCGCGCTCGGCCTCCCCGTACAGCTGGTCGACCCTGGCCTTCGTGCTCTCCCGGGTGTCCTGCGGTTCCGCGCCCGCCGGGGCTGCGCCGAGGGTGGCCGCCGCGGTGGCCGCGGCGGCCGACAGGACGGTGGCCCGGATGCCCCGGGTGGGGCCGGGCCGGGTGGGACGGCGATGCGACACCACAGGAAGCCGCACTCCCTTCCGCTGTACGCAGATGTGCGCAGCCCCTGCCGCCCTGGAGGGCGGACCGACGACCGGGAGCTGCACGGCAGCGCAGACAGTAACCGGACGGCTACGGAGCGACCAAAGGCCACGCCCGGGCGCGGGAAGGGGACAAACAGCGCCGCCCCGCCGGTGACCTGTCGGTCTCCGGCGGGGCGGGGCTCAGCGAAGGGTGCGGCGATTCGCCCGTTCGGGCGTCAGATCCGCACGCCGAACTGGAAGGTGCCCATGTAGTCCATCGACTCGTAGCGGACCACGGTGCCCGGCTTCGGGGCGTGCAGGATCTGGTTGTTGCCCGCGTACAGGCCCACGTGCGAGGTGTTGTTGAAGAAGACCAGGTCGCCCGGCTTCAGGGCGCTGCGGCCGATCCGGACACCGTCGTTGATCTGGGTGTACGTGGTGCGGGTGATCTGGACGCCGGCCTGGGCGTAGGCCCACTGGGTCAGACCCGAGCAGTCGAACGAGTTCGGGCCGGTGCCGCCGGAGACGTACGGCTTGCCCTGCTGCGTGGCGGCGGCCCTGAGGGCGGCGCCACCGAGAGCCGATGCGGGGACCTCGTTGCCGAGGTTGACGCGCTCACCGGCGGCGCGGCTGGCGCGCTGGTCGTCCGCGGCCATCTTGGCCCGCTCGGCGGCGGTGAGGGTGTTCAGGAGCTTCTGGGCGTCGGCGAGCTTGCCCTGGAACTTCTTCTTGTTCTCACCCAGGGTCTTGCGGACGTCGGCGAGGTCGCCGAGCTTCGCCTGCGCCTCCTTGCGCTGCTGCGCGAGGGTGCGCTGCTTGGACTGGATCTTCTGCAGCGACTCGGTCTGCTTGGCGGTCAGCTGGTCGAGCGCCGAGGCCTGGTCGAGGAAGGTGTCCGGGTCCGAGGCCAGGAAGAGCTGGACGGACGGGTCGATGCCACCGGAGCGGTACTGCGCGGTGGCGAGCGAACCGAGCTCACCACGCATGGTGTTGAGCTCGTCCTGGCCGCGCGCGACCTTGTCCTGGATCGCGTCGACCTGCTTCTTGAGCTTGTCCTGCTGCTCCTTGGCCCCGTTGTACTTCTCGGTGGCGGCCTCGGCCTCGTGGTAGAGCTTGTCGACCTTCGCCTTGACCTCGTTCTTGGTCGGCTTGGGATCGGCGTGCGCAGCCTGGGAAGTCAGGGCCACGGCCGCAGCGGCGGTCGCGGTGAGCACGGTCACGCGGGTGCGGCTCGGCTGCTTGGGACGACGGTGGGACGCCACGAAGGCGAGCTCCTTCTTCCTCGAGCCGCCTACCGGGCTGTGGGGGACTGAATCCCCGGCTCCGTGCACGTCACGGACTCGGCGGTTCCTTCGCTGTCACCCCTGGTGGGTGATCAACCGTGCGAAGGTTCGAGGCCTGACCCTAGTGACCATCCTGTGATCAGTTCAAATCCTCACAGGAAAAATCTCGTCACACCAGGCACTTCTTTACTTTCATCACACCGCGTGTAGTGGCGACTTGACGGTACGTTCCCAAAATTCCGACAAGCCGCACATGCCACACATGACGAACTAGACGCGTGAAAGGCGCTTCAGGAGCAATGCGGACGCGACGGGCCGAGCGCCCGCCTTCGCCACCCCGTCGGCCACTTCGCGGTCGGTGGACACCACCACGACGGGTCTGCCCGGCGGTTCCGCGCGGGCCAGCTGCCTGATCAGCTCGTCGGCCGTCACCCCCGCCTTGCTGAACAGCACACGCACCCCACGCGGCGGCGCGAGCAGGACGGGTGCGGCCAGTTCGGCCCCGTCGAAGACACAGGTCATCTCGGCGCCCGTCTGCGCGGCGAGGACCGAGAGGCCGCCCAGGAGCCGCAACCGCTGCTTCTCCAGCGGCATCTGCGGATAGCCGGTCTTCGTGACGTTGTAGCCGTCCACGATCAGATGCGCCTGCGGCAGCGCGAGCAGCTGGTCGAGCAGCGCCGGATCCGTCTCCGAAAGGGCCCTGGCCGCAATGTCCTTCGGTGACATGCGGCCCGGCTCCACCGCCTCGACACTGTCGGCCGGGCGGATCGAGGAGGGCGGCAGCGCGAGTTCACGGCGGAGCCCCTGAGCCGCGTCGAGCACGGTGTCCAGGAGCAGCCGCAGCCGCATGTCCTCGACGGAACGCCCTTCCCTGGCCGCCCTGCGGCTCGCCTCGACAGAGGTCTCCGCCTCGGCCAGGCGCGCCTTCAGGCGCCGGGACTCGCTCTCAGCAGCGGACACCTGGGCGGCCGCCTCGGCCCGCACGGTGTCCGTCTCGGCGCTGCCCCTGCGCAGGGCCGCCTCGCCGCGCTTCACCTCGCTCAGGGCGCTGCGCAGCTTGCGCTGCAGGGATTCCGCTTCCTTGCGGGCCGCGTCCAGTTCCGAACGCAGCCGCTCGGTCTCGCTCCTGGTGTGGCTGCGGGCGTGGGCGAGCTCCTCGCGCAGCCTCTCCAGCTCGCGCCGGGTCTCCTCGTCCACCCGCTCGGCGTCGGCTCGCTGGACCTCTTCGCCCGCCGCGGCCACCAGTTTGACCCAGCCGGCCGGCCGCAGCACGTACGCCGCCGCGGCCACATCGACCGGATCGGCGGCGGCGGGCGGCGCGCCGGACTCCAGCGCCGCGGCCAGCTCCGGCTGGCCCTGGCCGATCCGCTCACCGATGCGCCGGCGGAAGACCGGATCGCTCTCGAGGGCGGCCGCCATCGCGTTGCCCGCGAACTTGGCGCGCCTGGTCGGGGTGAAGCGGGCGTACTGCCTGAGCTGTGGGGGAAGTTCGCCGACGGTCAGGCCGCCGAAGGCGTCGGAGACGAGCGCCACGACCTTGCGGCGCACGCCTTCGGGCAGCGGACGGTCGAGCGACTCCGCGGCGCCGTCGGCCGCGTCGGCCGGTCCGGCGCCGCCTGTCGGCTGCTCCACCATCCATCACCCCAATATGTCTGTCCGCACAGCCCCGTCAGGAGTCGGCACCCGGTCGGTCGACCAGCTCGATCTGGTCCACCGCGTTGCACCAACGACAGCGCACGGACTCGATGGTCTCACTGACCACCTCCCGCTCCTCGACACTCGACTCCCCGGCCAGGTCGAGGTGGACGTACTCCACGACCTTGGAGGAGCGCGTCACATCGAAGCGGGTGAGGTTGCCGCAGAGCGTGCAGCGCCAGCGGGTCCCGTCGGTGGGCGTGGGAACCGTCGTCATCGTTGCGTCCTCTTTCGTCGAGTCTCGTACTGCCCAGGTCTTCGATCTCGCGGTGCGCCGTCGAACTGCGATGTCCTGCGGTAACCCTACGGCCTCGCGTTTACCCATCGGCACGGCGAGGCGATCTGTCACGTTCTCCGCCGGTGCGTCATGCTCTGTACGTGATCGATTGGCGGGATGCCGGGTGGCGGGAGCGGGCCAGAGAGTTCGGGGCCGCGGCCTCGGCGGGCGGCGCACCGGTCACCTACGGCCTCATCGCGGCCTGTTCCGCCGTGTTCCTGATCAGCCCGCTCTCCGGGTTCAATCCGGCCTACGGCACGGCGGACGCCCTGCTCGCCGCGCAGGCCGGGTACTTCGAGCGGTGGGGGGTGATCCCCAGCGAACTCCTGGACGGTTCCGCGCACGCCGCCCTCACCCCGCTGACCGCCCTCTTCGTGCACGGGAGCTGGCTGCACCTGCTGGGCAACATGCTGTTCCTGTACGTGTTCGGGGCGATGGCCGAGGAGCGCATGGGCCGGGCCGAGTTCGTCTTCTTCTATGTCTGCTGCGGCTATCTGGCCCTGGTCGTCTACGCGGTCGCGCACTCCGGCTCCGACCAGACCCTGGTGGGCGCGTCGGGGGCGATCTCGGCGGTGCTCGGCGCGTTCCTCTACCTCTTCCCCCGGGCCCGGGTCACCAGTCTCTTCCCGTTCCTCTTCTTCCTGCCGCTGCGCTTCCCCGCCTGGATCGTGCTCGTCTTCTGGTTCGCGCTGCAGTGGCTGGCCGCGCAGGGCGCGGGCAGCGGCCCCGGCGTCGCCTACCTCGCCCATGTCGCGGGCTTCGCGGCCGGGTTCCTCTACGCCTGGGGGCGCTACCGGGGTGGGGCTAGAGTGAAGTCTCCAGCCACGGCCACCGAGGGAGAAAGCCAGCCGTGATCACCGCGATCGTGCTCATCAAAACCAGCGTGGACCGGATCCCCGAGATCGCCGAGGCCGTCGCCGCGCTGGACAGCGTCAGCGAAGTCTTCTCGGTCACCGGTACGTACGACCTGATCGCCATGGTCCGGGTGGCCAAGCACGACGATCTGGCGGATGTCATTCCCGGCCGGATCAGCAAGATCCCCGGCGTCGAGGGCACCGACACGCACGTGGCGTTCCGCACGTACTCGCAGCACGACCTCGAGGCGGCCTTCGCCATCGGTCTCGACGCGTAGGACGACCGGACACGGCGTACGGCTTCGGCCGGGGACGGGGCCATCGCCTCCCGTCCCCGGCCGAAGCCGTACCCGGCCGGGTCAGACCTGCGCAGCGCCCCTGTCCGGGACGCAGCGCCCGTCCTCGGTGCGGTAGGTCCACCGGGCACCCGCGCCCACCAGCTCCCGGACCGCGCCCAGGAACCGCTCGATGTGCTCGTCCGGCGTACCGGCCCCGAAGCTCACCCGGATGGCGTTGAGGGACCGCTCGCCCGGCTCGGCCTCCGGGGCGCCGCACTCGCCCGGGTCCTGCGGCTCGCTGCCCAGCAGGGTCCGTACGAGCGGGTGGGCGCAGAACAGGCCGTCGCGGACCCCGATGCCGTACTCCGCGGAGAGCGCCGCGGCGAAGTGCGAGCTGTTCCAGCCCTCGACCACGAAGGAGATGACGCCGACCCTCGGGGCGTCGTCGCCGAACAGGGAGAGCACCTTGACCGCGGGGACCTCGGCCAGGCCTTCACGGACCCGGGTGACGAGCTGCTGCTCACGCGCGACGAGCTGGTCGAACCCGGCCTCGGTCAGGGCCTTGCAGGCAGCGGCGATGGAGTAGACGCCGATCACGTTGGGCGATCCGGCCTCGTGCCGGGCGGCCGTGGTGTGCCACTCCACGTCGACGCCGCCGTCGGCGCGCCGGGCGACCTTCCGGGAGGCGCCGCCGCCCGCGAGGTACGGCTCCGCGTCCCGCAGCCAGTCGGCCCGGCCCGCGAGGACGCCCGAGCCGAACGGCGCGTACAGCTTGTGCCCGGAGAAGGCGACCCAGTCGACGTCCAGTTCCGCGATGTCCACGGGGTGATGGGGTGCCAGCTGTGCGGCGTCGAGGACGATCCGGGCACCGTGCGCGTGGGCGGCGGCGGCCAGTTCCTGCACCGGCCACAGTTCACCGGTGACGTTCGACGCGCCCGTCACACAGACCAGCGCGGGGCCGTAGGGGTCGCGGCCGGCCAGCGCGCGCTCCAGCGTCACGACGGCCTCGGCCGGGGTACGGGGGGCGTCGAGGTAGGTCACGCGGGCGTCGCGCCAGGGCAGCAGCGAGGCGTGGTGCTCGGTCTCGAACACGAACACCTGGCAGTCCGCGGGGAGTGCGGCGGCCAGCAGGTTGAGGGAGTCCGTCGTCGAGCGGGTGAAGACCACCTGGTCCTCGGCACGGCAGCCGAGGAACTCCGCGACGGTGACGCGGCTGCTCTCGAAGAGGTCCGTGGAGAGCTGCGAGAGGTAGCCGGCGCCGCGGTGCACGCTGCCGTAGTACGGGGCGTAGGCGGCCACGTCGTCCCACACGCGCTGCAGGGCCGGGGCGCTCGCCGCGTAGTCGAGGGCGGCATAGGTGACTTCGCCGCCCGTAACCAGAGGAACAGTGACATCGGCTCCCAGAACCGGCAGCGGGGCACAAATGGTCTGGTCGGCGGCAGCGGTGGAGACAGACATGGCGAACTCCCGTAACAGGCAGGCGAAATCCCGACGCCGGCAGATACGCGGCAGCGCGGGAAAAGAAGAAGAGGGTGCGCGGAAGAGGGCGTTGAGCCCTATCGCATTCGCTTGCTCACAAGAGGCTCCCTGGGGACCAGGACCCCGGGGGTTGGCATTCACAGATGCCTAGGGGCCCGCGCTTGCCACAGACCTCGCTGCCTGCGGCCTGGTCTTCACCCGGGGCACCCCGCCACGGACGGAGGGTTGCCGGACAGCGAGCCGGGGCTTATTCGCTGTCACTCATGACCTGCGCAGCATCTTGCCATACCTGACCACATGCGCAAGGGCGCAGTCCGCGATCCGGACTGCGCCCCGTTCCACACGGCCCTGCCTCAGGCGTTGCTGGCGGCCACCCAGCGCTCCAGCGCCCGCTTGGCGGCACCCGAGTCGATCGATTCCGCGGCCTTCGCGATCCCGGCCGCGATCTGCTCGTTCAGCGTGCCCTCGCCCGGGTGGAGCGCGACCAGCGCGGCAGCGGAGTTGAGGAGCACCGCGTCGCGTACGGGGCCTGTCTCCCCGTCCAGCATCCGCCGGGCGACGTCCGCGTTGTACGAGGCGTCGGCGCCGCGCAGCGCCGAGACCGGCACCAGGTCCAGGCCGACGTCCCGCGGGTCGAACGCCTCTTCGCGCACGGCGCCGTCCCGGACGATCCAGACCCGGGAGGTCGCCGTGGTGGTCAGCTCGTCGAGGCCGTCGTCGCCCCGGAAGACCAGCGCCGAACTCCCCCGGTCGGCGAGCACGCCCGCGACGATCGGCGCCATCTTGAGGTCGGCGACGCCGACGGCCTGGGAGCGGACCCGGGCCGGATTGGTGAGCGGGCCCAGGATGTTGAAGGTGGTCGGCGTGCCGAGCTCCTTGCGGGCCCTCGCCGCGTGCCGCAGGGCGGGGTGGAACTTCACCGCGAAGCAGAAGGTGATGCCCGCTTCCTCGGCGACCCGGACGACGCCCTGCGGGGTCAGCTCGAGGTTGACGCCGAGCTTCTCGAGCACGTCGGAGGCCCCGCTCGCCGAGGAGGAGGCGCGGTTGCCGTGCTTGACGACCTTGGCGCCGGTCCCGGCGACGACGATCGCCGACATGGTGGAGATGTTGACCGTCTTGGCCAGGTCGCCGCCGGTGCCCACGATGTCGACCGTGCGGCCGGGCACCTGGATCGTGTGGGCGTGCTCGTACATGGTGCGTACGAGTCCGGTGACCTCGTCGACGGTCTCGCCCTTGGCACGCAGCGCGATCACGAAGCCGGCGATCTGCACGTCGGTGGCCTCGCCGCTCATGATGCGGTCCATCGCCCAGGCGGTGTCCTCGGCCGTCAGGCTCTCGCCGCGCAGGAGGGGCATCAGCACGCCGGGCCAGGAACGGTCCGCCACGCTGTCGCCGCCGTCCGGGGTCACAACGTTCATGGTCCGCTCCTGGGGTCCACAGCCGATAGAAGAATCCCCCCACCCTATCCAGCCCCGGAGACAGCGAAGAGCCCCGTCCATCGAATGGACGGGGCTCCTGCTGTGGCGATCAGCTCAGGTGATCAGTGGTGGCCGTGGCCGCTGGTGATCTCCTTGTACTCCTCGGCGGAGGGCTTGGCGATCTGGCTCTGCTCGCCGTAGTAGCTCTTGCTGAGCTTGGCCCGCAGCTTCTGCAGCGCCGAAGGCTTGCGCTCGACACCGTTCTCGTCGACCGTCGGGCCGATCTCGATCGGCTTGTACTGCTCGTGCGCGGTGAGCGTGTGCAGCTGGCCCTGGCTGAGCGGCTCGTGGATCTCGACGAACTCACCGTGCGGCAGGCGCTTGATGGTGCCGGACTCGCGTCCGTGCAGCACCTTGTCCCTGTCGCGGCGCTGGAGGCCGAGGCAGATCCGCTTCGTCACGATGAACGCGATGACCGGGCCCACGAAGATGAAGATCCGGACGAACCACGAGATGGCGTTCAGCGACAGGTGGAAGTGCGTGGCCCACAGGTCGTTTCCACCACCGATGAAGACGATGACGTACTCGGTGATCCATGCGACACCGAAGGCCGTACGGGTCGGGGCGTTGCGCGGACGGTCCAGGATGTGGTGCTCGCGCTTGTCCCCGGTGACCCAGGACTCGATGAAGGGGTAGACCGCGATCGCCGCCAGCACGAGGCCGAAGGCCGTCAGCGGGATGAACACACCCAGGACGAGCGTGTGGCCCCACAGGTTGATCTCCCAGCCCGGCATCACTCGGATCAGACCCTCGGCGAAGCCCATGTACCAGTCGGGCTGGGCGCCGGTGGACACCTGGTCCGGGCGGTACGGGCCGAGGGCCCAGATCGGGTTGATCGAGGCGATGCCCGCGATGACGGTGATGACACCGAAGACGAGGAAGAAGAACCCTCCGGCCTTCGCCATGTACACCGGCAGCAGGGGCATGCCGACGACGTTCTTGTTGGTCTTGCCGGGACCCGCGAACTGCGTGTGCTTGTGGTAGAAGACCAGGATCAGGTGGGCCACGACCAGACCGAGCATGATGCCCGGCAGCAGCAGGATGTGGATCGAGTAGAACCGGGCCACGAAGTCGCCGCCGGGGAACTCCCCGCCGAACAGGAACATCGAGAGGTACGTACCGACGATCGGCGTCGCCAGGATGGCGCCCTGGGTGAAGCGGACACCCGTACCGGAGAGCAGGTCGTCCGGGAGCGAGTAGCCGGTGAACCCGGTGAACATGCCCAGGACGAACAGCAGGAAGCCGAACATCCAGTTGATCTCACGGGGCTTGCGGAACGCACCCGTGAAGAAGACGCGCATCATGTGCACGAACATGCCGGCCAGGAAGATCAGCGCGGCCCAGTGGTGGATCTGCCGAACGAGCAGACCACCGCGGACGTCGAAGCTGATGTCCAGCGTCGAGGCGTAGGCCTCGGACATCCGGATGCCCTGCATCGGCTCGTACGAGCCGTGGTACACGACCTCGTTCATGCTCGGGTGGAAGAACAGCGTCAGGTACACACCCGTGAGGATGATGATGATGAAGCTGTAGAGGCAGATCTCACCGAGCATGAAGGACCAGTGGTCCGGGAAGATCTTGCGCATGTTGGCCTTGGCCAGGCCGTAGATGCCCAGCCGGCCGTCTGCCCAGTCGGCTACCCGCTCACCGGCGGGCGCCTTGCGCTTTGAATCCGTCGCAGTACTCATCCGCGCTCCCAGAAGGCAGGACCGACGGGCTCTTCGAAGTCGCCGAGCGCCTCGAGGTTGCCCTCGCTGTTCACACCGATCCGCAGCTGCGGGAGGGCGTGACCGGCCGGACCGAAGATGACGCGGGCGCCGTCGGAGAGGTCGAAGGTGGACTGGTGGCACGGGCAGAGCACGTGGTGCGTCTGCTGCTCGTACAGGCTGATCGGGCAGCCGACGTGGGTACAGATCTTGGAGAAGGCCACGATTCCCTCGTGGGCCCACTCACGCTCACGCTTGTCCTTGATGTTGTCCGGCTCGATGCGGATGATCATCAGGGCAGCCTTGGCGATCTGCGTCTGGAAGTCGTGCGCGTCCTCCTCCAGGCCCTCGGGCATGGCGAAGGTCAGCGAACCGACGACGACGTCCTCGGGACGAAGCGGCTCCATCGTGTTCATGTTGATGAGCTGCTTGCCCTTGGCCCACAGGGTCACGCGGAGCTTCTTCTCCGGCAGCGGGCCGAGGTCGCGCAGCAGCATGATGCCGGAGAGCGGCACCAGGGCCAGCGCGCCGAACATGGTGTTGCGGATCAGCTTGCGCCGCCCGATCGCCGACTCCTCGGCGCCGTCCGCGAAGTCGGCGAGAACCTTCGCCTTGACCTCGGGCTCGGCCTCGATGGCGTGCCGGTCGTCGGCGACCTCCACGTCGGACATCAGGGTGCGCGCCCAGTGGACGGCCCCCGCTCCGATGCAGAAGAGCGCCACGCCCAGGGTCAGGCCCAGGGAGAAGTTGAGCGAACTCACGTGCCCGAACGGCCAGATGTAGACGATCTGGTCGACCGGGAAGATGACGTAGGAGGCGATGAACGCCACCGTCGCCAGCATGGACAGCGTGAACATGAAGGCGACGGCTCGCTCGGAGCGGCGCGCGGCACGTTCGTCGATGTCCTGGATGCGCGGCCGGTGGGCCGGCAGCCCGGGGTCGGCGAACGGATCGCCGGCACCCTCTACCGCGCCGTGCGCGGTGTCCTGCTCTGCGGGCAGGACCTCTTCTGGAATCTCTTGGCTACTCATGACTTCTTGGCCTTAGCGGTGTGGGCCGCGACCCAAACGGCAATTGCGACGAGGGCGCCGAGCCCGAAGACCCACGCGAACAGACCTTCGCTGACCGGTCCGAGACCACCGAGGCTGAGGCCACCGGGGGTTTCGGCGTCGTCACCGTTGACGGTCTTGATGTACGCGATGATGTCCTTCTTCTCCTGCTCCGGCATGGTGCTGTCGGGGAAGGACGGCATGCTCTGCGGGCCGGTCTGCATGGCCTGGTAGATGTGCTTCGGGCTCACGCCTTCGAGGTTCGGGGCGTACTTGCCGTGTGTCAGCGCGCCGCCCTCACCTGTGAAGTTGTGGCACTGCGCGCAGTTCGTACGGAACAGGTCGCCGCCCCTGGCCACGTCGGCACCCGCGGGGTCGACCTGGCTGTCGGTCGGCGTGATCGGACCGGCGCCCAGGGACGCGACGTACGCCGCGAGCTGGTCGATCTCGGCCTGGGAGTAGATGACCGGCTTCTTCGGTACCTGGGCACCCGGCTGCTGAGCCGGCATACGTCCGGTACCGACCTGGAAGTCGACGGCGGCGGAGCCGACGCCCACGAGGGACGGCCCGTCGGTGGTGCCCTGACCGCCGGTTCCGTGGCAGCTGGCGCAGCCTACGGAGTAGAGCTTCTTGCCCTCGTCGATGGCGAGGGACTGGGCGGTTTCGTCGGCCTGCGCCTTACCCGCAGGCGCAAACGCGGCGTACAGCCCCCCGGTAGCCGCCAGCGCGAGGAGTAGTACGACGACCGCCGCCAGCGGATGGCGTCGTCGTGCGGAGAGCTTTTTCACGGATTACCCCGGTGTCAGGATCTTCTGCGTCGATGGTGGGTGGGTGCGAGCCCGGTTACTTGATCATGTAGATCGTGGCGAACAGGCCGATCCAGACGACATCGACGAAGTGCCAGTAGTAGGACACGACGATGGCGGCGGTGGCCTGTTCATGGGTGAATCTCGAGGCCGCGTATGTCCTGCCCAGTACGAGCAGGAAGGCGATGAGACCGCCTGTCACATGCAGACCGTGGAAGCCGGTCGTCAGGTAGAACACCGAGCCGTACGGGTCGGAGGACAGGGAGAGACCCGCCTCCTTGACCAGCTCGGTGTACTCGAGAACCTGGCCTCCGATGAAGATCGCACCCATCACGAACGTGATGATGAACCAGGTGCGGAGCTTCTTCACATCGCCCCGCTCCGCGGCGAATACGCCGAGCTGGCAGGTGAGAGAGGAAAGCACCAGGATCGTGGTGTTCGTCGCCGAGAACGGGAAGTTCAGATGGTGGGCCATCTCCTTCCAGTGAGCGGGTCCCATCACCGATCGCAGGGTGAAGTACATCGCGAAGAGGGCCGCGAAGAACATCAGCTCGGAACTCAACCAGATGATGGTTCCGACGCTGGTGAGGTTCGGCCGATTGACCGACGGGTGCGCGTGCCCGGTTTCTACTGTCGTTGCTGTCGCCACGACCGACATTATGTCGGTCGCTTATCCCGCCCTCACTCCGGGGGGTGCCGTTCGGTGTGTCAGTGACGTGTGTCCTCACCGAACGGCCCAGCGAAACGCTGTCGTCAACGGTGCTGACAGGCTGTTCGCCGGAGTACGATCCGCCCAACGGTTCATGCCCCGAGAGCTCAGAGCGCCCCGAAGACACGGATGTCACGGAGGAACAATGCAGCCGACCGCCACGGTCCTGGTCTACAGCGACGACGCCAACACCCGTGAGCAGGTGAGGCTGGCCGCGGGCCGCAGGCCTGCTGCCGACGTGCCACAGGTGGAGTTCCTGGAGTGCGCGACCCTCCCGGCCGTCCTGAGCGCGCTGGACGGTGGCGGTGTCGATGTCTGCGTGCTGGACGGCGAGACGGCTCCGGCGGGCGGTATGGGCGTCTGCCGTCAGATCAAGGACGAGATCTTCGACTGCCCGCCGGTGCTCCTGCTGATCGGGCGCCCCCAGGACGCCTGGCTGGCCACGTGGAGCCGTGCCGACTCCGCGGTGACGCATCCGGTCGACCCGGTCGACTTCGCGGACGCCCTGGCCGCCCTGCTGCGCCAGAGGCTGTCCGTGGAGGCCTGAGACGGAGGGGCCCCGAACCCCTCCGCGGTGTCCTTCGAGGGCGTGGCGCACTCCCGGCCGGGTCAGACCCGAGGGCGCAGCCGCGCCGCCTCGACGTCGGTGCCCGAGTCCGGTGTGCCGCCCCCGTGCAGGGCGCTGCCCTTCCGCCAGGCGTCCCAGTCCAGGTTCCAGTCGCCGAAGCCGTTGTCGAACGGCGTCATCGTCTCGCCGTCGCTCCCGACAACCTTGACGATGTCGCCCTCACGTACGGTCTCGAAGAACCATTGGGCGTTGGCGGTGCTCATCCCCGTGCAGCCGTGGCTGACGTTGGCGCTGCCCTGTGAACCGGTCGACCAGGGCGCCGCGTGGACGTACTCACCGCTCCAGGTGACGCGGGTCGCCCAGTAGACGGGCAGGTCGTACGACTCCGAGGAGCCGGCGGCGATGCCGATGCTCTCTCCGCGCATGCGTACGAACTGCTCCTTGGCCAGCACCACCTTGACGCCGTTGCGCGTGTCGAAGCCGGGTTTCCCCGTGGTGACCGGCAGAGTGTTGATCACCTCACCGTTGCGCAGCACGGTCATGGAGTGGTCGGAGGCGTCGGTGATCGCTTCTATGCGGTCGCCGGTGGTGAGCTTCAGGGGTTTCGCGGCGGCCCCGTAGAGGGCGTTGGTGACCTTTATGCCCTTGAGGTTGCTGCGGACGTCGATGGTGGCGTCGGCGGGCCAGTACTCCTTGGGCCGGTAGTGCAGGGTCTTGGCGTCGACCCAGTACCAGGAGCCCGTGACGGCGGGGGTGGAGCGGACCTGCAGCCCGCGTTCCACGGTGGCCCTGGAGGCCTTATCGGTGACCGGAGCGCTGAGTTCCGCTGTGAGGGGCTGTCCGACGCCGTAGGTGCCCGCCTGCGGGCCGAAGGTGACCTTGAGGAACTTCTTGGCCGAGGTCGTCCCGAAGGCGTAGGTGCGGCTGCCGGGAGCTCCGTCGCTGTTCTCGGTGGAGACCTTCACGGTGTACCGGGTACCGGCGGCGAGTGAGGTGGTGGAGTGCCACCGCCGTCCGTCGGCGGCGAGTTCGCCCGCCAGATGGCGGCCCTGCGTGTCGACGGCCGTCACATCGGTGATGCGTACGTCGTCATCCTTGACGGTGACTTCGAGGGGCTTGTCGGGGTCGGCCTTCTCGCCCTTGGAGGGGCCGTTGAAGGAGACCAGGTCGGCCGCGTCGTACGGCTTCAGCGACAACGGATGGCCATCGGGTTCGCCACAGGCGGTCGCACCTGCAACCAGGGTCACGACCAGCAGAGTGCAGCTCACTACGGTGCGGATGCGCGGCGTGTGGTTCATGAACCCACGCTAAGAAGATTCATCCGATCCAGCGCGTTCAGTGACTGCAAACGGGGGCCCGCCCCGCTCATCACTGAGC
>NZ_JBHYTT010000006.1:80907-398922 GCF_042749285.1 Streptomyces sp. NPDC059499
CGGGGTTTTTGTCAAATCACAACACTACAACCATATAAACACACAGCACGTTGTAGGGCCGCTCAATGGGGCGCCCCCCCCCCATCATCACTGAGCGGGGCGGGCCCCCGTAAGGGTGTAACGGGTCCTACGGTCGGCGCGGTCTCACTGGGTGCGGTTCTCACCGCGGTAGTACTCGAAGACCCAGCCGAAGAGGCCGATCAGCAGCAGCGGGGCCGAGAAGTAGGCCAGCCACCAGCCGAAGACGACGCCCAGGAAGAGCAGGGCGCCACCGACGGCCAGGGAGAGCGGCTGCCAGCTGTGCGGGGAGAAGAAGCCCACTTCACCGGCTTCGTCCGCGACATCGGCTTCCTTGTTGTCCTGGGCCATCTTGTCGACCCTGTTGGCCGTGAAGGCCAGATAGAAGCCGATCATGACGGTCAGTCCGAAGGACAGGACGAGCGCGGTGGTACCCACCGGCTCCTTGGACCAGACGCCGTACGTGATGGCCATGGCCAGCATGAAGACGCTCAGCCAGATGAACAGCTTGCCCTGGATCTTCACTTGCCGGCCTCCTTGCCGCCGACGAGGACCTTGTCACCGTCGGAGTGGTGCTCCAGCAGCTCGAGTGCCGCGATCTCCGGGTGGTGCAGGTCGAACGCCGGGGATTCGGAACGGATCCGCGGCAGCGTGAGGAAGTTGTGCCGCGGCGGCGGGCAGGACGTCGCCCATTCGAGCGAACGGCCGTAGCCCCACGGGTCGTCGACCTCGACCTTCTTGCCGTACTTGGCGGTCTTCCACACGTTGTAGAAGAACGGCAGCATCGACAGGCCGAGCACGAAGGAGGAGATCGTCGAGATCGTGTTCAGCGCGGTGAAGCCGTCCGCCGCGAGGTAGTCCGCGTAACGACGGGGCATACCTTCCGCGCCGAGCCAGTGCTGCACCAGGAACGTGCCGTGGAAGCCCACGAACAGCGTCCAGAAGGTCATCTTCCCGAGTCGCTCGTCCAGCATCTTGCCGGTGAACTTCGGCCACCAGAAGTGGAATCCGGCGAACATCGCGAAGACCACGGTGCCGAAGACGACGTAGTGGAAGTGCGCCACCACGAAGTACGAGTCGGAGACGTGGAAGTCCAGGGGCGGCGACGCCAGGATCACGCCGGTCAGACCACCGAAGGCGAAGGTGATCAGGAAGCCGACGGACCAGAGCATCGGTGTCTCGAAGGACAACGACCCCTTCCACATCGTGCCGATCCAGTTGAAGAACTTCACACCGGTCGGTACCGCGATGAGGAATGTCATGAAGGAGAAGAACGGCAGGAGTACGCCGCCCGTCACGTACATGTGGTGCGCCCACACCGTCACCGAGAGGCCCGCGATGGAGATGGTCGCCGCGATGAGACCGATGTAGCCGAACATCGGCTTCCGGCTGAAGACCGGAATGATCTCGGAGACGATTCCGAAGAATGGCAAAGCGATGATGTACACCTCTGGATGGCCGAAGAACCAGAAGAGGTGTTGCCAGAGCAATGCTCCGCCATTGGCCGAGTCGAAGATATGCGCACCGAATTTACGGTCCACCTCCAGCGCGAAGAGCGCGGCGGCCAGGACCGGGAAGGCCAGCAGGACCAGAACACCGGTCAGCAGGACGTTCCAGGTGAAGATCGGCATGCGGAACATCGTCATGCCGGGGGCGCGCATGCAGATGATCGTGGTGATGAAGTTGACCGAGCCGAGGATCGTGCCGAAGCCGGAGAAGGCCAGACCCATGATCCACATATCGGCACCGACACCCGGCGAGCGGACGGCGTCCGAGAGCGGGGAGTAGGCGAACCAGCCGAAGTCGGCCGCACCCTGCGGGGTGAGGAAGCCGGCCACGGCGATGATCGAGCCGAAGAGGTAGAGCCAGTACGCGAACATGTTCAGCCGCGGGAACGCCACATCGGGCGCGCCGATCTGCAGCGGCATGATCCAGTTCGCGAACCCGGCGAACAGCGGCGTCGCGAACATCAGCAGCATGATCGTGCCGTGCATCGTGAACGCCTGGTTGAACTGCTCGTTCGACATGATCTGCGTACCCGGCCTGGCCAGCTCGGCGCGCATGAAGAGCGCCAGGAGGCCACCGATGACGAAGAAGGCGAACGACGTGATCAGGTACATCGTGCCGATGGTCTTGTGGTCAGTGGTGGTCATCCACTTGACGACGACACTCCCCGGCTGCTTGCGCCGTACCGGCAGCTCGTCCTCGAACGAGTCGTCTGCTGCCGCGGCACCCTGGGATTCATTGAGGATGCTCACAGTTTGTTCGTCTCCGCATTCCTGGCCGGGTCCGTCTGCTCGATGCCTGCCGGCACGTAGCCCGTCTGACCCTTCTCCGCCAGCTCCTTGAGGTGCTGCTGGTAACGCTCCGGAGAGACGATCTTGACGTTGAAGAGCATCCGGGAGTGGTCGACGCCGCAGAGCTCGGCGCACTTGCCCATGTAGGTGCCCTCCTTGTTCGGAGTCACCTCGAAGGAGTTCGTGTGGCCCGGAATGACGTCCTGCTTCATGAGGAACGGCACCACCCAGAAGGAGTGGATGACGTCACGCGAAGTCAGAACGAAGCGGACCTTCTCGCCCTTCGGCAGCCACAGGGTCGGACCCGGGTTGCCGTTCTGCGGGTTCCTCGTACCGGGGATGCCCACGTCGTAGACGCCGCCGGCGTCCGCGGGGAAGTCCTTGCGGTACTTGTCGGGGATGGCGTCGAGTTCCTTCGGGATCTCGCCGTCGGTGGAGGGCGAGCCCTCCACGTTCTCGATGTAGTTGAAGCCCCAGCTCCACTGGTAGCCGACCACGTTGATGGTGTGGGCGGGCTTCGGTGTGAGCTCGAGGAGCTTCGATTCATCGCGTGCGGTGAAGTAGAAGAACACCGAGACGATGATGAGGGGTACCACTGTGTACAACGCCTCGATGGGCATGTTGTACCTGGTCTGCTGAGGTACCTCCACCTTGGTCCGGCTACGCCGGTGGAAGATGACACTCCAGATGATCAGCCCCCAGACAAGGACACCCGTGGCGAGCGCTGCCGCCCACGAGCCCTGCCAGAGGGACAGGATGATCGGGGCCTCTTCCGTTACCGGGGTGGGCATACCGAGGCGTGGGAAATCCTCCCAGTTGTATGAACAACCGGAGGCCGTCGCCAGGACCAGGCCCGCAGTCAGCACCTGCGGCAGCTTCCGCCGCATCGGGCGCCGCGACAAGCGGTCGGAGCCGTTGGGACTCACGTAGCGCCTTCCCGAGAGTCTCGCCCGCACGGTCGGCGCGCCCGTCTCACTTGGTCGGTCGCCGGCCCTGACGCGGGCAGGGGTTTGGATGTTTATGCGGACCAAACCCTACTGGACGCTATTTGGGGTCGCGCGGGGAGGGTGCCCAACGCGCCGCCCGACTCCCCGAAGGGGTGGAATCCGGCCCTCCGGCGGTCATCTGACGCCCCCTCTCCCGGCTCGGACGGCGGCCCGCCCCCAGGTGGGCGCCGGTGCGGGCTAGCGTGGCGGTGTGTCCTACTTCGATACCGCCTCCTCCGCCCCCCTGCACCCCGTCGCCCGCCAGGCGCTGCTTGCCTCGCTGGACGAGGGCTGGGCCGATCCCGCCCGCCTGTACCGCGAGGGGCGGCGGGCCGGACTGTTGCTGGACGCGGCCCGGGAGGCAGCGGCGGAGGCGGTCGGATGCCGGCCGGACGAGCTCGTCTTCACCTCCTCGGGGACCCGGGCGGTGCACACCGGGGTGGCCGGGGCCCTCCACGGACGTCGGCGTGTCGGCCGCCATCTGGTGGTCTCCGCAGTCGAACACTCGTCGGTGCTGCACTCGGCCGCGGCGCTGGAGGCGGCGGGCGGGTCGTTCACCGAGGTGGCGGTGGACCGGGCCGGTGCGGTGGATCCTTCGGCGTACGGCCGGGCGCTGCGGGCGGACACGGCGCTGGCCTGCCTGCAGTCGGCCAACCATGAGGTGGGGACCGTACAGCCGGTGGCCGAGACCGCCGAGGTCTGCGCCGCCGCGGGCGTGCCCCTGCTGGTGGACGCCGCGCAGTCCCTGGGGTGGGGGCCGGTGCCCGGAGGCTGGTCCCTGCTGACCGCCAGCGCCCACAAGTGGGGCGGACCCGCGGGGGTCGGCCTGCTCGCCGTCCGCAAGGGGGTCCGGTTCGCCCCCCAAGGCGCCGCCGACGAACGGGAGTCGGGGCGCGCCGCGGGCTTCGAGAACATCCCGGCGATCGTGGCCGCGGCGGCCTCACTGCGCGCGGTGCGCGCCGAGGCGGCGGCGGAGTCCGTACGGCTGCGCGCCCTGGTGGACCGTATCCGCACCACGGTGGCCCGCGTGGTGCCCGATGTGGAGGTGGTCGGCGATCCGGTGCGGCGGCTGCCGCACCTGGTGACGTTCTCCTGTCTCTATGTCGACGGAGAGACTCTGCTGCACGAGCTGGACCGGGCGGAATTCTCTGTTTCATCCGGTTCGTCCTGCACGAGCAGCACGCTGACTCCCAGCCATGTCCTCAAGGCCATGGGCGTGCTCACGGAGGGGAACATCCGCGTGTCGCTCCCCGCCGGGACCACCGACGCGGAGGTCGACCGTTTCCTCGAGGTGCTTCCCGGGCTGGTGGCGGGGGTACGGGAGAAGCTCGGGGCTCCCGTCGCGGCGGCCCCCTCCCCCGCCCCGCGCGCCTCGCTCGTCGTCGACGCGCTCGGCAGGCGCTGCCCGATCCCGGTGATTGAACTCGCAAAGGTGATCGGAGAGGTACCCGTGGGCGGCACGGTGACGGTCCTCGCCGACGACGAGGCCGCCCGGCTCGACATTCCCGCCTGGTGCGAGATGCGCGGGCAGGAGTACGTGGGCGAGGAGCCGGCGGACCGGGGTTCGGCCTTCGTGGTCCGCCGGCTCCTGTGAGCCCGTCCTAGGAGAGGTGCGCCCGGACCTCGGTGGCGGCCTCGTCGCCGTACGCCTTGGTGAAGCGGTCCATGAAGTGGGTGCGGCGCAGGGTGTACTCCTGGGTGCCGACCGTCTCGATGACCAGGGTCGCGAGCATGCAGCCGACCTGGGCGGCACGCTCCAGGCCCACGCCCCACGCGAGGCCGGAGAGGAATCCGGCCCGGAAGGCGTCGCCGACGCCGGTGGGGTCGGCCTTCCGCTCCTCCTCGGCGCAGCCGACCTCGATCGGGTCCTGACCGGCCCGCTCGATGCGGACGCCGCGGGCGCCGAGGGTGGTGACGCGGTGGCCGACCCGGGAGAGGATCTCCTCGTCGCTCCAGCCGGTCTTGGACTCGATGAGCCCCTTCTCGTACTCGTTGGAGAAGAGGTACGTGGCGCCGTCGAGGAGGATCCGGATGTCGTCGCCGTCCATCCGGGCGATCTGCTGCGAGAAGTCCGCGGCGAACGGAATGCTCCGCGAGCGGCACTCCTCCGTGTGGCGGAGCATCGCCTCGGGGTCGTCGGCCCCGATGGAGACGAGGTCGAGGCCGCCGACGCGGTCGGCGACGCTCTTCAGCTCGATCAGCCGCGCCTCGCTCATCGCGCCGGTGTAGAAGGAGCCGATCTGGTTGTGGTCGGCGTCCGTCGTGCAGACGAAGCGGGCCGTGTGCAGGACCTCGGAGATCCGGACCGAGTCGGTGTCGACGCCGTGCCGGTCGAGCCAGGCGCGGTACTCGTCGAAGTCGGCCCCGGCGGCGCCGACCAGGATCGGCCGGGCGCCCAGCATGCCCATGCCGAAGGCGATGTTGGCGCCGACACCTCCGCGGCGCACGTCGAGGTTGTCGACCAGGAAGGAGAGCGAGACCGTGTGCAGCTGGTCCGCGACGAGCTGGTCGGCGAATCGGCCGGGGAAGGTCATCAGGTGGTCGGTGGCGATGGAGCCGGTGACTGCAATGCGCACGGGGAGGCTGCTCCTGCGGAAGGGCGAAGGGAACGCGTGAGCGCGCCCTCCGGGACGGCGTGACAGTTCACGCTACCCGGTGGCACCACCGGACCCGAAGGGGAAAACTACCCGATAGTAGGTCTTTCTACCTGAGCTCCACCGTGCGTACGGTGCGGATATGTCGAACAACATCGTTTCGCGTGAGTCCGAGATGAGCCTGGCCGAGCTGCGGGGTGACTGCGCGCGGATGGCGCCCCACTGGGTCGTACCCGTGAAGACTGCCACCGATCCGGTGACACCCTCCCTGATTCACGGGGTCACGGTGCCGCCGTCCTCGGCCCGCCTCATCGACGCCATGTCCGAGTACGGGGACTGACCGGGGCACGTGTCCGGTAGGGGCGGCTCCCCCGCGCACCGCGGTGGAACCGCACGCTCCCCTGCTCCGTCCCACCGTTGTCCCCACTCGGGGGACAGGCGTTGAGCCAGTGGCGGCCATGCAGGCGAAGGAGCGATCCGGTGAGCACCGAGAAACCCGAGAATGATGTGACCGGCCCCCGGCGGCGGCGTTCACCGCTCGCGGTGGCCTCGGTGGCGGCGGCCGTGCTGATCGCCGGCGGCGGCGGTGCGTACTGGGCCTCGACCGCCGCGGACGGCGGCGGGGACGCGAGCAGCCCTGCCGCCGGCGACGGCTCTCCGCCCCTGCTCTCCCTGGACACGGCGGCGGACAGCCCCTCGGCGCCTCCGGAGGGCATCGCGCCGGGCGAGCCGGATCCGCATGGCAGCGGAACCGTCTACCGCGCCTCGGGAGACCTGCCCGACGGCCCCGGCAAGGCCGCCGTCCACCGCGCGACGGGGACGGTGACCTCGGCCGAGGTGGCGCGCCTCGCGAAGGCCCTCGGGGTGCAGGGAACACCGCGTGCCGAAGGCACCTCCTGGAAGGTGGGCGTCGACGGGGACGGGTCGGGACCGATCCTGCGGGTGACCAAGCAGGCTCCGGGCACCTGGACCTTCGCCCGGTACGGCTCCGGCGGCCCTGACGCGTGCGAGTCGACCACGGTCTGCTCGAAGGACACGGCACCGGGGCCCGGCACCGGCTCGCCGGTGAGCGAGAAGGCCGCCAAGGCCGCGGCTGTTCCGGTGCTCAAGGCCGTGGGGCAGGACGATGCCGCACTCGACGCGCGCCAGGTGATGGGCTCCGTACGGGTGGTGAACGCCGATCCGGTGGTCGGCGGGCTGCCGACCTACGGCTGGTCCACCGGGATCCAGGTGGGCGCCGGGGGTGAGGTGGTCGGCGGCAGCGGGCAGGTGAAGGGCCTGGCGAAGGGCGATACCTACCCGGTGATCGGTGCGGACGAGGCGCTGAAGCAGCTGAACGCGGAGAGCCCGCAGAACACGAAGCCGTCCGTCGGCGGCTGCGCGACACCCGTACCGCTGGAGGGCGACCTGTCCTCGCCGAAGACCGGCTGCGCTTCGCGGAGCGGGGCGCCGGTGACCACCACCATGACGGTCGACAAGGCCGTGCTGGGACTCGCGGCGCGGTACGTGGACGGGGAGCAGACGCTCGTCCCGTCGTGGGTCTTCTCCGTACGGCCCGAAGGGGGCGGCCCGGAAAGCACCGTCACCCAGGTGGCCGTGGACCCGGACTACCTGGCGAAGAAGAGCGGCACGGAGCCGGCGCCCGAGCCCACGAAGGACCCGGGGACGGACCCGGGTGACGCGACCGGCAGCGGGCGCCAGATCATCTCGTACAGCGCCGACGGGCGGAAGCTGGACGTGACGTTCTGGGGCGGCGTGTGCAGCACGTACGCGGCACATGCCAAGGAGAGCGGGTCCACTGTCCGGGTGACGGTCACGGAGTCGAAGCCGGAGCCCGGTAAGGCCTGCATCATGATCGCCAAGGAACTGACCCGGACGGTGACGCTGGACGCACCGCTCGACGGCCGGAAGGTGCTCGACGCGTCGGGCGCGACGGTGCCGCGCGGCTGAAGCCGCACCGCACGCGCACGACAGCGGCGGCGCTCCCGGGGCCCGGGAGCGCCGCCGCTGTCGTATCAGGCTTAGCTGAAGGAGTCACCGCAGGCACAGGAGCCGGTGGCGTTCGGGTTGTCGATCGTGAAGCCCTGCTTCTCGATCGTGTCCACGAAGTCGACCGAGGCGCCGCCCAGGTACGGGGCGCTCATCCGGTCGGTGACAACCTTGACGCCGCCGAAGTCCTTCACGACGTCCCCGTCGAGCGAGCGCTCGTCGAAGAAGAGCTGGTAGCGCAGGCCGGAGCAACCTCCGGGCTGAACGGCGACGCGCAGAGCGAGGTCGTCACGGCCCTCCTGCTCCAGCAGGGTCCTGACCTTGTCTGCGGCGGCGTCGGACAGGAGGATGCCGTCGCTCACGGTGGTGGTCTCGTCCGATACGGACATCTGCTTCTCTCCCGGGTTGTACGGAGTGCTTGCCGACGGTCCAACCATCGGGGCCTCGGATTCATTCCGGGCCGGGCGCTTGTCTGTTCCCTTCATGCTCGCACACCGCACCCTCGGCGGGATGCGTCACATCGACGCTATCGGCATCGTCAATCTGACGTGAGCCGGTTATGATAGATAGCGTCAATTAGACGAAAAGGCTTGTTCGCAGAGTTCGCAGAAAAGAAAGGGTGCGTGTCGTGACCACCGCCCAGCCCCTGGATGTCCAGCCGACACCCCTCGCCCTGCTGCTGCTCGGCCGCGAGGCCGACCCGAGGAGTGAGCGCGGCGTCGAATGCCCCGGCGACCTGCCCTCCCCGTCCGACCCGGACCTCGTGGAGCGTGCTCGCGCAGCCAAGGAGAAGCTCGGGGACAAGGTCTTCGTCCTCGGACACCACTACCAGCGCGACGAGGTCATCCAGTTCGCGGACGTCACCGGCGACTCGTTCAAGCTCGCCCGGGACGCGGCGGCGCGGCCCGAGGCGGAGTACATCGTCTTCTGCGGCGTGCACTTCATGGCGGAGTCCGCGGACATCCTGACCGGTGACGACCAGAAGGTCGTCCTGCCGGACCTGGCCGCGGGCTGCTCGATGGCCGACATGGCCACCGCGGAGCAGGTCGCCGAGTGCTGGGACGTGCTGACGGAGGCGGGCGTGGCCGACCGGGTCGTGCCGGTCTCGTACATGAACTCCTCCGCCGACATCAAGGCCTTCACCGGTCGGCACGGCGGGACGATCTGCACCTCGTCCAACGCGAAGCGGGCGCTCGAGTGGGCCTTCGAGCAGGGTGAGAAGGTGCTCTTCCTGCCGGACCAGCACCTGGGGCGCAACACGGCCGTGCGGGATATGGGGATGACCCTGGAGGACTGCGTCCTCTACAACCCGCACAAGCCGAACGGCGGCCTCACCGCCGAGGAGCTGCGGAACGCGAAGATGATCCTGTGGCGCGGGCACTGCTCGGTGCACGGCCGCTTCTCGGTGGAGTCCGTCAACGACGTGCGGGAGCGGATCCCGGGTGTCAACGTGCTGGTCCACCCGGAGTGCAAGAACGAGGTCGTGGCGGCCGCGGACTACGTGGGCTCGACGGAGTACATCATCAAGGCCCTGGAGGCGGCCCCGGCCGGTTCGAAGTGGGCCATCGGTACGGAGCTGAACCTGGTGCGCCGCCTGGCGAACCGTTTCGCCGCGGAGGACAAGGAAATCGTCTTCCTCGACAAGACGGTGTGCTTCTGCTCGACGATGAACCGGATCGACCTGCCGCACCTGGTGTGGACGCTGGAGTCGCTGGCCGAGGGGAACCTCGTCAACCGGATCCAGGTCGACCCGGAGACGGAGAAGTACGCGAAGCTGGCGCTGGAGCGGATGCTGGCGCTGCCGTAGGGGGTGGCGGGGGCGGACCCGGCCGCGGCGGGAGCGCCTGCCGACCCGGCCGTGGCCGTTCCCACGCATCACCCGAAGGGGAAGGCCCCCGATGCCGTTGTACGGCGTCGGGGGCCTTCCTGTGTCGCTACGAGGGCCGTCAGGCCTTCGCGGGCTCCGGCTCGTCGGAGGTGGCTTCCTCCGGCGCCTCGGAGGCGGCGACGCCCGCCTTCGCCTCGCGCTTGGCCGCCTTCTTCTTGGCGCGGCGCTCCTTGCGGAGCTCGACCATCGCGTACAGCGTCGGCACCAGGAGCAGCGTCAGCAGCGTGGAGGTGATCAGACCGCCGATCACCACGACCGCCAGCGGCTGGGAGATGAACCCGCCCTCGCCGGTGACGCCGAGCGCCATCGGGAGCAGGGCGAAGATCGTCGCCAGTGCCGTCATCAGGATCGGGCGCAGACGGTGGCGGCCACCCTCGACGACTGCCTCGACGACGCCCATTCCCTGCGATCGGTACTGGTTGATCAGGTCGATCAGCACGATCGCGTTCGTCACCACGATGCCGATCAGCATCAGCATGCCGATCATCGCCGGGACGCCCATCGGCGTGCCGGTGATGACGAGGAGGCCGATGGCACCGGTCGCCGCGAACGGGATGGAGACCAGCAGGATCAGCGGCTGGATGAGCGACCGGAAGGTGGCCACCAGCAGCATGAAGACGATCGCGATGGCCGCCAGCATGGCGAGGCCCAGCTTCATGAACGCGTCGTCCTGGTCCTGGGAGACGCCGCCGATGGATGCGGTGGCGCCGTCCGGGAGGTCCAGGGCGTTGATCTTCGTCTGGAGCGAGGCGCTGACCGCGCCCGTGTTGTCGCCGGTCGGCTTGGCGGTGATCGTCGCCGCGCGCTGCCCGTCGATCCGGGTCATCGTGACCGGGCCGGGGACCAGCTTCACGTCGGCGATCCGGCCGAGCTCGACCGGGCCGAGCTTCAGGGCCTTCAGCTCGGCCATGGTGGTGGCCGGGCTGGACGACTTCACGATGACGTCACGCTCGGTGTCGTCCATGATCGCCTTGCCGGACGGGGTGCCGCGCACCGCTCCGGCGACCGCCGCGCCGAGCGTGGCCTCGCTGAATCCGGCGTCCGCGGCCTTGTCGTTGGCCTTGACCGAGATGCGCGGAACGCTCTGCGCCAGGTCGCTCTGGACGTCGGTGACGTCGTCGAGCTTCGCGACCTCGGTCCGCACCGCTTCGGAGGCCTTCTTCAGGATGTCCGCGTCCGCGGCCTTCACCACGACGCTCAGGTCCTGGCTGCCGAAGCCGTCACCCGCGGCGATCGTCGTGTCGCCGATGCCGTCGAGCTTGCCGAGGGCCTCGTCGATCCGGTCCTGGGTCGCGTCGAAGTCCGCCGAGCTCTTCAGGGTGACCTGGTAGGAGGCCTGGTTGGCTCCCGTACCGCCGCCGAAGGCCGCCATGAAGCCGGAGGAGCCGACGGTGACCTGGTAGTCCTTGACGCCCTCGTCGGCCGCGAGGACCTTCTCGACCTTCTGCGCCGCGGCGTCGGCCGCCTCCAGGCTGGTGCCGGGGGTCAGCTCCTGCTTGATGGAGAGGACCTCCTGCTCACCCTGGTCGAAGAAGTTGGTCTTCAGCAGGGGCGCCATGCCGAAGGTGCCGAACAGCACGACGAAGGCGATGAGGATGCTGGTGATACGGCGCCGTGTCGCGAAGCGCAGCACGGGGACGTAGAGCCGCTGGAGCCGGCTCGCGGCTTCCTTCTCCTCGGCCTTGCGGCGCGCCTCGTCCGGGTTCTCGGCGGTGCCCTTGGGGGCGCGCAGGAACCAGTACGAGAGGACCGGGACCACGGTCAGCGAGACCAGCAGGGAGGCCAGCAGGGCCGCGGTGACGGTCAGGGAGAACGAGCCGAAGAGCTGGCCCACCATGCCGCCCACCAGACCGATGGGCAGGAAGACCGCGACGGTGGTGAGCGTGGAGGAAGTAACAGCGCCAGCCACTTCCTTGACCGCGGTGATGATCGCCGAATGGCGCTCCTCGCCGTAGCCGAGGTGCCGCTTGATGTTCTCCAGGACCACGATCGAGTCGTCGACGACCCGGCCGATCGCGATCGTGAGGGCGCCGAGCGTGAGCATGTTCAGCGAGAGGTCGCGGGTCCAGAGCACGATCAGTGCGAGGACCACGGACAGCGGGATGGAGACCGCGGTGACCAGGGTCGAGCGAATCGACGCGAGGAAGACCAGGATCACGATGACCGCGAAGAGCAGTCCGAGCGCGCCCTCGGTGGTCAGGCCGGAGATCGCCTTGGAGACGGCCGGTCCCTGGTCCGAGACGACGGTCAGCTCCGCGCCGGAACCGAGGTCCTTGCGCAGGTCGGGGAGCTTGTCCTGGACGGCGTCCGAGATGGCGACGGCGCTGCCGTCCTTGTCCATCGTGGCCATCACGGCGAGGCTCGGCTTGCCGTTCGTACGGGTGATGGAGACCGCGGTGGAGGGCTCCTG
Organism: Streptomyces sp. NPDC059499; assembly: GCF_042749285.1. Classification (NCBI taxonomy): domain Bacteria; kingdom Bacillati; phylum Actinomycetota; class Actinomycetes; order Kitasatosporales; family Streptomycetaceae; genus Streptomyces; species Streptomyces sp. NPDC059499. Next base: position 93,090 of record NZ_JBHYTT010000006.1, read on the forward strand.
CTTCACCGTGGCGATGTCGCCGACGCGGACCGGCTTCCCGGACTTGCCGGTGGCGGGATTCTGGGCGGAGACCTTCAGGTCCTCGATCTGCTTCAGCGAGGTGAAGGAGCCGCCGACCTGGATGGTGCGGCTCTTGCCCGCCTCGGAGAAGGAACCGGCCGGGACCGTGGCGCCGCCGGCCTGGAGGGCCTGGGCCAGCGAGCCGGCGTTCAGACCGGCGGCGGCGAGCTTCCTGTCGTCGGGGACGACGGAGACCTGGAGTTCCTGGACGCCGTCGACCGCGACCTGGCCGACGCCGTCGATGTCCTCGAGGGCCGGGACGACCGTGCGGTCCAGCTGGTCGGCGAGCGCCTGCTGGTCCTTGTCGGACGTGACGGCGAGGACGACGGTCGGGATGTCGTCCGTCGAACCGGCGATGACCTGCGGGTCGACGTCCTCGGGCAGCTGGATGCGGGCGCGGTTCACGGCCTGCTGGATGTCCGCGACGAGCTGCTTGGTGCCTTCGTCACCGAAGTCGAAGCTCGCCATGATGACGGCGTTGCCCTCGCTGGCGGTCGAGGTGATGCCCTCGACGCCGTCGACGGCCTTGATGGCGTTCTCGAGCGGTTCTACGACCTGCTTCTCGACCACATCGGGGGACGCACCCTGGTAGGGGGCCAGCACCGACACCATCGGGAGTTCGATGGTGGGCAGCAGCTGCTGCTTGAGCTGCGGGATCGCGATCGCTCCGAAAACGAGCGCGACGATCGAGATCAGCCCGATAAGGGCCCGTTGCGCGAGGCTGAATCTGGACAGCCAGGACATGGGTGGGTCTCTCTTCTGTGGCTTACGCGGCAGATGGGCGGCTGCTCAGGGAGCAGAAAGGGGGACACAGCCCGCCCGTCTATACGATCGCCGATCCCGGGGACGGATTCGTCGCCCCCCGGGTTGCATTCTTATGCCGCGCATACCGCAGGTGGAGTACGCCGGATCTCCACCCGTCAGTCCGCCCTGGGACGCACCAGGCCCGATTCGTACGCAATAACAACCAGTTGGGCCCGGTCCCGGGCGCTCAGCTTCGCCATGGCCCTGTTCACATGGGTCTTCACCGTGAGCGGGCTGACCGCGAGCCGCTCGGCGATCTCGTCGTTGGAGTGCCCGCCCGCGACCAGGACGAGCACCTCGCGCTCCCGCACCGTGAGCGCGCCGAGCCGCTCGGCGTACGCCGCGGCGTCCGGGCCCTCGCCCGCGCTGCCACCCTGGGCGAGGAACGTGGCGATGAGCCCCTTGGTCGCGGCCGGGGAGAGCAGCGCCTCCCCTGCGGCGGCGATGCGGATGGCGTTGAGCAGCTCGTCCGGTTCGGCGCCCTTGCCGAGAAAGCCGGACGCACCGGCGCGCAGGGACTGCACCACGTACTCGTCCACCTCGAAGGTGGTCAGCATGACGACCCGTACACCCGCGAGATCCGGATCGGCGCTGATCATCCGGGTGGCGGCGAGCCCGTCGGTGCCGGGCATCCGGATGTCCATCAGCACCACATCGGCGCGGGTCGAGCGGGCCAGTTCGACCGCCTGGGCGCCGTCCGCGGCCTCACCGACGACCTGCATGTCGGGCTCCGAGTCGACCAGCACCCGGAACGCGCTGCGCAGCAGCGCCTGGTCGTCGGCGAGCAGCACCTTGATCGGTGTCGTCATGGGCGTCCCCCCGTGCTGTCCGCCGTGCCCGGCCTCTCCGGCTCACCCGTGCGCGTCATGACGGGCAGGATCGCATGGACGCGGAATCCGCCGCCGTAACGGGGGCCCGCGGTGAGGGTTCCGCCGAGCGCGGTGACGCGTTCGCGCATGCCGATGAGGCCGTGGCCGCCGCCGTCGCGCTCCCCGTACGGGTCCGTTCCGTCGTCCCCGGTCCCCGGCACGCCCCTGCCGTTGTCCAGCACGGTGATCTCCGCGGTGCTCCCGACCCGTACGACGCTCACCTCGGCCTTCGCGTCGGCGCCCGCGTGCTTGCGCACGTTGGTGAGCGCCTCCTGGATGACCCGGTACGCCGCGAGGTCGACGGCCGCGGGCAGCGGGCTGTCGCGGTCGGTGCAGGCCACCTCGACGGGGAGTCCGGCGTTGCGGAAGGTGTCGACGAGCTCGCCGAGGACCGCGAGGCCGGGTGCCGGCTCGGTGGGCGCCGCGGGGTCGCCGGACTGGCGCAGCAGCCCGACCGTGGTCCTGAGCTCGCCCAGTGCGGAGCGGCTGGCCTCACGGACGTGGGCGAGCGCTTCCTTGGCCTGGTCCGGGCGCTTGTCCATGACGTGGGCGGCCACTCCGGCCTGGACGTTGACCAGGGCGATGTGGTGGGCGACGACGTCGTGCAGGTCCCGGGCGATCCGCAGCCGCTCCTCGGCGACCCGTCGGCGGGCCTCCTCCTCACGGGTGCGCTCGGCCCGCTCGGCACGTTCCCTGATCGCGTCGATGAACGCGCGTCTGCTGCGGACGGCGTCGCCGGCGGCCGCGGCCATACCGGTCCAGGCGAAGACGCCGAGGTTCTCCTGGCTGTACCAGGGCGTCGAGCCGACCACCATCGCCGCCACGGTCAGCACCGCCATCGTCAGCAGTCCGACCCGCCAGGTGGTGGGGCGGTCGGTGCGGGACGCGACGGTGAAGAGCGCGATGACCGCGCTCATCACCACGGGGGCGGGCGGGTCCATGAGGATGAACTCGGCGGTGGACAGCAGACCGGTCACGGCGAGTACCGCCATGGGGTCGCGCCGCCGCAGTACGAGTGCCCCGGCGCCGAGGACCATGAGGAGCACGCTCGACGGTTCGGGGGTGCGGATGCCGAAGATCGGCCCGTGCCCCGGGTTGGGCTCGGCGAAGGACGCACAGATCATGCAGGCGAGCACGGCCAGGGCAAGCGCCGCGTCGAAGGCCAGGGGATGGCCGCGCAGCCAGCGTCGGGCGCGCACGAACCCGGTTCCGAGGGTGGTCACGTCAAGCTACGGTACGGCGTGTCGCGCACTTTCCCGTCCCTGCCGTGTGCGGATCCGACCACAGAACCGACCCGTATCACTGTGCCCCGCGCCGGTGGGACCGGGCGGGGCACAGTGCGGGAGTGTGGAGTGAAGCGCTCGGGCCCTTCGTCCGGATCGCGCCGGGCCTCGCGGGCCCGGCGTGCCCCGAACGGAAAGCCCCAGGTCAGCCGGGGATCAGCCCGTCGTCGCTGAGCATGGCGCGCACTTCTTCGAGGGTCGCGTCAGGAGACGGCAGGATCAGCTCGGACGGCTCCAGGGAGTCGTCCGGCAGCGGCGAGCCGAGCTCGCGCACCTTGTCGAGGAGCGCGTGGAGGGTGGTGCGAAAGCCGGGGCCGTCGCCGCTCTCCATCTCCGCGAGCAGTACGTCGTCGAGCTTGTTCAGCTCGGCGACATGACTGTCGGCCAGTGCTACCTGGCCCTCCCCCATGATCCGTACGATCATGACGCCGCCCTTACTGCTTGTCGAACTTGTGCGGGGACTGCGGTGCCGAGTCCTGCGCACCGCCTTCGATGGCCTGCTGGGAAGAGGAGGAGCCGCCGGCCAGTTCGGCCTTCATGCGCTGCAGCTCCAGCTCCACATCCGTACCACCGGAGATCCGGTCCAGCTCGGCGGCGATGTCGTCCTTCGCCGTCCCGGTCGGGTCGTCCAGGGCACCGGATGCCAGCAGCTCGTCGATGGCTCCGGCGCGCGCCTGCAGCTGCTGGGTCTTGTCCTCGGCCCGCTGGATCGCGAGGCCGACGTCACCCATCTCCTCCGAGATGCCGGAGAAGGCCTCACCGATCCGGGTCTGTGCCTGGGCCGCGGTGTAGGTGGCCTTGATCGTCTCCTTCTTCGTACGGAAGGCGTCGACCTTGGCCTGCAGCCGCTGGGCCGCGAGAGTGAGCTTCTCCTCCTCACCCTGCAGCGTCTGGTGCTGCGTCTCCAGGTCCGTGACCTGCTGCTGGAGGGCCGCGCGCCGGGACAGCGCCTCGCGGGCCAGGTCCTCGCGGCCGAGCGCGAGCGCCTTGCGGCCCTGGTCCTCCAGCTTCGACGACTGTCCCTGCAGCTGATTCAGCTGCAGCTCCAGCCGCTTGCGCGAGGTCGCCACATCGGCGACGCCGCGGCGTACCTTCTGAAGCAGCTCCAGCTGCTTCTGGTACGAGTAATCGAGGGTCTCGCGCGGATCCTCGGCCCGGTCAAGGGCCTTGTTTGCCTTCGCGCGGAAGATCATTCCCATACGCTTCATGACACCGCTCATGGGCTTCGCGCGCCCCCTTCTGACGGACTGAGCTCCAGCACTCCAACAGAACCCACAGTACGGGCCCTGCCTCTATTACCGCACTGTTCGGGTACGGATGTGCTCCTACCCAAGGACGACTGCCACCTGCGACCACTCCCGCCCAGGGAGTAGAGGAACATCAGGGAAACCGGTGGCGACGTCCGTTCTGCCCCTGTCGGGACACCTTTCAGGACGCAGGCCGTTGCCGGATCGTTCCCGCCCGGTCCTGACTTGCCCCGACCGACCCCGTACCCTTGGGTTTTGTGTTCCGTAGCCGTTCCAAGGAAGAGAAGGCCCCCACCGACAAGGTGACGGCGGACCTCTCCAAGCAGCCCCGCGACCCTCAGGCTCCCAAGGGTCGCCCCACCCCCAAGCGCAACGAGGCCCAGACGCAGCGCCGACGTGCTTCGAGCGGCACGCCGACCGATCGCAAGGAGGCCACAAAGCGAGCGCGCGAAGCGCGCCGCGCGGACCTGGCCAAGCAGCGTGAGGCGCTCGCGTCCGGTGACGAGCGTTATCTCCCCGCACGTGACAAGGGGCCCGTGCGGCGCTTCGTCCGTGACTTCGTGGACTCACGCTTCTGCATCGCGGAGTACTTCCTCCCGCTCGCAGTGGTGATCCTGATCCTCAGCGTGATCCAGATCCAGAACATCCAGAACATCTCGCTGCTGCTCTGGCTCGGCGTGATCGTGCTGATCGTGGTCGACTCCATCGGCCTCGCGTTCCGGCTCAAGAAGCAGCTCGCCGAGCGCTTCCCGGACACACCCAAGCGCGGCGCCGTGGCCTACGGCCTGATGCGTACGCTCCAGATGCGCCGACTGCGGCTTCCGAAGCCGCAGGTCAAGCGGGGAGAGCGGCCCTGAGCACGGAGACCTCCGGATTCACGGGGGTCTCTTCCCAATGGCTGGACGGGCTCGGCGGACTGCGCAACACGGTCCGCCAGGAGCTCGTCGCCCGCCAGCTGGACGAGCAGATAGCCGCGCGCTTCCCCGTGGGGAGGCGGCTGCGGGTGCTCGATGTCGGCATGGGCCAGGGCACACAGGCGCTGCGGCTGGCCCGGGCCGGGCACTCGGTGACCGGTCTCGAGTCCGACGGCGAGATGCTCCGGACCGCCCGGGAGTCCCTCGCCGGCGAGCCCGAGGGCATCCGGGAGCGGGTGCGCCTCATCGAGGGCGACGGCATCGACACCGGGGTCCACTTCCTGCCCGGCAGCTTCGACGTGGTGCTCTGCCACGGCGTCCTGATGTACGTCCCCGAGCCCGATCCGATGCTGGCGGGCCTGGCCCGGATGCTGGCACCCGGCGGGCTCCTCTCGCTGCTCGTGCGGAACGCGGACGCGCTGGCGATGCGGCCCGGGACGGCGGGGGACTTCGGCGGGGCCCTCGCGGCATTCGACACGGATACGTACACCAACCGGCTCGGCCTCCTCGTGCGGGCCGACCGGCTCGACGCCCTGACGTCCACGCTCGCCGGCATCGCCGCGCCGCTGCACGCCTGGTACGGCGTGCGGGTCTTCACCGACAACGTGAGCAACGAGGACGAGCTGCCGGACGCCCAGGAGCTGGAGCGGGTGCTGGCCGCCGAGGACCGGGCGGGGCGGACCGATCCGTACCGCAGGGTGGCGGCGCTGCTGCACCTGTGCGGGGTGCGCGGCTGAGGGCTCTTCCTCGATGAGCTCGGCGGGGCGCCGGTCCGTACCTCTGATCGGCCCATCAGCGCATGCCCTGTCCCGGGTCCCCTGGCGATACTCCGGGCATGGACGCATCCCCCTCACGCGGCCGGGTCCGCCGCCTGCTGCTGCCCCTGACCGCCGGTGCCTGCGCGATCGCCCTGGCGGGCGGCTGCTCCGGCGCGGGTTCCTCCCCGGTCGGCGCCCCGGTACAGCAGGGCGCGGTGGCACGGGCCCCGGGTGATCTCGAGAGCCAGTACCAGGACGTCATCAGGGATGTGCTGCCCTCGGTCGTGCAGATCGGCGCCGGGGACAGTCTCGGCTCCGGCATCGTCTACGACGACAAGGGCCACATCGTCACGAACGCGCACGTCGTGGGAAGCGCGAAGACCTTCGACGTCACCGTCGCCACCGGGGAGAAGGGGCTCAAGGCCTCTCTGGTCTTCTCCTATCCGGAGCAGGACCTTGCGGTCGTCAGGCTGGACGACATCCCCGGCGGGCTGAAGGCGGCGAGTTTCGGCGACGCCGAAAAGGTCGAGGTGGGGCAGATCGTGCTGGCGATGGGCTCGCCGCTCGGCCTGTCCAGCAGCGTCACCCAGGGCATCGTCTCCGCCCTGGGCCGGACCGTCAGTGAGAGCAGCTCGGGCGGTGGCACCGGGGCGACGCTCGCGAACATGGTGCAGACCTCGGCGGCGATCAACCCGGGCAACAGCGGCGGGGCGCTGGTGAACCTGGACAGTGAGGTGATCGGCATCCCGACGCTCGCGGCCGCGGATCCGCAGCTGGGCGGGAGCGCGGCACCCGGGATCGGATTCGCGATCCCGGTGTCCATGGTGCGGACGGTCGCGGACCAGATCATCAAGTCCGGCAAGGTCACGGACTCGGGCCGGGCGGCGCTGAACATCACGGGCCGCACCGTCGTGGACGACGACTACCAGCCGGCCGGGGTGGCCGTCGTCAGCGTGCAGGGGGGCGGAGCCGCGGAGAAGGCGGGCCTGCGCACCGGAGACGTCATCACCGCGATCGACGACACCCCGATCACGACGATCACATCGCTGTCGGAGGCCCTGGCGGGCGAGAAGCCGGGCGATCGGGTCACCGTGACGTACTCGCGCGGCGATTCGAAGGAGACGGTCGAGGCCACCCTGGGCGAGATCTGAACCGGTGCCGCGGCACCCGGCCCGGCACCCTGGCGGGTGGCGGGCCGGTTCTCGATCGCGGGGCGGGAGGCCCTAGTCGGCCTGGAGGCTCATCGGGCCGTAGATCTTCGTCGCGTCCTCGAACAGCGACACCTGGTCGGCACCGCCCTCCAGGAGCTCCTTCCAGAACTCACCGATCCATGACTCCGCATCACCCTGGGTCGTGAACTCCTCCGGCTGCAGAGCCGGCTCCGTCTCCGTACCGTCGGACTTCTCGAACCGCCACGTCCACGCCATGTCCGCCTCCTGGGTCACGTTGCTGCCCGAAGCCTAGTACGTGGCCCGGGCGCGCAGGTGAAGCATGGACGCGGGAGGATCAGGAGCGTGGAACTGACTCTGCTCGGCACCGGAGCCCCTGACGGGCTGCCGCGGCCCGACTGTCCCTGCGCCGCCTGCGCGTCCGCCCGTGGGGCGCGGGCGCGGGCCGCGACCTCGCTGCTGGTCGACGACGCGCTGCTGCTCGACCTCACTCCGGGCGCCGTGTTCGCCGCGGCCCGCGCGGGCCGTTCGCTCACCGGCGTACGCCAGGTACTGCTCACCCACCCGCATGACGGACCCGCCGTGGAACTGCCCGACTCGCTCCCGTCCGCGGGGCGCGTACCGGACGGCCAGGAGCTGACGCTGATCAGCGGGCACCGGGTGCTGGCGGTGTCGATGGACGCTCCGGGCACCGGGTACGAGGTGACCTCACCGGAAGGTGAGCGGCTGCTCTACCTGCCGCCGGGGGCCGCGCCCGCCGGTCTGGCCGACCGGGTGGCGGAGCCGTACGACATGGTCGTCGCCGATGTGGTCGCGCGGCCCGACGCCGTGGCCCGGCTGCGGGCCGTGGAGGCGATCGGGCCCACCACCGAGGTCGTCGCCGTCCACCTGGACCACGACGCACCGCCCGGCGACGAGCTGCACCGCAGACTCGCGGCCGCGGGGGCCCGGGCCGTGCCGGACGGGACGACGCTGAAGGTGGGCGAGTACCACGCGGTCCCCGAGATGCCCCGGCGCACGCTGGTGACCGGTGGCGCACGGTCGGGGAAGTCGCTGGAGGCCGAGCAGCGCCTGGAGACGTTCCCCGAGGTGGTGTACGTGGCAACGGGCGGCCGGCGGAACGGCGACGCGGAATGGGCGGCCCGCATCGGGCTGCACCGCGAGCGCAGGCCCGCCGCGTGGCGCACCGAGGAGACCTGCGAGCTGGTGGCCCTGCTGGAGGCGGACGGTCCGCCGCTGCTGATCGACTGTCTGTCGCTGTGGCTGACCGACGCGATGGACCGGGCGGGGGCGTGGGACGACGCCCGGTGGGCGGACGGTGGCGAGGAGGCACTGCGGGAACGGGTCGCGGAACTGGTCCGGGCGGTGCGCGGGACGCGCCGTACGGTCGTCGCCGTGACCAATGAGACCGGCTCCGGTGTGGTTCCCGCGACGGTGTCCGGGCGGCGCTTCCGGGACGAACTGGGCCGTCTGAACGCCGCGTTCGCCGACGAGTGCGAGCACGTGCTGCTGGTGGTGGCGGGTCGGGCGCTGGTGCTGCGGGGCTGAGCGCGGGCCGGAAGGGCGGGGCCGGGCGCGGCCGGGCCTCGGGCGGGTGCGCGGGCCCGGGGCGCGGAAAGCTGCCGGGTACTGTTCCGCACAGGAGCCCTCCGCCGGGTTCCTGCCCACCATGTGACGACCCGCGAGGCAGACCCCCGTGAATCTGGACGACTTCTCCGACCTCATCGAACGCCCCGACGGCGGCGTACGGCGCGACGCCGAGGAACGCCGGGAGCGGCTGACCGTCCCGCCCGGCGCTCTCGGCCGGCTCGACGAGCTGGGTGAGTGGCTGTCGGCCGCCCAGCAGTCCGTACCGGTCAAGCCCGTGGACCGGCCGCGTGTGGTGCTGTTCGCCGGTGATCACGGGGTGGCGGAGCTGGGGGTGTCCGGTCGGGCACCCGGCAGCGCGCACGAACTGGTGCGGGCCGCGCTGGACGGTGCGAGCCCGGTCGCGGTGCTGGCCCGCCGCTTCGCCGTCCCCGTACGGATCGTGGACGCCGGTCTCGACTGCGACCCCGCGCTGCTGCCGGAGGCGGTCGTACGGCACCGGGTGCGGCGCGGCAGCGGCCGTATCGACGTCGAGGACGCGCTGACGGCCGAGGAGGCCGAGCAGGCCGTTCGCCTCGGCATGCGGATCGCCGACGAGGAGGCCGACTCCGGCACCGATCTGGTGGTGCTCGGTGATCTGAGCGTCGGCGGTACGACGGCGGCCTCGACCCTGATCGCGGCCCTGTGCGGCACGGACGCCTCCGTGGTGACCGGGCGCGGCGGTGCGGGCATCGACGATCTTGCCTGGATGCGCAAGTGTGCCGCGATCCGGGACGCGTTGCGCCGGGCCCGGCCCGTTCTCGGCGATCAGCTGGAGCTGCTGGCCGCGGTGGGCGGCGCGGATCTGGCGGCGATGACCGGCTTCCTGCTGCAGAGCGCGGTGCGCCGGATGCCCGTGGTGCTGGACGGGGTGGTCTCGGCGGCCTGCGCACTCGTCGCCCAGCGGGTGGCCTTCAGGGCGCCGGACTGGTGGCTGGCGGGGCAGGTGAGCGGTGAGCCGGCGCAGATGAAGGCGCTGGACCGGATGGCCCTGACCCCGCTGCTCGATCACGGGGTGACCGTCGGCGGGGGCAGCGGGGCGCTGCTCGCGCTGCCGCTCGTCCAGGCCGCGGCCGCGCTGGCGGCCGAGCTGCCCGAACGTGCGGAGGAACCTGCGGAGAAGACCGCCGAGGACACCTCCGAGGACACCGCGGAGGATGCCTCCGGGGACGGCGAGCCCGCGGGGACCACCACGGCCTGAACCCTCAGCCTCCCGGACCGGGCCCCGGCAGCGGTGTCCGGTCGGGGGCCCCTCCGATCAGGTCCTGGAACCTGCGGCGCGGCCCCGCCCAGCGCACATCGTGGTGGTACGCCCGCAGCACCGCCCGTGCGCGCGCCCGGTGCCGCTTGCGGTAGAAGCGTCTGGCCCACGGCGAGGCCGGCCTGGCCAGCCGGAGCGCGGCGACCAGCGCGATGAACGGGATGAGGGTCCCGATCACCGCCATGCGGGCCTTCCCCTTGAACAGGGCGATCAGTACGAAGCCGAAGTTGCCGGCGTACGTGAGGACGACGCCCAGTCGGTTCTGCTGCTGATCGCCGCTCAGTTCGTCCACTCCCAGCGGCGAGAACCCGGCCAGGACGAGCACGACGAGCGAGGCGGTGAGGACCACGACCTCCACGCTCTGGCGGCCCTCCTCGGTCCAGTACACGTCGTCGAGGTGCAGGATCAGCGCGAACTCGTCGAGTACCAGACCGGCCCCCACCCCGAAGACGACCGCGCAGATCCCGGCGGCGGCGCCGTGCTGTCCGGAGGCGACCGCGCCGAAGCCGCCGACCACCGAGAGGACGACGCCCGGCACCACGTGGTGGATGTGCACGCCGCCCGGTGTGATGTTGCGGAACGGCCCCTTCCCGGCCCTGATCATGCGGGTGATGACACGGGTGATGGTGAAGGTGAGCACGAAGGAGGCCAGCGCGAGCAGGAGCGGGAGCTTGCCCGGCTCGACGATGTTCTGCTGAAACCAGTGACCCATGCCACCCACTCCCGATGATCCGCATATACGGCTTCTGGTGTGTTTTGCCCAATCTAGCGCCGCGCGGCACCGGCTAGCCTGCGCGCCGTGACCTCCCTGAACAGCCACGGCCTGCGTTTCGCCTTCGGCACCCTGACCGTGCTCCCCGTCCGTGTCTCCCGCTGGGACCGCGAGGTCGCCCGCGCCGGCATGCTCTGCGCCCCGCTCGCCGGACTCGTCGTGGGACTGCTCGCGGCCGTGCCCGGGGTGCTGTTCCTGCTCGCCGGATCGGGTCCCCTGCCGGCGGCGGTCGCCTCCGCCGCCGTGCCCGCCGCCCTGACCCGGGGCCTGCATCTGGACGGGCTCGCGGACACCGCCGACGGGCTCGGCAGCGCCAGGCCGGCCGAGGACGCACTACGGATCATGAAGCAGTCGGACATTGGTCCGTTCGGTGTCATCACCCTGCTGTTCGTCCTGCTGGCACAGGTCGCGGTGCTCTTCGAGCTGTACGGACAGGGCTGGGCCCACGGCGCCCTGGGCGCGGTCGTCGCCGCGGTCACCGCCCGGCTCGCCCTCACCCTGGCCGCGCGCCGTGGCGTCCCGCCCGCCCGTCCCGAGGGGCTCGGCGCGGCGGTGGCGGGCACGGTCACGCCCCGTACCGCACTGGCGGTCGCCGTCGTGGTGGTGGCGGGCTGCGCGGGTGCCGGTGCGCTCCTCGGGGGGTACGGCGCGGTGCACCACGCCGTCGCGGCGCTGGCCGGCCTCGGGGCCGCGCAGCTGATGCTGCGCCACTGCGTGCGGCGCTTCGGCGGGGTGACGGGCGATGTGTTCGGCGCCCTGGAGGAGACCGCGGTCACCGTCGCCCTCGTGGCGCTCGTCCTCGGCTGAGGGCTCTCAGCAGGTCCGGCGCCAGACCCCGAGTTCGTACTTCTTGAGCAGCGAGCTCAGCCGGAGCTTGCGGGACGCGGGGCAGAAGTCCGCCACCGGCACTTCGTACTCCGCGTGGAGGACGGCCTTGCCCGCCTCGATGAACGGTGTCAGGGTCTCGCATTCGTCGTACTGCGCGCACTGTTCGTTGACCGCGAAGTCGAAGTCGTCCACCAGCTGGGGGATCTGGGGCAGGTCGTTCTTCAGGCCGACGGCGAGGTGGTGGCGGTGGGCGAGGCGGGCGATCAGCCGGTTGTAGCGCAGCTGGTCGTCCGCGGTGAGCGGGAAGCCCGTGGTGTTGAGGTAGCCGTCCATGTTGTCCGGCTCCACGGCGTCGAAGCCCTTCTTCGCGCACATGGCGATCCGGGCTTCCATCAGCGGCTCCAGGATGTCGGCGCGGCGGATGTCGAGCCACCACTCCCCCTCCCAGCCGTTGCTCTTCCCGCGTACGGAGGCGGGGAACTTCCCGGCGTCCGGGCGGAAGTCCTCCCACGCGCCGGTGGAGAGGTAGCAGATGACCTTGCGGCCCTTGCGGTGCAGCTCGGCCACCGTCTTCGCGTCCTGGTCGAACCCGTCGATGTCGTAGACGGGCGCGTCCACGCTCGTGTCCACCCGGCCGGAGAGCTGCCACTGCCAGTCCACGCCCGGTTCCGGCTGCCAGCGCTGTACGGCCGTCGGCCGCGCGGGGGCCGCCGGCTCGGCGGCCGGGGCGCAGCCGGCCGCCAGGGCCGACAGCACCAGCAGGGCACAGGCCGCCGGCCCTCGTGTCCTCGCGCCCCGCATGTCGTCTCCCCCGCTCACGTGCCCAGGTCAACGACCCTATCCCCGTGGTTCGTTCCGTCGTACGGGGCCTGCCGGCCCGGGCGGCGTACGGCCGGACGGCCCCGCCCCTGTGAGCCGGAAGCAAAGGCGCGCGTAGGCTCATTCCCGGCGCATTGCGGCGGCATCTACGATGCGCCGGGCGCGGTCGGCCCACCCCTCGACCGGCACACAACTCAACGGAAGCGAGATTTCACCACCGTGACTGCTCTCACTCTCAGCACCGCAGGTGCGGCGACGCTGCGCGCCGACGCACTCGTCGTCGGCATCGCCAAGGGCACTGGGTCCAAGGCCGGGGCCCTGGTCGTCGCACCGGGCGCCGAGGCCGTGGACAAGGCGTTCGACGGAAAGCTCGCCACCGTCCTGGAGACCCTGGGCGCCTCCGGTGCCGAGGGCGAAGTGACCAAGCTTCCCGCACCGTCCGGTCTCAAGGTCCCCGTCGTCCTCGCGGTCGGGCTCGGCCCGGTCCCGGAGAAGGACGACGCGTACGACGCGGAGGCGCTGCGCCGCGCCGCCGGCAGCGCCGCCCGTGCGCTGACCGGTTCGAAGAAGGCCGGTTTCGCACTGCCGACGGAGTCCTCCGAGGACGCCGAGGCCATCGCCGAGGGCGCCCTGCTCGGCGCGTACGCCTTCACCACCTACCAGGGCGGCGAGAACAAGCTCGCCCCCAAGGGCAAGAAGGACAACGGCGCGAAGCTGCCGCTCGCCGAGGTCGTCCTGCTCGGCGCCAAGCCGCGCGACAAGGCGTTCAAGGCCGCCGCGGAGCGCGCCACCGCGGTCGTCGAGGAGATCAACCGCGCCCGCGACCTGATCAACACCCCGCCGAACGACCTGTACCCCGAGTCCTTCGCCGCGATCGCCACCGCCGCCGGCAAGGAGCACGGCATCAAGGTCCAGGTCCTCGACGAGAAGGCCCTCGTCAAGGGCGGCTTCGGCGGCCTGCTGGGCGTCGGCCAGGGCTCGGTGCACGGCCCCCGCCTCGTCCGGCTCGGCTACACCCACCCGAAGGCGGAGAAGACCCTCGCCCTGGTCGGCAAGGGCATCACCTACGACTCGGGCGGCATCTCGCTCAAGCCGGCCGGCCACAACGAGACGATGAAGTGCGACATGAGCGGCGCCGCCGCCGTGTTCGCCGCCGTCGTCGCGGCCTCCCGCCTCGGCCTCCAGGTCAATGTCACCGGCTGGCTGGCCCTCGCCGAGAACATGCCGTCGGGCAACGCCACCCGCCCGGGTGACGTGCTGCACATGTACAGCGGCAAGACCGTCGAGGTCCTCAACACCGACGCCGAGGGCCGGCTCGTCCTCGGTGACGCGCTGACCCGCGCCTCGGAGGAGAACCCCGACGCGATCGTCGACGTGGCGACCCTGACGGGCGCGATGGTCGTCGCCCTCGGCAACCGCACCTTCGGCGTGATGGCCAACGACGACGCCTTCCGTACCGCCATCCACGAGATCGCCGAGGAGGTCGGCGAGGCGTCCTGGCCGATGCCGCTCCCCGCCGACCTGCGCAAGGGCATGGACTCCCCGACCGCCGACATCGCCAACATCGGCGAGCGGATGGGCGGCGGCCTGGTGGCCGGTGTGTTCCTGCAGGAGTTCGTGGGCGAGGGCATCGCCTGGGCCCACCTGGACATCGCGGGGCCCGCCTTCCACGAGGGCGCGCCGTACGGCTACACGCCCAAGGGCGGCACCGGATCCGCGGTCCGCACCCTGGTCAAGCTGGCGGAGCGCACGGCCGCCGGCGATCTCGGCTGAGTTCCACGGTTTCGCTCGCGCCGTTCGCGCGCAGCGATACGGCCCCGGGCATACGTCCGGGGCCGTACGTGTTCACCTCAGTGGCTCTGACCGGCCCCTTTCCGAAACTTTGTACGTATCACCAACGGCCCGAGCCGGACCTCCGTCCGACTCGGACCAGGGGCCCGCGTCCCGCTCGCCCTCAACAAGTGCGAAGATGGGTTCTCGGCAGGACAGGGCCCCCACCACAGGGCCGAACAACACAAGCGGCCGAACACCAGCCGACCGGCCGGTCACACCCCAGCTTGGGGCCCGGCGTACGGCGCACATGCATGGAGGACGTGACGTGGCGAACGACGCCAGCACCGTTTTCGACCTAGTGATCCTCGGCGGTGGTAGCGGCGGGTACGCCGCGGCCCTGCGCGGAGCGCAGCTGGGCCTGGACGTCGCACTGATCGAGAAGGGCAAGGTCGGCGGCACCTGCCTGCACAACGGCTGCATTCCCACCAAGGCGCTGCTGCACGCCGGAGAGATCGCCGACCAGGCCCGCGAGGCCGGTCAGTTCGGTGTCAAGGCCACCTTCGAGGGCATCGACATCGCGGCCGTCCACGCGTACAAGGACGAGGTGATCTCGGGTCTGTACAAGGGCCTGCAGGGTCTCATCGCCTCGCGCAAGGTGCACTACATCGAGGGTGAGGGCCGGCTCTCGTCGCCCACCTCGGTGGATGTCAACGGCCAGCGCATCCAGGGCCGCCACGTCGTGCTCGCGACCGGCTCCGTGCCGAAGTCGCTGCCCGGCCTGGAGATCGACGGCAACCGCATCATCTCCTCGGACCACGCGCTGAAGCTGGACCGCGTCCCGAAGTCCGCCATCGTCCTGGGCGGCGGCGTCATCGGCGTCGAGTTCGCCTCGGCGTGGAAGTCCTTCGGCACCGAGGTCACCATCGTCGAGGGCCTGAAGCACCTGGTCCCCGTCGAGGACGAGAACAGCTCGAAGCTCCTTGAGCGCGCGTTCCGCAAGCGCGGCATCAAGTTCAACCTCGGCACCTTCTTCGACAAGGCCGAGTACACGCAGGACGGCGTGCGCGTCACCCTCGCCGACGGCAAGACCTTCGAGGCGGAGGTGCTGCTGGTCGCGATCGGCCGCGGCCCGGTGTCGCAGGGTCTCGGCTACGAGGAGGCCGGCGTCGCGATGGACCGCGGCTACGTCCTCGTCGACGAGTACATGCAGACCAACGTCCCGACGATCTCGGCCGTGGGCGACCTCGCCCCGACCCTCCAGCTCGCCCACGTCGGCTTCGCCGAGGGCATCCTGGTGGCGGAGCGGCTGGCCGGTCTCAAGACCGTGCCGATCGACTACGACGGCGTGCCGAAGGTGACGTACTGCCACCCCGAGGTCGCCTCCGTCGGTATCTCCGAGGCCAAGGCCAAGGACATCTACGGTGCGGACAAGGTCGTCGTCCTCAAGTACAACCTCGCGGGCAACGGCAAGAGCAAGATCCTGAAGACCGCGGGCGAGATCAAGCTCGTCCAGGTCAAGGACGGTGCCGTGGTCGGCGTCCACATGGTCGGTGACCGTATGGGCGAGCAGGTCGGCGAAGCCCAGCTGATCTACAACTGGGAGGCGCTGCCGGCCGAGGTCGCGCAGCTCATCCACGCCCACCCGACGCAGAACGAAGCGATGGGCGAGGCGCACCTGGCTCTGGCCGGCAAGCCTCTCCACTCCCACGACTGATCCAGTCCCGGGCGCGACGACCGACCACTTCCGCACTTTCGTAAGGAGCAACTGAAACCATGTCGGTTTCCGTAACCCTTCCGGCGCTCGGCGAGAGCGTCACCGAGGGCACTGTCACCCGTTGGCTGAAGGCCGAGGGCGAGCACGTCGAGGCCGACGAGCCGTTGCTCGAGGTCTCGACCGACAAGGTCGACACCGAGATCCCGGCCCCCGTATCCGGTGTCCTGGCGTCCATCAAGGTCGCCGAGGACGAGACCGTCGAGGTCGGCGCCGAGCTGGCCGTCATCGACGACGGCTCGGGCGCGCCCGCGGCGGCTCCGGCCGCCGAGCCCGCCGCTGCCCCGGCTCCCGCCGCCGAGGCTCCGGCGCCCGCCGCCGAGGCCCCCGCCGCTCCGGCCCCCGCGGCGGCTCCGGCTGCTGCCGGTGGCGCCGAAGGCACCGACGTCACCCTCCCCGCGCTCGGTGAGAGCGTCACCGAGGGCACGGTCACCCGCTGGCTGAAGGAGGTCGGCGAGGAGGTCACGGAGGACGAGCCCCTGCTCGAGGTCTCCACGGACAAGGTCGACACCGAGATCCCCGCACCGGTCTCCGGTGTGCTGCTGGAGATCGTGGTCGCCGAGGACGAGACCGCCGAGGTCGGCGCGAAGCTCGCCGTCATCGGTGCTCCGGGTGCCGCCCCGGCCGCTGCTCCCGCAGAGGCCGCTCCGGCTCCCGCCGCCGCTCCGGCTCCCGCCGCCGCTCCGGCTCCGGCAGCTCCGGCCCCCGCCGCTCCCGCGCCTGCCGCTCCGGCAGCCCCGGCTCCGGTGGCGCCCGCCGCCCCGGTCGCGGCCCCGGCCGCTCCGGCTCCCGCGCCCGCCGCTGCGGCACCCGTCACCCCGGCACCGGTCGCTCCGGCCGCGCCTTCCGGTGACGACGGCGCGTACGTCACGCCGCTGGTCCGCAAGCTCGCCGCCGAGAACGGCGTCGACCTGGGCGCGGTCAAGGGCACCGGCGTCGGTGGCCGTATCCGCAAGCAGGACGTCGTCGCCGCCGCGGAGGCCGCCAGGGCCGCCGCTGCCGCTCCGGCTCCGGTCGCCGCCGCCCCGGCGGCGAAGGCCGCGCCGAAGCTCGAGGCGTCCCCGCTGCGCGGTCAGACGGTCAAGATGACCCGCATGCGCAAGGTCATCGGCGACAACATGATGAAGGCGCTGCACTCGCAGGCCCAGCTGACCTCGGTCCTCGAGGTCGACATCACCAAGCTGATGAAGCTGCGCAACCGTGCGAAGGAGTCCTTCGCCGCCCGTGAGGGCGTCAAGCTGTCCCCGATGCCGTTCTTCGTGAAGGCGGCGGCCCAGGCGCTGAAGGCCCACCCGGTCGTCAACGCCCGGATCAACGAGGACGAGGGCACCATCACGTACTTCGACTCGGAGAACATCGGCATCGCCGTGGACGCCGAGAAGGGTCTGATGACCCCGGTCATCAAGGGTGCGGGCGACCTGAACATCGCCGGTATCGCGAAGAAGACCGCCGAGCTGGCCGGCAAGGCCCGCGGTGGCGGCCTCACCCCGGACGACATGTCGGGTGCGACCTTCACCGTCAGCAACACCGGTTCGCGCGGTGCGCTGTTCGACACCGTCATCGTGCCGCCGAACCAGGCAGCCATCCTGGGTATCGGTGCCACCGTCAAGCGTCCGGCAGTCATCGAGACCGCCGAGGGCACCGTCATCGGTGTCCGCGACATGACGTACCTCTCGCTCTCCTACGACCACCGTCTGGTGGACGGCGCGGATGCCGCCCGTTACCTGACGACGGTCAAGGCGATCCTCGAAGCGGGCGAGTTCGAGGTCGAGCTCGGCCTCTGAGGCACGCGGTTGTAACCAGCCTCACCAGCGGCGCCCCCGTCCGGAACACTCCCGGGCGGGGGCGCCGCCGTATTGTCTAGACACCACCGGTCGCCCCTGGTCGCCGTGTTGGTGGAGAGCAGCACCGGTTCGCCCGAAGGAGCCCGTCATGACCCCGCCCGTCGTCCACTCGCTGCGCGAGCAGATCCGCGAGCACATCGTGGACGGGATCGTCAGCGGGCGCTGGAAGCCGGGCGAGCGGATCGTGGAGCGCCGTATCGCGACCGAGCTGGAGGTCAGCCAGACGCCCGTGCGCGAGGCGCTGCGCGAGCTGGAGACCCTGCGGCTGATCGAGTCGGCCCCCAACAAGGGCGTACGCGTACGCAATCTGACCGCGGCCGATCTGGAGGAGAGCTATCCGGTACGGGCCGGGCTCGAGCAGATCGCCGCGGAGCTGGCGGCTCCGGCCCTCGGCGAGGACTGCTCGGCACTGACCCCGCACGTGGCGGCCCTGTACGAGGCGGACCGGCTGGCCGACGGCGAGGCGCAGGTGCGGCACACGGTGGCCTTCCACCGGGAGATGGTGCGGGCCGCGGGGAACGCCGTCCTGCTGCACACCTGGGAGGGGCTGGGCATCGAGGTGTTCACGGCCCTGTCGATCCGCTGGCTGGGCACGGTGCAGAAGTCGTACGCGGAGGAGCACGAGGCCCTCATCGACGCGTTCCTGCGGAGGGACCCGCGGATCGCCGTGCTCGTGAAGGAGCATGTCCTGGGGTGCGCGCCGCGAGCGTGAGCCAGATGCGCGCCCCCGGCGCGAACCCGCGCGACGCCGTGTACCCATCTGCGGTACCGGGCGCTCGACTGTGCAGCTCAGAGCCCGTTTCACCCTAAAAATCCCGTCACTCCGTGCCCCGTTTCGAGGCACCCCATGCCACTTTCTTCATATCGAGAAGTTTTGCCTTTCATCCTTTGATCGATCATCGATCGGCGACTTACAGTTCAGTCGCGGGCCCACCGGCCCCATCGCCCTGTCCTGCCAGCCAGGGCCTTCTCCACCCCCCTCCACTCCGGAAGGCGGCGATCATGACCGACCCCGTAGCAAAACATCCGAGCGAGCTCGACCAGCTCCCGGACCGCGACCCCGAGGAGACCGCCGAATGGGCGGCCTCCCTGGACGCCGTCACCAAGGCCGCGGGCCCGCACCGCGCCGCATACCTGATGCGTCGTTCGCTCCAGCACGCGGAGGGCGCCGGTATCGCGCTGCCCAAGCTGCTGGAGACCGATTACGTCAACACCATCCCCACCTCCGCGGAGCCCGCCTTCGACGGCGACCTGGAGATGGAATCGAGGATCACCGCCTGGAACCGCTGGAACGCGGCTGCGATGGTCACCCGCGGCGCCCGTTTCGGCGTGGGCGGCCACATAGCCACGTTCGCCTCGGCAGCCTGGCTGTACGAGACCGGCTTCAACCACTTCTTCCGCGGCAAGGAGGGGGACGGCTCCGGCGACCAGCTCTACATCCAGGGCCACGCCTCCCCCGGTATCTACGCCCGCGCCTTCCTCGACGGCCGGATCAGCGAGCAGCAGCTCGACAACTTCCGCCAGGAGTCGGGCGGCGAGGGCCTGCCGTCCTACCCGCACCCGCGGCGGCTGCCCTGGCTGTGGGAGTTCCCCACCGTGTCGATGGGCCTCGGCCCGCTCTCGGCCATCTACCAGGCGCGCTTCAACCGCTACCTGGCCAACCGCAACATCAAGGACACGTCGAACTCGCACGTCTGGGCCTTCCTGGGTGACGGCGAGATGGACGAGCCCGAGTCGACCGCCGCCCTCGCCCTCGCGGCCCGTGAGCAGCTCGACAACCTGACCTTCGTCATCAACTGCAACCTGCAGCGCCTCGACGGCCCGGTCCGCGCCAACTTCCGCGTGGTCCAGGAGCTGGAGGGCGCGTTCCGCGGAGCCGGCTGGAACGTCATCAAGACGCTCTGGGGCAACGCCTGGGACGAGCTGTTCCAGCTGGACACCACGGGCGCCCTGATCCGCCGCCTCCGCGAGGTGCCGGACGCGCAGTTCCAGACGTACGCGACCCGCGACGTGGCCTACATCCGCGAGCACTTCTTCGGCACCGAGCCCGCGCTCGCCGAGCTGGCGAAGCTGCTGAGCGACGCCAAGATCGCCGAGTGCTTCTACAGCTCCCGCGGCGGCCACGAGGCCCGCAAGGTGTACGCGGCCTACCGCGCCGCGGTGGAGCACAAGGGCGCGCCGACCGTGATCCTGGCCCAGACGGTCAAGGGCTACACGCTCGGCAAGGGCTTCGAGTCCAAGAACGCCAACCACCAGATGAAGAAGCTGTCGATCGACGAGTTCAAGAGCATGCGCGAGCTGCTCGGCCTCCCGATCCCGGACAGCGCCTTCCAGGACGGGCTGGTCCCCTACGGCCACCCGGGCGCCGACTCCCCCGAGGTCCGTTACCTCCAGGAGCGCCGTGCCGCCCTCGGTGGTCCGGCCCCCGCCCGCCGGGTGCACGCGGCGGCTCTGCCGCAGCCGGAGGAGCGTGCCTTCAAGGCCCTGTACAAGGGGTCCGGCAAGCAGGAGATGGCCACCACCATGGCGTTCGTCCGCCTGGTGAAGGACCTGATGCGGGACAAGGAGACCGGCAGGCGCTGGGTGCCGATCGTCCCGGACGAGGCCCGCACCTTCGGCATGGAGTCGCTGTTCCCGTCGGCCGGCATCTACTCGCCGCTGGGCCAGACGTACGACCCGGTCGACCGCGACCAGCTGATGTACTACAAGGAGGCCAAGGACGGCCAGATCCTCAACGAGGGGATCACCGAGGCCGGCGCCATGGCCGACTTCATCGCCGCCGCCACGTCGTACGCGACGCACGGCGAGACGATGATCCCGTTCTACATCTTCTACTCGATGTTCGGCTGGCAGCGGACCGGCGACCAGATGTGGCAGCTCGCCGACCAGCTCGGCAAGGGCTTCATCGTCGGCGCCACGGCGGGCCGTACGACACTGACGGGTGAGGGCCTGCAGCACGCGGACGGCCACTCGCACCTGATCGCGTCCACGAACCCGGCGTCGCTCAACTACGACCCGGCGTTCGCGTACGAGGTCGCGGTGATCGTCAAGGACGGTCTGCGGAGGATGTACGGCCCCGAGGCCGAGAACGTCTTCTACTACCTGACGGTCTACAACGAGCCGAAGCAGCAGCCCGCGATGCCGGAAGGCGTCGAGGAGGGCATCGTCAAGGGCCTGTACCGCTTCAAGGAGGGCACGCCCACCACGGCGGACGCGCCCCGCGTGCAGCTCCTCGGCTCCGGTACGGCTATCCACTGGGTGCTCAAGGCCCAGGAACTCCTGTCCGCCGACTGGGGTGTCACGGCCGACGTCTGGTCCGCCACCTCGTGGGGCGAGCTGCGCCGTGACGCGCTGGAGGCCGACGAGGCGCTGCTCCGCGGTGAGCAGCAGGTGCCGTACGTGACCCAGGTGCTCTCCGGTGCGCCGGGCCCGGTCCTCGCGGTGAGCGACTGGATGCGCGCGGTACCGGACTCGATCAGCCAGTGGGTCGAGCAGGACTGGTCCTCGCTGGGCACGGACGGCTTCGGCCTCTCCGACACCCGCGACGCGGCCCGTCGCCACTTCGGTGTGGACGCGCAGTCGATCGTGGTCGCGGCCCTGGCCCAGCTGGCCCGCCGCGGCGAGGTCCCGGCCTCGACGATCAAGGAGGCCCGGGAGCGGTACGGGCTGTAGGCAGCAGGAGGGCGGGGCAGGTGCCGGGCAAGGTCCGGCACCTGCCCCGCCGTCGTCGTGCGGCGCACACAATGGCTCCATGCGTGCTGCCCGGCTCATCAAGATGGTTCTGCTCCTGCAGTCCCGGCCCTCCATGACCGCCGCCGAGCTGGCGAAGGAGCTGGAGGTCTCGGAGCGCACCGTGACCAGGGACGCCCAGGCCCTGTCCGAGGCTGGCGTGCCCGTGTACGCGGACCGGGGGCGGGCGGGCGGGTACCGGCTCGTCGGCGGTTACCGGACCCGGCTCACCGGCCTGGCCCGTCACGAGGCCGAGGCGCTCTTCCTGTCCGGACTGCCCTCGGCCCTGCGTGAGATGGGGCTCGACGACGCCGCGTCCGCAGCGCGGCTGAAGGTCTCGGCCGCGCTGCTCCCCTCGCTCCGGGACGCCTCGCAGAGCGCCGCCCAGCGCTTCCACCTCGATGCCCCCGGCTGGTACCACGAGCCGGTCACCCCCGAACTGCTGCCCGCCGTCGCGGAGGCGGTCTGGGACGACCGCGTGGTCCGGGCGAGCTACCGCCGCGGCCCCACGAGCGAGGTGGAGCGGGAGATGTCCCCGTACGGGCTCGTCCTGAAGGCCGGGGTCTGGTACCTCTGCGCCCGGGTGGCGGACGACTTCCGGGTGTACCGGATCGACCGGTTCACGGCGGTCGCCGTGTCCGCGACCCGGTTCGAACGGGACGAGGACTTCGACCTGCCCCGGTTCTGGGAGGAGCGCGCCGCACAGTTCGCCCGGTCGATCCTGCGTACCGAGGTGACGGTACGGCTGTCCGAGGCGGGGGTGCGGCGACTGCCGTACGCCGTGGACAGGGCGGCCGCGGAGGAGGCGCTGGCCGCGGCCGCCCCGCCGGACGCGGCCGGCCGGCGCACCCTCACCCTGCCGGTCGAGTCCGAGGACGTCGCGTACGGCCAGCTGCTCTCCCTCGGGCCGGAGTTGGAGGTCCTGGCACCCGCCGCCCTGCGCGAACGTGTTGTCGATGCCGCCGAACGCATGCGCGACCTCTACGGCTGAAGGCTTCATTTCGGTGTCTCCGCGTGCGTCGCCCGCCGCCAAGGCCGATGCTGGACCAGTGATGGACGAGACGGAGTTCTGGGAGATCATCGACAACACCCGCGAGGCCGCCGACGGCGACCCCGAGGACCATGCCGACCTGCTCGTCGAACGGCTGGTGCAGCTCGATCCCGACTCCGTGCTGGATTTCGCCAGGCACTTCGAGGCCCGCTACAACCGCGCGTACCGCTGGGACCTGTGGGGCGCGGCCGCCGTGCTGCTCGGCGGGGCGAGCGACGACGCGTTCGACTTCTTCAGGTGCTGGCTGATCGGGCAGGGCCGGGAGGTCTTCGAGGGCGCGGTGCACGAACCCGACAGTCTCGCCGAGCTGCTCGACGACTTCGACGACGAGCTCGACGGCGACGGCGAGGATCTCGGCTATGCGGCCGACGAGGCGTACGAGCAGCTCACGGGCGTGGTCGCGCCGGACCTGGGCCTGCCGCCGCAGGCCACCGAGCCGGCCGGCACGCCCGTCGACTTCGAGGACGACACGGCGCTGGCGGAACGGCTCCCCGCGCTCTGGAGCCGCTTCGGCCCCATCTGAAGGGGCACAGCCCACGCCGGACCCGGTGGGGGCGACCGCTCAGGGCAGCAGCGAACGCCCCATCAGGACGTCGTCGGCGTACCGCCCGTTCAGGAAGAACTCCCCGGGCAGTACGCCTTCGACGGCGAAGCCCTCCGATGCGTACAGCTTCCGCGCAGGGGTGTTGTGCCCGAGCACGCGCAGGGTGAGCCGCCCCGCTCCCTGCCGCCGCGCCTCCGCGTACGAGGCGCGCAGCAGCTCCCGCGCGACACCGTGGCCCCGCGCCCACTCGGCCACGGCGAGGCCCTGTATCTGGCGCACGTGCGCGTTGCAGGCCAGCGGCGTCGCCGGAGCGAGCCGGATGTACCCGGCGACGCACTCCTCGCCCGCGTCGGAGAGAGCCGCGGCCACCAGGAACTCCCCCGGCCGGTGCCGCTCGTCGAAGAACGGCTCGTAAGGGGGCCGGGGCCTGGGCTGCACGGCGTGCAGCGTCGACCAGGTGGCGCGGTCGAGCTCTCCGAGCGCGCTCTCGTCCGCCTGCACGGCAGGGCGGACGGGCAGGAGGGCACGGAACCGCGGCTCGGACATGCGTGCCACTGTGCCACGCCGTGTTCCGCGTGAGCGACGGCCCATGGGGCAGGATGGAGGCCATGCAGCGCTCCCGTATCGCCGTCACAGGATCGACCGGCCTCATCGGAGCGGCGCTCGTGCGCTCGCTGCGGGCCGACGGACACGAGGTGGTGCGCCTGGTACGCCGCCCCGCCGCCACCGGCGACGAGGTGGAGTGGGACCCGAAGCGCCAGTACGTGGACGTGGCGGGCCTCGTCGGATGCGACGCGGTCGTCCACCTCGCGGGGGCCGGGGTCGGCGACCACCGGTGGACCCCTGCGTACAAGCGGGAGATCCGCGACAGTCGCGTCCTGGGCACGGCAGCGATCGCCGAGGCCGTCGCCTCACTCGACGAACCGCCGAAGGTACTCCTGTGCGGGTCCGCCATCGGTTACTACGGGGACACCGGGGACCGTGCGGTCGACGAGAGCGCACCGCCCGGCGAGGGCTTCCTGCCGTCGGTGTGCGTGGAGTGGGAGGAGGCCTCGGCCCCTGCCGAGGAAGCGGGCGTACGGACGGTGCACGCCCGGACCGGTCTGGTCGTCGCCCGGGAGGGCGGGGCCTGGGGCCGTCTCTTTCCGCTGTTCAGGGCGGGGCTCGGCGGACGACTCGGGAGCGGGCGGCAGTACTGGAGCTTCATCGCCCTGCACGACCACATCGCGGCGATGCGGCACATCCTGGACACCGGGTCGCTGTCCGGCCCGGTGAACCTGACCGGGCCCTCCCCCGCCACCAACGGCCAGGTGACGGCCGCGATGGGGCGGGTGCTGCGCCGCCCGACCCTGTTCACCGCCCCGGCGCCCGCGCTGCGCGTCGCTCTCGGGGAGTTCGCCGAGGACGTACTGGGCAGCCAGCGGGTGCTACCCGGCCAACTTCTCGACTCGGGTTTCTCGTTCGCCTTCCCCGGAATCGACGCCGCCGTCCGCGCAGCACTGCGCTGAGTACGCGCGCCCGGCCGCACGGCCGGGCCGGCCTTCCCGCGCAGCGGCGCAGCTCAGCGTCGCGGCCGGCCTCCTCGGCGCCTCCGGCAGGCCGGGCCGGCCGCCGCTCCGGCACCGCCCGTCGGGGGTCCGTGCGACCCCGTGCACCGGTGCCCCCAGGCGCGCGCGACTGCGCCTGCACCGGCCATCCATCTAGCCTCGACCCGAACTCCGGCATTCCGGGGGCCTGTTGGGGGCAAGAGCCTCCCACCAGTCGCGCCGACTCGGGGAGGGGTACGTGTTTACGGCACACACGGCACACCACGCGGATGTGGTCATCATCGGGGCCGGGATCGCCGGCCTGTCAGCGGCTCATCAACTGACCAGCGCAGGAGTGAACGTCAGCGTCCTGGAAGCCGCTCCGCACGTCGGCGGCCGGATGATCACCCACGACGTGGACGGGTTCCGGCTCGACCACATCGGTCCACTGCTCAGCTCCGCCTACCCGGAGCTGGGCACCACCCCGGGGCTCGACGGCCTGGTGCTGCGGGACTTCGCCCCCGGGGTGCTCGTCCACAGCGGAGGCCGCCGGTACCGCGCCGGTGATGTACGGAGCGCAAGGGGCGCACTCAAAGCGGTGCGCACTCGATCGAGCGCCCCCCTCGCGCCCCTGGGCGGGGCGATCGAACAGGCCCGGCTGGGTTCCTGGCTCGGCCGCCTCGCCGCCGCACCGGCGGCCCGGATCCTGGCCAGGCCGGACCGGACCGCACGCGCGGCCCTGTCGGCACGTGGCCCCTCCCCGCGGATGGTCAGCGGTTTCCTGCACCCCCTGCTCACCGCGCTGCTCAGCGATCCCACGCTCACCACATCGAGCCGCTGCGCCGAGCTCGCCCTGCGCAGCTACGCGCGCGGCAGGCTCTGCGTGCCGTCGGGCGGTTCCGCGGAGCTGCCCCGGCTGCTTGCGGCCGCCCTGCCACCCGGCACCGTACGCACCGGGGTGCACGTCACGGCCGCCGACATCACATCCGTACGCACCAAGGAACACGGCGAGCTGGGCTGTCGCTCCCTGCTGCTGGCCACCGGAGCGGGCGCGGCCGCGGAGTTGCTGCCCGGCCTGCGGATGCCGGCCTTCCACCCGGTGACGGTGCTTCACCACACCGCGCCCGCACCCCCGCCGACGGGAGCGCACCTGCTGCTGGACGCGGACCGCTCGGGTCCGGTCGCGCACACCGCCGTGATGAGCGAGGTCGACCCGTCGCGCGCGCCGCACGGCCGGACGCTGATCACCTCCACGGTGCTCGGTCCTCCGCCACCGGACCTCGACCGCACGGTCCGCGAGCACCTCGCCGTGCTCTACGGCACTCCCACGCACGACTGGGAACTCCTGGCGGCCCATCACGACCCGGAGGCGGTGCCCACGATGCCGCCCCCGCACGATCTGCACCGGCCGGTCCGGGTCCTGGCCGGCCTGTACGTGTGCGGGGACCACCGCGACACGAGCACGGTCCAGGGCGCCCTGCACTCGGGGCACCGCGCGGCCTCGGCGATCCTCGCGGACCTGGGCGTGCGGCAGGAACCCGGCGGCGGGGCCGCGCTGCCCGCCGCCGCGTAGGCCGGCTCAGCCGAGTGCGGCGACCCGGTCGCGGTAGCCCCGCACGGCTACCGCGTCCCGGTACGGCTCGAGTCGGCGCTCGAAGTCCCGCACGTACTCCGTGGCGCGCACCGACCGCATCTCCGAAGCCTGCTGGGCCGCCTCGGCGCCCAGCAGGCAGGCCTGGTCCAGCTCGCCGAGTCCGAGCCGTGCGGAAGCGAGCACCACACGGCAGAACAGCCTGCTGCGGGCGTACGCCGGAGCGCGCAGCTGGAGCGACCGCTCGGCGTGCTGCACGGCGACCCGGTACTGCTGCAGATCGCGGTGGCAGTGGCCGAACTCGTCGGCGAGCTGCGCCTCGTCGAAGTAGCGGGCCCAGTGCGGCACGTCGTCCCCGGGGCGCTCGGACTGCAGGGCCCGTTCCGCGCGTACGAGTGCGGCGATGCACGCCCGAGTCTCGCCGAGCACCCCGTGTCCGCGCGCCTCGACGGCGTGCAGCAGTGCCATGACCACGGGCGGCGCCGAGGATCCGATCCCCTGCTGGGCGACCCGGGCGAGCTGCACCGCTTCCCTGCCGTGCCCGAGGTACACCGCCTGCCGGCTCATCGTGATCAGGACGAACGAGCCGTACCCCCGGTCACCGGCCGCCTGCGCGAGCCTCAGCGCCTGCACGAAGTAGCGCTGGGCCAGGCCGTGCGCGGCGATGTCGTACGAGGTCCAGCCCGCCAGCCGGGTCAGATCGGCCGCCGCGGAGAACAGCCGCCTGCCGACGGTCTCGCCGTAGCTTCCCCGGAGCATGGGCTCGGCCTCGTGCTCCAGGTACCTGACGAGGGCCTGCCGGGCGTGACCGCCGCCGTAGGCGTTGTCCAGGGTGCGGAAGAGCTCCCCGACCGACCGCAGGGCCGCGACGTCGCCGTTGCCGACCCGCTGGCCGGGGCCGCGGTCGGTCTGCCGCTGACGGGGCACGCCGAGGGGCGGCTGCGCCGGTGCGGGCGGGCGGGCCGAACCGGGGCCCCGGCTGCCGGCCCGGCCACCGTGGGCCGACGCCCCGGGTGCGCCCCCGGGGCCGTGATGGGTGTGGGCGCCGCCGGACGCGTGGAAGCCGTTCGTGCGGACGGCGCCCGCGTCGCCGGGTGCGCGCGGGGCGGGCAGGCCCGCCATGCCGTGCGCCGCTCCGTTCGCACCGCTCGCGGGGCCGGCACCGCCGGCGCCGCGGGAAGCGGCCGCCGTCGCCGGTTCTCCGCGTCCGACCCATTCGTCGGCCCGCCCGATCAGCCAGTCCCGGCTGGGCACGACGAGTCCGGCCGGGGTGAACGCGATCTTGCGCAGCTCCGCATGGCTGCCGGAGTCCTTCCGCCACAGCCCGCTGACGATGTCGACGGCTTCGGCGGGCGTGGCCGCGAACTCCAGCCCGGCGTAGACGGGGGCGCACGCGTCCAGCCCCAGGTCCTGCGCGGAGAGCCGGCGCCCCAGTCGCCGGGTGAAGACCTCCGCGATCAGCGCGGGGGTGGTTCCCCTCGGTTGCTGGCCACGCAGCCAGCGGGTCACCGAGGTCTTGTCGTACCGCAGATCGAGCCCGTGTTCGAGGCCCAGCTGATCCACCCTGCGGGCCAGACCCGCGTGGGAGAATCCGGCTTCCGCGATGAGCGCAGCGAGCCGCCTGTTGGGGGTGCGCTGCGGAGGTCGTTCCGACATCAGCTGTACGGTCTCCTGCCTTCGGGGCCGGGCGGGGAGCCCTTATGGAACGGCGCGAATTTAGCTGTCCCGGCAGCCGCCCCAACGACCTTCGCTCCACATTCATCCGATCGTGTGAGGATTGTGGACATCGCTGACAGGACGGCCGGGAGCGAACCTGCCGGACGTCCGTCCCCCGAACGGTCGTACAGTGGCTCAGGGCGCATATCAGTGCATGGTGCCGTGGTCCCGGGGACACCCCCCGGCCTCCCGACACCCGAACAGGGAGGCATCCGAAGTGAGTGAGCTGCGGTTCGTCCGTCTGGGATTCGGCGAGGAAGCGGTCGACTACCAGGAGGCCTGGCAGAAGCAGCGGGAGGTGCACGCGGCCCGGTTCGAGGACTCCGTACCCGACACCTGCCTGCTCCTCGAGCACCCGCCCGTCTACACGGCGGGGCGGCGCACGACCGACAGTGAGCGCCCCCTGGACGGCACGCCCGTCATCGATGTGGACCGCGGCGGAAAGATCACCTGGCACGGTCCGGGCCAGCTCGTCGGCTATCCCATCCAGAAGCTGCCGCGGCCGGTCGACGTCGTCGCCCATGTGCGACGGCTGGAGGACGCCCTGATCCGTACGGCCGCCGACTTCGGCGTGGAGACCTCCCGGGTCGAGGGCCGCAGTGGTGTCTGGGTCCTCGGCGACCCGGTCGAGGAGCGCCCCGCGCTCGGCGGACTCTCCCTGGACTTCGACCCCCGTCTGCACGACGAGGAGTTCGACCCCCGGCTGAACGGCCCGGAGTACGCGCCGTCCAACGCCGGCCAGCGCCGCGAGGACCGCAAGCTGGCCGCGATCGGCATCCGGGTCGCCAAGGGTGTGACCATGCACGGCTTCGCGCTGAACGTGAACCCGGACAACACGTGGTTCGACAGGATCGTGCCGTGCGGCATCCGTGACGCGGGCGTCACCTCGCTCTCGTACGAGCTGGGCCGGGAGGTCACGATCGCGGAGGTGCTGCCGGTCGCCGAGAGGCACCTCAGGGACATCCTGGAGAACGCGGAGCTCGCGCCCCGGACCGTCGGGGCCGCGGCCACCCCCGCCTGACCACGGGGCCGGGAATAGGCCCTGTCGGCCACAGGTTGGGCAGACGTAAGGCCGTTCTAACCACGGGCGTACCCTGGTGTTCGCCGAAGAATCCAATGCAGCGAAAGCAAAGGGGTGCCGGAGTGTCCGGTGTCGCACCCGACGGGCGCAAGATGCTGCGCCTGGAGGTCCGAAACAGCCAGACCCCCATCGAGCGCAAGCCGGAGTGGATCAAAACCCGGGCGAAGATGGGCCCCGAGTACACGAAGATGCAGAAGCTCGTGAAGAGCGAGGGTCTGCACACCGTGTGCCAGGAAGCCGGCTGTCCGAACATCTACGAATGCTGGGAAGACCGCGAGGCGACCTTCCTCATCGGCGGCGACCAGTGCACCCGGCGCTGCGACTTCTGCCAGATCGACACGGGCAAGCCCGAGGCCCTGGACCGCGACGAGCCCCGCCGCGTGGGCGAGTCCGTGGTCACGATGGACCTGAACTACGCCACGATCACCGGCGTCGCACGTGACGACCTGGAGGACGGTGGCGCCTGGCTGTACGCGGAGACCGTGCGCCAGATCCACGCCCAGACCGCCGAGCGGGCGACCGGCGCCACCAAGGTGGAGCTGCTGATCCCCGACTTCAACGCGGTCCCCGAGCAGCTCGCCGAGGTCTTCTCCTCGCGCCCCGAGGTGCTCGCGCACAACGTCGAGACGGTGCCGCGGATCTTCAAGCGGATCCGCCCCGGTTTCCGTTACGAGCGCTCCCTCGAGGTCATCACCCGGGCCCGTGAGGCCGGTCTGGTGACCAAGTCCAACCTGATCCTCGGCATGGGCGAGACCCGCGAGGAAGTCAGCGAGGCGCTCCAGGACCTGCACGACGCGGGTTGCGAGCTCATCACGATTACGCAGTACCTGCGGCCCACTCCGCGGCACCACCCGGTCGAGCGCTGGGTGAAGCCGCAGGAGTTCGTGGAGCTGAAGGACGAGGCCGACGCGATCGGCTACTCCGGCGTGATGTCGGGGCCGCTGGTGCGCTCCTCGTACCGCGCCGGCCGTCTCTTCAAGCAGGCGATGGAGGCCCGGGGCGCGACCGTCGCGTGAGCGACCGCGGCCGCCGAGGCCGTGTGAATCCGCGCACAAGAAGCTACTGAGCAGTAATGGCTGATTCGACGCGGCCCGTACGCTCCCCGCAGGTCGGGGGCCCGTATGGGCCGCGTCGGCGTGCGCGGCGCCGAAATCAGGGTTTCATTGGTGTTTGACCGACCGGTCATGCACTGGTAACACCAAGCAGTGACCCTAGGTACACATACAGCGGCAGCCCCCGGGGCCGCCGCAGTCACTGCTTCCCGCTACCCAGTGCGCGCCGGGTGCGCGCATCCGCTCCGAGGGGGAACGACCACGATGCACGCCGCGCCGGTACGAGCCAACGCGATCCCGTCCGTCACCACCGCACTCCGCGCCGTCGAGTCGCTGCTGATGAGCAGCGGCCAGCGCACCGCCCGCCAGAACGCCTGGACGGCGGTCCTCGAGGACCGCCGCAGGGCCAAGGACCGGGTCGAGGCACAGCATGTGCTGGAGGCTGTGGCCGACCGCCGTTCCTAGGCCGGTCCGAGGCCACGTAAACTTCAGTACATGGCGAGGAAGGCAAACACCACTGAAGGCGCGGACAGCGCCGAGAACGCGGGGCGACTCAAGCAGATCGCCCTGACCTACAAGATGACCAGGCGGACCGACCCCAAGATCGGTCTTGTCGTCGCGGGTGTGGGAATCGTCACCTTCGGTGTCCTCCTCGCGATCGGTTTCTTGATCGATCACCCGGTCTACGCGGGCATCCTGGGCTTCGTACTGGCCCTCCTCGCAATGGCGATCATCTTCGGACGACGTGCCGAGCGCGCGGCCTTCGGGCAGATGGAGGGACAGCCGGGCGCTGCGGCGGCCGTGCTGGACCGTGTCGGCCGCGGCTGGAGCACGACTCCGGCGGTCGCGATGAACCGCAGTCAGGACGTCGTCCACCGGGCCGTCGGCAAGGCGGGCATCGTGCTGGTCGCCGAGGGCAACCCGAACCGGGTGAAGAGCCTGCTGGCCGCGGAGAAGAAGAAGATGGCCCGGATCGTGGTGGACGTGCCGGTGCACGACATCATCGTCGGCGACGGCGAGGGCCAGGTGCCGCTCAAGAAGGTGCGCACCAAAATGCTGAAGCTCCCGCGGGTGCTGACGGGCGCGCAGGTCACCGCTGCCAACGACCGGCTGCGGGCCATGGGCGACCTGATGAGCAACATGCCGCTGCCGAAGGGCCCGATGCCGAAGGGCATGCGGATGCCGCGCGGCGGAAAGATGCGCTGACGTACTTCGTACGGAACGAGGGCGGCCCCGGACGTTATCGTCCGGGGCCGCCCTCGTTGCTCCGCGCCTTCTAGATGCGTACCTGGACAGCACGGGCCAGCCGGTCGTGGAGACCGCGGCTGTCGCGGTCCCAGACCAGGGCGGGGATGACCAGGAGCAGCAGTACGGTCCGTACGATCACCCGCCCGGTGCCGAGCCGCCCGCCGCCCTCGGCGACGACCCGCAGGCCCAGGATGCGCTTGCCCGGGGTGGAACCGATGGTTCCGACCGTCAGCAGGCTCAGTACGAGGAAGACGGCCAGCGCCCAGTTCCCGGCCGCCTGTTGGTCACCTTGAGCGAGCAGCCCGTATGCGATCACCATGCACACGGTCCAGTCGATGAAGAGTGCCCCGAAGCGCCGGCCGAGCGGGGCCACGGCCCCCGGGCCTTCCTGGGGCAGACCGAGGCGCTCGCCCCGGTAACCGAAGTCGGCGCCCATCTCCTCGGCCGCCGCGCGTGGCCCCGAGAGCCACGATCCGATTGCTTGCCTGTTGTCCACCCGTCCACGGTACTGCGCCCGTGTTTGCACCTGGCCGGGCGGGGCACTGATAAACGTCGCTGAGGTGCCGCTGCCGCCCGGGCTGGTTAACTTGGGCGAAACAAATGGGTCATGCTTGAGAAATCCTGCCTGCCTATGGTCGGGTCCAGCGTGTGCCACCGCACTGGCCGCACGAAAGAGCTGCAACCCCGCCCTTCTCCGGGTCGGGAGTAGGAGGAGTTGGATGTTCCAGAACGCCGACGACGTGAAGAAGTACATCGCCGACGAAGACGTCAAGTTCATCGACGTCCGGTTCTGCGACCTGCCCGGTGTGATGCAGCACTTCACCATCCCGGCGGCAGTCTTCGACCCGAACGAGGAGCTTGCGTTCGACGGCTCGTCGATCCGCGGTTTCCAGGCCATCCACGAGTCCGACATGGCGCTCCGCGCGGACATCTCGACCGCCCGCGTCGACCCGTTCCGCCGCGACAAGACCGTCAACATCAACTTCTTCATCCACGACCCGATCACGGGCGAGCAGTACAGCCGTGACCCGCGGAACGTGGCCAAGAAGGCCGAGGCCTACCTCGCCTCGACCGGTGTCGCCGACACCGCGTACTTCGGTCCCGAGGCCGAGTTCTACGTCTTCGACAACGTCCGCTTCCAGACGTCGGCGAACGAGAGCTTCTACCACATCGACTCCGAGGCCGGCGCCTGGAACACCGGGTCCGAGGACAACAACCGCGGCTACAAGGTCCGCTACAAGGGCGGCTACTTCCCGACCCCGCCGGTCGACCACTTCGCCGACCTGCGTGCCGAGATCTCCCTGGAGCTGGACAAGAACGGCCTCCAGGTCGAGCGCCAGCACCACGAGGTCGGCACCGCCGGCCAGGCGGAGATCAACTACAAGTTCAACACGCTGCTCGCCGCGGCCGACGACCTGATGCTCTTCAAGTACATCGTGAAGAACGTCTCCTGGCGCAACGGCAAGACCGCGACCTTCATGCCGAAGCCGATCTTCGGTGACAACGGCTCGGGCATGCACGTCCACCAGTCGCTGTGGCAGGGCGGCACGCCGCTCTTCTACGACGAGCAGGGTTACGCCGGTCTGTCGGACATGGCCCGCTACTACATCGGCGGCATCCTGAAGCACGCCCCGTCGCTGCTGGCCTTCACCAACCCGACGGTGAACTCCTACCACCGCCTGGTCCCGGGCTTCGAGGCCCCGGTCAACATGGTGTACTCGCAGCGCAACCGCTCCGCCGCGATGCGTATCCCGATCACGGGCTCCAACCCGAAGGCCAAGCGCGTCGAGTTCCGCGCCCCGGACCCGTCCTCGAACCCGTACCTGGCGTTCTCGGCCCTGCTGATGGCCGGCCTGGACGGCGTGAAGAACAAGATCGAGCCCCCGGAGCCGATCGACAAGGACCTGTACGAGCTGGCCCCCGAGGAGCACGCGGGCGTCCAGCAGGTCCCGACCTCGCTCCCGGCGGTCCTCGACGCCCTCGAGGCGGACCACGACTACCTCCAGGCCGGCGGCGTCTTCACGCCCGACCTGATCGAGACGTGGATCGACTACAAGCGCACGAACGAGATCGCCCCGATCCAGCTGCGCCCGCACCCGCACGAGTTCGAGCTGTACTTCGACATCTAGGAAGGCCGCAGGTCAGAGCGGGTTCCGCTCGCCTGAGCCGTCCGTGGGCCGTCGGCCGTGTCTTCCCCGCCCGGGAGGACACGGCCGACGGCCTTTTCCACGTCCGCGCACAAAACCCCTCGTCGCACGCCCCGGCGGTTCCGTAGGTTGGCGCCATGGGTGAGGAAGATCAGCCGAAGCTGTTCAGCAACCGATGGGCCGACGCGGTGGGGCCGGGTGGGGACGAGCCCGCCCGTGACCGGTGTCATTGCCTCGACAGGCGCGGGGAGCACAGCGGGAAGCCGGTCGGCTTCCATCCCGACCGGCAGGACACCTCGGCCCCGGGCTGGTTGCGTCTGCTGGAACTGATCGACGAGGCGGCGGCCGACGGCCGGGAGGTGTTCAAGCCGCTGGTCGAGCTGAGCCCGGGCGAGCGGCGCCAGATCGTCACGCTGCCGCGGGCCGTCGCCAAGCTGACCGCGGTGAAGCACTTCGTCCTCTACGGCAGCAACCTGGTGCGCGTCCCGCCCGAGATCGGGGCGATGACGAGCCTGGAGGAGTTCAGCCCGTACACCTCGCACCGGCTGCACTGGTTCCCGTACGAGATCACCCGCTGCCGCGAGCTGCGGCGGAGCACGGTGAGTACGCGGGCCCTGTACGGCAACTTCAAGTACCGGCCGCCCTTTCCCCCGCTCCGGCAGGCGGACGAGTGGGACCTCGGGGTGGCGGAGCCCCATCGGTGGGGTGCGGAGGCGATCCGCAACTGCAGCGTCTGCGACGGCCCGCTGGAGGACGGACGGCTCCGGCAGGTCTGGATATCGCGTGTCGTGGCGACCGATGTCCTGCCGCTGCTCGTCAACGCGTGCTCTGCGGAGTGCGTCGGTGCGCTGCCGGCTCCGGCGGAGGGCTACGTCACCACGCCTCACCGCGGCGGGCCGGATGTCGACCCGCCGTCGACGCGCTGCTGACGTTGCCGCCGGGCGTGGTTGAGGCCCGCCAACCCGTTCCGGCCGTTGCGCCGCCGGCGAAACCGGCAGCAGGGGGCCCTCGACGGGGCAGTACTGGGGCGACGGGCTCCCCGACGAACGGACCACCCCATGACGCGGACAGCGGCGTACGACCGGATCGCGGACTGGTACGAACGGGATTTCCTCGGCGGCCCGGCGGCCGGAGCGAATGCGGGCAACCCCCGCGGCCTCGGTCATCTCCTGGGTGAGCTTCTCGGCGTGGGAGCAGGGGCCGCCTGTCTGGAGATCGGCTGTGGCACCGGTGTCCACGCCGCACGGCTTCGCGAGCTCGGCTGGGCTCCTGTCGGCATCGACCTGTCCGCCGGGATGCTGGGCCATGCGCGCGGGCGCCTGCCGGTCGCGCAGGCAGACGCCGCGCGGCTGCCGATCCGCGACGGATCCGTGGCCGCCGTCGTCGCCGTGATGGTGCACACCGACATGCCCGACTATCCGACCGTGCTCCACGAGGCGGCCCGGGTGCTACGGCCCGGTGGGGTGTTCGTGCACATCGGTGTCCATCCCTGTTTCTGCGGCGGGTTCGCCGACCGTTCGGATGCCGATGCCGTCGTGGTCCGCCCCGGATATCTCGATGCGGACCGGACCACGGCCTCGTGGACGGACCAGGGCCTGCGCGACAAGGTCGGAGCGTGGCATCTGCCTCTGCCCGGCCTCCTCCATGGCTTCTTCGATGCCGGTCTCACGCTCGAGCGGTTCGCCGAGCACGGTGGGCCCACACCGATCGTCATGGCGGTGAAGGCCCGCCGGGGTGGGCAGGCGGCGGGCTGAGCCGGAACGGCCGCTCGCCGCCTGCCCGTTGTCAGCCCGCCAGCAGCTCCCGCAGTTCCGCGACCGCCTCGCGGAGGCGGTCCGCGAAGGCGTGCATCTGGGCGGCCACGGGGAGCGGCGTGCTCAGGTAGAGGTTGAAGCGGTCGGGCAGCAGGACGTAGGCGATGCCGATGCACTTGCTGCTCGTGGAGCCGAAGCCGAAGTACTGGATGTTCTCCGACGGGGCCGAGCTGGTGCTGAGGTAGTCGTCCCGCATCGTGAGCCAGCCCGGTGAGCGGTACAGGGCGGGCTGTTCGGTGATCCCGAGCTCGGCGCCGCGGCGGCGCTGGATGAGTTCCAGCTCCCACAGGTGCTGCTCGGGGGCGTCCCCGGCCTGGCATTCCTTCGCACGGGTCACATGCGCGGTCGCGGCGGCGCGGAAGGCGGCGCGGCGGGTGTCGCGGTCGGTGGCGGGGTCGTCCATCGCCGCCACGAAGGCCGGCATCTCCGGGGTGACGACGCGCATCGCCTCGGTGCGGCCGTGCCGGAACTGGCGGGTCGCGATCGACTCGTACGTGGCTCCGAGGTGCCCCTTGGCGCGCTGGTGGGCCAGCTGGTAGGCGGCCTGGACGAACGCGTCGGGCGATACGCCGAGCGCCTTGGCCGCGGTGCTGCCGAAGTCGTCGAAGGAGACCGTGCTGGTAGCGGTGGCGGCGCCGTACGCGGCGAACGACTCGGCGGCGGAACGCACCTGGGCCCGCTGGGCGTCGTCCAGCTCGAACACGAGGGGCTGCGGGACCGGCTGGCCCTGAGCGCGGGCGCCGGACCGGTCGGCGTGCTCCTCGGGCGGGGTGCTGAGCAGCGCGTCGGTGAAGCTGAGGATGGTCGTCCCGTCGAGCTCGCAGTGCTCCACGTTGATGCCGGCCCGGCCGTCGGTGTAGACGACGAAGGAGACGGCCTTGTCGAACCAGCGGTTGCCCCGGTCCCCGTACAGCAGCTCGTCGCAGGTGGCCTTGGTGTCCCCGGGGGCGAAGTCCTCCAGGCAGACGCAGAACAGCGCCGTCTCGATGTCGTCCAGGGTCTCGGCGTTGCGCGGGTGGGCGAGGAGGGTGTCCCGGGCCGCCGCCCATTCCGCGCGGGCCATGCTGGTGAGGTGACCGGCCCTATCCGCCTCGTCCGTGTGCACGTCGGCCTTGGTCACGGCTCGCAGTCCGGCTTCGATCTCGTCGAGGCTGTGCGGGGTGCCGTCCTCACCGAGTACGTCCAGCCGGAACATGCTGCCCCGGAAGAACACCACGATGTGCCGGGCCGTGGAGGGGCCGGGCGCGCTGTCGCTGTACGGGGCGCGGACCGTGTCCAGCGGGACGCCGGGGATGCGGGTCGTGGAGAACAGGTACTTGTTCTGCACCATCGACTGCGGCACTCCGCGCTGCTCCACCGGCGCGATGAGGCCCTCGTCCAGCTGCCGCTTGTAGTTGAGCGCCCCGGCGACGAGTCCGGCCGCCCGGTCGAGCTGCCCCTGGCCGGTGTCCTGGAACAGGAAGAAGAAGTTGGCGTTGAGCGCGATCCGGTCCCGGCGGCCGAGGTAGCGGTACGGCCAGAAGGTGTCGAGCCAGCTGTGCACACCCTCCGTGCCGTCGTACTCCTCCAAGGCCGCGTGCAGGACCCGGCCGGGTCCGTCGGGCCGCAGGAAGGCGGCGACCTCGGCCTCGGTCGCCGCCCGCTCCTCGGCGGTCAGGAGCGGTGCGCTCCAGGCGAGGAACCTTTCGCAGGTCGCCTCGAGCGTGGGCAGCGGCACACGCGGAAGGTCGCCCTCCCTGGCGAAGGTGGCGCTGACCGCAATTTCCTGGCTGACGTTCAATTCGGCTCTGCTTTCGGTTGGTGGGAAGGGTGGCGGGTGTCAGTTGGGGCGGGAGAGGTAGAGCTGTGCGTACATCCAGCCTTCCTCCTCCAGGCCGCGCGCATCCACTCCGGCCGCCGCCATGCTGTCCAGCACGCGTGTCTGTTCCTGCGGGTCGGCGAACTTCCGCTGCTTGAAGACGTCGTCGACCCGGACGGTGCGGTATCCGAGCCCGGCCAGGGCTTCCTCGACCGGGTCGAAGGGGAACATCCGCAGGACGAAGTGCGCCATCCAGGGGCGCCGTTCGCCCTGCGCCCGCACGACGCGGGTGAGGGTCCGCTCGGTGACGTAGCCGATGCAGCCCGTCGAGATCACGATGTCCGTCCCGGCGAGCCGGGCGTGCTGCTCCGGTGTGGGGTCGTCCCTCTCCAGGTCGGCGTGGACCGTTTCGTCGAGGAAACCGGCCGCGCGGGCGTAGGCGAGCGCGCTGGTGGAGGCGTCCAGGCCGGTGAAGCGGAGGCCGTGCGCGGGGCTGCGGGAGCGGGAGAGGTCACGGTCGCGGGCCAGGAGCTCCTCGTGTGACATCCCGGCGGCCTCGCCGTAGCGCGTGTACAACTCGTCCATCGTCGCGTCGTACTTCAGCAGGGCGGCATTGATCCCGTAGGAGCAGCCGATGTCCAGGACGGTCGGGACGGACACCTCCTCGGCCTCCCGGTACTCCTTGATGAGCTTCTCGAAGTACGGCTTGGCCTGTTGGGGGACGCAGTAGCCGAGAGGGCGGAGCACCTGGAAGTACGTGCGCGGGTCGGGCGCGGTGTAGATGTGGTCGAGCGACACTTTTCCGTTCGCGTCGAAACGCAAGGGGTTACTCCTCCGTGGATCGCGGGGCGGGGCAGGAACGGTCTGCGCGGGCCGCCCGCTAGTCCAGCAGCTTGTCGCCCCGTACGGCCCGGCCTTCGGCGGCCAGGTGCGCGGGCAGGACACGGCCGAAGAGCTGCCGGGTGCGTGCCACGCTCCCGATGACGCCGGGGCGCTCGCTGTAGGCGAAGATCGCGGAGTGGCGTGCCACGTCGCCCCCTACGGGGCTGACGCGGTGCAGGGAGTAGCGGCCCTTGAAGAGCTGCAGGTCGCCCGGCCGCAGGGGCAGCCGGTCGCCCTCGGTGCTGCCGTCCAGTACGTCGCGGACGGCGTCGAAGTGCTCGTCCTCGGCGGTCCTGATGTTCGGGCAGTACTCGAAGTCACCGCCGGACCGGGCCTGCTGGGTCAGCATGCTCACCGTGTACTCGTTGGTGTCGAAGTGCCACGGGTGCTCCATGCCCGGCCGTACGACGTTGAGGACGAGCCCGGAGAGCGGGTCGGCGAGCTCGTGCAGCCCCGGCAGTCCGAAGCAGTCGGCCACGAAGCGCTGGAACACCTCGTGCGTGTAGAGCCGGCTGATGAGGGCGTCCTCGGGGACGCGGTCGCGCGCGACGAACGCGTTGCCCCTCTGGAAGGTGCGCCGGCCCGGGTGGTCCTCGGGCAGGTCCGCGTCCACGGAGATGTTGTAGACGTTGACGGTCTCGACGTCGAAGTACGCCTGGGGTGCGATGGCCGCGCACTCCTGGCGCAGGACGTCGTGGAGCGACGGGCGGATGAAGTCCGGCAGTACGGTGCAGCCGACCGTGGCCAGTTCGTGCCGGGCCCTGTCGATCACCGCCCGCCTCTCGACGCTTCCGGGGTCGGACAGGGGGTAGCGGTCCGTGTCGACCACCTGGTCGAGCGTGATGGCTTGCAGAGTGCTCAATTCGACCCTCTCCACGCGCGTCGATAACTCAACTGGGGAGTAACAGAGTTGAAGTTCCCACAGCGCCGTCACGTTGTCTGTGACACGCCACACCTTGACGCTCGTCAGCCGAGATCGATCACCGGGCGGGCATGGAAGTCCTCGAACATGTCCTCTCCCTCGGGGCCGTTGAGGAAGTCCGCCAGGGACGGGTTGTGGTTGGCGGTCGCCAGCGGCAGCCACTCCAGGAAGGTGCCGTATCCCCCGCAGACCGCTTCCCCGCCGTCCCCGCCGTATACGGACCCGGGATCGGCTGTCATCTCCGCCGTGTCGTAGACGTCGAAGGCGATACGCAGACCGAAGGCGTGGGGCCGGTGCTGGGGCCCTGGCCCGCTGCCGTACGGCAGCGTGTCCGACGGGCAGTCGTTCCCCCAGCGGAACAGCGTCCGCGCGCCCGCCCCGCAGGCGTGCTCCCACTCGTCGGGAGCGGGCAGCCGCAGACCGCGCCCGGCGAGCAGCGCCGGTACCAGGCCGGGGACTTCGGGGAGCTTCGCGGGCTCCACCGCCATCAGCACGGTGGGCAGCGTGACCGTGCGCCGCGGCGTCATCACGCGCGCCAGGTGGGCCCGTGGGTCCTCGTCGAAGCCGAAGCCGCCGTCGAGGCTCTCCTCCCTGTACGAGGCGAGCTGCTCGGGCATCGGCTGCCAGGTGTCCGGATCGAAACCGACGGTCACCCGGCCCCCGGGTATCAACGCGTATTCCTCACCCGCCCGTTCGACGACGGCGTGGTGCAGGACACCACCGAGGTGCGGGGTGCTGTCCAGCCGGACGAGCCGGCCGTCCACCCGGCGGGCGGCTTCCCCGGCGTAGCGCGCGGCCGTGTCCCGGTCCAGGGTGCGCCAGTGGTCGAAGGTCAGGTCGGCGAGTGACATGGCGTGCAGTCTGGCATCTGCGCGGTCGGCACCCCGCGCCCGAGGACCAGGTGCGGCGACGGCACCGGTGCGGGGTGTGGGGGCCGCCCGGTGGCGGACCTGAGCGGCGGAAGTGGCCCTGGGTCCTCCTG
The DNA here is from genome assembly GCF_042749285.1 of Streptomyces sp. NPDC059499. Taxonomy (NCBI): domain Bacteria; kingdom Bacillati; phylum Actinomycetota; class Actinomycetes; order Kitasatosporales; family Streptomycetaceae; genus Streptomyces; species Streptomyces sp. NPDC059499. The sequence continues at coordinate 132,971 of NZ_JBHYTT010000006.1, forward strand.
GTCGTCGTGCTGCTGATGGCGGGGGGGCTGCGCCGCCGATACCTGTGCCCCCGGTCTCCCGGGGGCACAGGTGCCGGTGTCAGCGGCCGTAGCGGATCAGGGCGCGGACCATGCGGCAGGTGGTGTCGGACGGCGGGTGGATGGCGAGGCGTTCGGCTGTCGCACGGATCCTGTCGTTGTCGGCGCTCGACGGCTGGTAGACGCCCGTGTCGAGCAGGGCTATCGCCAGACGCATGGCCTTGAGGCGGCGGTTGTGGGAGACGTACCACTCGCGGGGCCTGCCCGCGGGGAGCGGCTTCTTCCGCAGCGGCTTGTTCAGCGGCTCGGTCGTGACTGTGGCAACGGCCATCGGCAACCTCCTGGCACGGTGGTGGAACCCTCACGAACTCCCTCCATTTTACTGCCCGCCACTGACAATCGCCCCTGGCCAGAGGCCTTTTCGAGGATCCCTCCCGTACCCTTGGCCCCATGGAGATCTGGATCAATCCCGCCTGTTCCAAGTGCCGCAGCGCAGTCGATCTGCTCGACGCCGAGGGCGCCGACTACACCGTCCGGCGCTACCTGGAGGACGTGCCCACCCCCGACGAGATCCGGGCGGTCCTCGACCGGCTCGGGCTGGAGCCGTGGGACATCACCCGGACCCAGGAGGCCGTCGCGAAGGAGCTCGGGCTCAAGGATTGGCCGAAGGAAGCCGGTTCGCGCGAGCGGTGGATCGAGGCGCTGGCGGAGCACCCGAAGCTGATCCAGCGGCCGATCATCACCGCCGACGACGGGACCGCCGTGGTGGCGCGGTCGGAGGACGCCGTACGGGACGCGCTCGGGCGGTGAGCGGACGCATCCCGGGCCCTCCCGGCATGGGTGTCTGTACCGGCTTCGTCATCAGCGGCACCGTGGACGGCGCGGATGCCACCTCCACCCCGGACGAGGTCACCGCGCTCCTCGGGGACGGGTACGCGGAGACCCGCAGCACGGATCAGTTGCTGCGCTCCTACCGCCTCGCCGAGTTCGCCTGGCAACGGGAGTCGCCGAAGGCGCCGTGGCAGGGGCTTTACGTCATGGTGCAGGCACACCGGCTCGAAGTGCCCCTGCTCATCGACGACCTGGCGGCGGCTGTGGACCGGCTGGGGTTCCCGCTCGTGGAGGTGGCCCCGGACGGGCTGGGGTGCCGGCGCTTCGTACGTGAGGACAGCGGGGTCGGGTTGCTGGTCGACGAGGAGGACGGGACGGTACTCAAGCTCTCGGCGCCGGCGTGGTTCGCTCCGGGGCCCCGGAGCGAGCGGTCCCGGTGGTCACCGGAGACCCTCCGGGACCGGGTGGCGCATCTGGCGGGGCTCGACCAGGACGCGCGGGAGCGGTGGGCCGTGCGGCGTTGTCCGGAGGAACCCAGGGAGCGTGCGGCATGGTGGTGGTTCCTGTGGGTGGCCTCCGGCCGGAGGAACACCGGGGGCACGGACGAGGAGCGGGCCCGCCGGGCCGGGCTCGGGCTCTGGCTGCTCCGGGAGTGCGAGGCGGCCGGGGCCGTCGGCCGTGCCGAGGCTCTTCTCCAGATGGCCCGGTCCGGGCTGCTGCCGCCGGAGGAGACGGTACGCGCCTGCCTCGACGGCATCCCGGTGTCCCGGGCCGACGTGGCCACCCGGGACACGACGGCGTACTCGCGCGAGAACATCACGGTGATCAACCTCTCCCGGCAGGCCAAGCGCCTCTCGCTCGCGACCCGTGAGCACCTGCCCCACGTCCGCGACCCGGAGCTGCGGGCCGAGGCGGAGGCGTGGCTGGCACTCAGGGCCCGGCTGATGTAGCCGGATCAGCGTTCGTCCGTGCCCGCGCGCTTGGCCGTTGCGAGGGCGATGCGGTTCCAGGTGTTGATCGTGAGGATCAGGGCCAGGAGCTGGGCCAGTTCCTGCTCCTCGAAGTGCGTGGCGGCGCGCTCGTACACCGAGTCGGGCACTCCGGCGTCCGCGACGCGGGTGACCGCGTCCGTGAGGGCGAGCGCCGCCTGCTCCTTCGCCGTGAAGAAGTGCTCCGCCTCCTGCCACACGGCGACCATGTGCAGCCGCTCCTCGCTCTCGCCCGCCCTGCGGGCGTCACAGGTGTGCATGTGGAGGCAGTATGCGCAGTGGTTGAGGTGCGAGGAGCGGATCTGGACCAGCTCCACCAGGGTCGGGTCCAGGCCCTCGCGGGCCGCCGCGTCGAGGCCGATCACGGCACGGAACACCTTGGGGGCGGCCTTGGCGAAATTGAGCCGGACGGTGGAGGCGGTGAGGGAGGCGTCGGTGGCGGGCTTGATCTCCGTGGTCGTCATGGGTACGAATCTAGGAGGTTCGTTGACTGGTTACGGGGTGCATTTCGATGAAGGATTCATGGGTCAATTCTGCGGAGATCCTGGGCAGTGATCTGCCGCTCGAGCTGTCGGGGACCGGCAACCGGCGGGCCGTTCTGATGCGGGCGCTGCGCGAGGCGATCCGGAGCGGGCGGCTCGCCCCGGGGACCCGGCTGCCGCCGTACCGTTCGCTCGCCGTGGATCTCGGGCTGGCCCGCAACACCGTGGCCGACGCCTACGCCGAACTCGTCGCCGAGGGCTGGCTCGCCGCCCGCCAGGGTTCGGGGACCAGGGTCGCCGAGAGGGCGGTGCCCCTCACCCGGACGTACCGGCAGCGAACCCGCGAGCGGCCCGCCCGGCCGGTCCACGATCTCGTCCAGGGGAAGCCTGACCCCTCGGTCTTCCCTCGGACCGCCTGGCTGGCCTCGGCCCGTCGGGCACTGGACCGCGCCCCGCACGACGCCTTCGGGCCCGGTGATCCGCACGGGCGGCCCGAGCTGCGCGAGGCCCTGACCGCCTATCTCGCCCGGGTACGCGGCGTGCGGACCTCGCCCGAGCGGATCGTGCTCTGTTCGGGCGCCGCCCACGGCTTGCGGCTGCTGGCGGACGTGGTGGGCGGGCCGTGGGCGGTCGAGGCCTACGGGCTGCCGTTCCATCGTGAGCTGCTCGCCGGACACGGGGTACGGACCCGGCCGGTCGCCGTCGACGAACACGGCGCGCGGATCGGGGAGTTGGGGCGGGGGGAGCGGGCGGTACTGCTCACCCCGGCACATCAGTTCCCGACCGGCGGCCCGCTGCATCCGGAGCGCCGTGCCGCCGCGGTCGACTGGGCGCGGGCGACCGGCGGCCTGGTCGTGGAGGACGACTACGACGGGGAGTTCCGCTACGACCGGCAGCCGGTGGGCGCGGTGCAGGGACTCGATCCCGAGCGTGTGGTGCTGCTCGGGTCCGTGAGCAAGAGCCTCTCCCCCACGCTGCGGATCGGCTGGATGGTGCTGCCCGAACGGCTGGTGGACGGTGTCCTCGCGGCGAAGGGCGAGCGGGAGCAGTGGTCGAGCGCCACGGAGCAGCTGACGCTGGCGGATTTCGTCGAGTCGGGTTCGTACGACCGTCAGGTGCGCCGGATGCGCCGGCGCCACCGGCGGCGCCGCGATCAGCTGGTGGCGGCCCTGGAGCGGCGTGCCCCGCAGGTACGGGTGTCCGGGATCGCCGCGGGGCTGCACGCGGTGCTGGAACTGCCGCGCGGCACGGAGCGTTCGGTGGTGCGGGCCGCGGCCTGGCAGGGGCTGGCGGTGGACGGGCTCTCCTCGTACCTGCACCCGGCCGCCGTCGGCGCGACGGCACGGCGGGACGGGCTGGTCGTGGGCTATGCGACACCGCCCGAGCACGCGTACGAGGAGGCGCTCGCTGCGTTGTGCCGGGCACTGCCCCCGGAGTGAACCGCGACGCCCGTTGAAACGAAGGGGCCGGTTACCCGTACGTAGGGACACACACGCACCGCACCGGCCGGAGTGCAGCTCGCGCCCCGGGCCGAGGACAGGAGCCCTACGTGTCACGCAAGAAGACCATCGGCCGGAAGAAGAAGCTCGCCCTGCTCGCCGGGGCCGTCGCGCTCGCCGGAGGGACCGCGGCCGTGCTGGCCGGGACGAGTCAGGCGTCGCAGTCGCCCTCGGCGGACTCGTCGGTCGTCTGTTCGGGGCTGGCCACGGCCCTGAGCAACAACGAGCAGTTCATCGCCGGTCAGCGGGCGAATCCGGACGCCCTGTCGGCGGCCCGGATCGAGAACCGGGAGGCGGTCCTCGCGCAGATCCGGCGCCAGCAGGCCGCCTCGGGATGCGGGGGCGAGGCCGCTCCGCCCGCCGCTCCCCCGGCGGAGCCCCCTGCCGCCTCGCAGCCCGGGGAAGCGCCGGAGGCACCGGCCGAGGAACCGACGGACGCCGCGCCGCCCGGCGGAGGGGACCAGGCGGCCGGAGAGGTCGTCTGTGCCGGATCCACCGTGACGCTCTCGGGCGAGGGCGGCGCCCCTGCCGCGTCCAGCAGCCAGTTCCCCGTCGGCACCGAGCTCAAGGTGACCAACCTCGACAACGACAAGGCGACGACCGTGAAGGTCACCTCCGTGTCGGGCAGCTGCGCGCTGCTCAACAACGCCGCGTTCGAGCAGGTCCGCGAGCCCGGCAAGTTCCTGATCCGCAACGCCCGCATCGAGCGCGTGGGCTGAGCGAGGAGGGGCCGGGCCTCAGGGGCGCGCGGGCACCGGCCCCAGTCCCGCCTCGGCCTGCGCGAGCAGCTCCGTGATCCGCAGCCCGAACCGTACGTCGCAGGGGTGTGCCACTCCCGTACGCGCCGCCTCCGCCAGTGCGTCCACGGCCGCCCGGAACCCACCGAGCGCGTCGTCGAACCCCGGAGGCAGGGCGGCCGTTCCGTGCTCGCCCCTGAACTCGACGTCCGTCCCCGCCGCACCCACCGGTGCGTCCAGTGCGAGCGTCACCGTGCTGGACGCACCGGAGGTGTGCCGGAGCAGCAGGTGTGTGGTGTCGGCCGGTCCGCGTGCCGCAACGAGCTCCGTCACATCCCCCAGCACCGGGATCAGCACCGAGAGGGCGTGCGGGCCGACGTCCCACAGGGCGCCCTTCTCGCGGCGCCAGGCCGAAGCGGCGAACTCGTTGCTCGTCCCCGGGGCGTAGAGCGCACCGATCCACTGGGCCCGGGCCGTGAACCAGCCGCCCGCCGCCGCCTGTTCGCCGATCCAGCGGGCCGTTCCGGTGGCGAACCGGAGGGTGCAGAAGACCACCGAGGCGACCTGGGCCCGCTCCGCGGCCTCGGCGACCTCGCGCGCGCCCGCCACGGTCGTGGCGACCGGCTTGTCCATCAGCAGGTGGCAGCCGGCGGCCGCGGCGCGGGCCGCCAGGGGTGCCTGGATGTCGGGCGGTACGGCGAAGGCGACCGCGTCGCTCACGGCCAGGAGCGCGTCGATGCCCTCGTCACCGGTGTACGCCTCGGTGCCGTGGGCGGCGGCGAGCGCCTCCGCCGCCTCGGCCCGGCGGCCCCACACGCCGCTCAGTACGACGCCGGGGTGTTCGGCGAGGGCGGGGGCATGGGTCATGCGGGCCCAGGGGCCCGCGCCGACGAGGCCGATCCGCATCGGGGTGCCCGGGGCGGGGCGGGGCGGTGTGGACGCAGATGGTGTGGTCATGCAGCCAGTGTGCCCGGCCCCTCATGAGCCGCGGACGGAGGCCTTACCGCGGCGTGGACCGTATCCAGTACGCCGTACGGTGAGACGCCTCAGGGCCCGGGGCACCTGCTGCAGGGCATTCACAGGAAACCTCGGTAACACGTGGTTCACATTCGGGCAACGGACGGGAAATCGCGCCTTGCCAAGCTGCGCACCATAGACCGCAGCACCCGCAAAGGATGGCGTCCGTGACGTTCAAGGCTGAGTACATCTGGATCGACGGCACCGAGCCGACCGCCAAGCTTCGTTCCAAGACGAAGATAATGACCGATGGCGCGGAGCTGCCCATCTGGGGCTTCGACGGTTCGAGTACCAACCAGGCCGAGGGGCACGCCTCCGACCGGGTTCTGAAGCCGGTCTTCTCGTGTCCGGACCCGATCCGCGGCGGTGACGACGTACTCGTCCTGTGCGAGGTCTTCAACATCGACATGACGCCGCACGAGTCCAACACCCGCGCCGAGCTGCGCCCGGTCGCCGAGCGGTTCGCGGGCCAGGAGCCGATCTTCGGCATCGAGCAGGAGTACACGTTCTTCGACGGCCACCGTCCGCTCGGTTTCCCCGAGGGCGGTTTCCCGGCGGCTCAGGGCGGCTACTACTGCGGTGTCGGCTCGGACGAGATCTTCGGCCGCGACATCGTCGAGAAGCACCTCGACAACTGCCTGAAGGCGGGCCTCGCGATCTCCGGCATCAACGCCGAGGTCATGCCGGGCCAGTGGGAGTTCCAGGTCGGTCCGGTCTCCCCGCTGGAGGTCTCCGACCACCTGTGGATCGCCCGCTGGCTGCTGTACCGCACCGCCGAGGACTTCAACGTCTCCGCCACCCTCGACCCGAAGCCGGTCAAGGGCGACTGGAACGGCGCGGGCGCGCACACCAACTTCTCCACGAAGGCGATGCGCGAGGGCTACGAGGCGATCATCACCGCCGCCGAGTCGCTCGGTGAGGGCTCGAAGCCGATGGACCACGTCAAGAACTACGGCGCGGGCATCGACGACCGTCTGACCGGCCTGCACGAGACCGCCCCGTGGAACGAGTACAGCTACGGCGTTTCCAACCGCGGCGCCTCGGTGCGTATCCCGTGGCAGGTCGAGCAGGACCAGAAGGGCTACATCGAGGACCGTCGCCCGAACGCGAACGTCGACCCGTACGTCGTCACGCGGCTGATCGTCGACACCTGCTGCACCGCGCTGGAGAAGGCCGACCAGGTCTGATCCGCACGGCATGATTCCACCGGCGAGGGCGCCCACCGACTGCGGTGGGCGCCCTCGCTGTCGGTGCGCTGTGCCAGAGTTCCGCCCATGCTCGACATCGCGGTGGAGACCGAGAACCAGCAGAGGCACCTGCGCGTCACCGAACAGGCCCTGAGCGCCCTGGTGCACCGGATCGGCGGGGAGCGCGACCGTTTCCTGGTGGTGCAGCGTGTTCCCGACCTGCCGGGCTTCTTCGTGCAGACGTGGCACGAGGAGGGCGGGAGCTACCGGCTGGAGTGCCGCGCCGGGAACGCCGCGAGTCATGTAGGGGTCGATCTCGATTCGCCGGACGAGGTGGCCGGGGTGATGGCCCGGTGGGCGCGCCAGGAGCCGGACTGGGATGCCGGGATCGGCTGGAAGAGCGCCGGAATGCCTCCGGAGGAAGAGGTGCCCGAGCCTGCCCGGGAGATACGCGAGCAGTTGGAGGCGCGGATCCGGCTGTCGCTGCGCGGCGGATACGGCACCGTGAAGTCGCTGACCGAGACGGCCGAGGATCATCTGGTCAAGGACGGCGTCCGGCCGGTCACCATGGCGCAGGCGCGCAAGCTCGTGGAGCGGCTGTGGCTGGAGCGGGTGGAGGAGCAGGCGGGGTGGACGGATGTGACCGGCGCGGACCGCGTCGAGCGCGCCTTCGCCGCGCTGGACGGACGCGGGATCACCGCACGGGAGAACTTCACCTGTTGCCGCTCCTGCGGGACGGGGGAGATCCGCTCCGAGGGGAGTGAGGGCGCCCGCGGTTTCGTCTTCTTCCATTCCCAGGGCACGGATGCCGTCGCCGAGGGCCATGGACTCGCGTTGTACTACGGGGGCTTCGACGGCTCGGCGGAGACCACCGCGGCGGTGGGCCGTGAGGTCGCCGAGTCCCTGCGCGCGTCGGGGCTCCCGGTGGAGTGGGACGGTTCGCCGGACTCGTCGATCCTGCTGCCCGTCGAGGACTGGCGTAAGCGCCTCGTGGGTTGAGGTGCCGGTGGGGCGGAAGTCGCAGGTGAGGAAGGTAACCCGGCGGGACCGTATCGACGGGTGAGAGGGCCCTGCTACACAGCCGCAATCTCTGCTTCAATGGGGGCATGGCCAGCTTCCAGTACACCTCGTCGGGTCGCAGCGACCTCGAGCCGTTCTGGCCCTCTCGTCAGCATCATGACTTCGACCGGGTGTGTTGCCGCGCGTGGAACGCGCAGGCCCTCTAAAGCCGCTCACCCCGGTCTTCGGCCCGCGCGCACGACGTACGTCCCTCGACGACTCCTCGCGCGAAAGAGCTGACCCTCATGGCGAACACTCGTACCCTCTCCACCGCTTCGGCTGCCACCGCGGCCTCTGCGGTGTCCGCTGCGGCCACCACCACCGCCCGCAACACCCTCTCCCCCAACCGCCACCGGCTGCGTGCCGTCGACCGTGACGAGGTCGTGGAGCTCGCCGATGTCGCCGGTTTCCTGCCGCCGGGCGCGACCTGGCTGCCCGCTCCGCAGCACACGCTTCCGGCACTGCCCGGCCGGCCGCCGATGATCGGCTACCTGGTGCTCGTCCCCGCGGACCAGCAGCCGGCGCTCGCCGGGGCCGTCGCCTCCTCCCAGCACCGGCAGTTCGTGCCGGAGCCGGTCTCCGAGGCTCCGGCCGGCGGGCCCGTCCGGATCGACTCCACGCGGCGCACCGCGGCCGTGGACGGGGTCACCCTCGACCTCACGTACCTCGAGTTCGAGCTGCTGGCGCACCTGGTGGCGCACCCGCACCGGGTGCACACCCGCGATCAGCTCGTGACGACGGTCTGGGGTTACGGACACGTGGGCGACGGGCGCACCGTCGATGTCCATGTCGCCCGGCTGCGCCGCAAGCTGGGTGCCGAGCACCGGCGCTCGATCCAGACCGTCCGGCGCGTGGGCTACAAGTACGCACCCTGACGGGCGGGAAGGAGGCCCCGGGTTCCGGGGCCTCCTTCTCCTCCTCCTGGAGCGGGGTCAGCCACGCGCTCCCGCCGTCATCTGGCCGGGGGTGGGCTCGGCGGGCTCGCTGTGCTCCAGGCTCGGCAGCCGGGAGAGTCCGCGCGGAACCCGCCAGTTCCGCTCGCCCAGCAGCAGCATGACCGAGGGCAGCAGGACCATCCGTACGACGGTGGCGTCCAGCAGTACCGCGACGGCGAGGCCGACGCCCATCTGCTGCATGTCCTGCATGGACAGGGTTCCGAAGACGGCGAAGACAGCCACCATGATCGCCGCGGCGCCCGTCACCGCTCCCGCGGTGCGCCGGATGCCCACGTCGATCGAGGCGCGGGTGTCCAGCCCGCTGTCACGGGCTTCACGGATCCGTGAGACGACGAACACGTGGTAGTCCATCGAGAGGCCGAACAGGACCACCAGGACGAACAGCGGCATCCAGGACTCGATCGCGCCGACACCCTCCGAGCCGATCAGTTCGGCGCCCCAGCCGTGCTGGAAGACGGCGGTCATAACCCCGTAGGCGGCGCCGACGGAGAGCAGGTTGAGCAGGATCGACGTCACCGCGATGACGTAGCTGCGGAAGCAGAAGAGCATCAGGAGGAAGGTGACGGCGGTGATGAAGGCGAAGACCGGGACGATGCCGCGCTTCAACTGGTCGTTGAAGTCGGCGGACGAGGCGACCTCACCGGTGACGTAGGCCTCGGCGCCCGTCCCGTCGAAGGCGTCCGGCACCCGCCGGTCACGCAGTTCGGCGAGGTCGTCCTTGCCGCCGGGCAGCGGGACCTCGATCTCCGCGACGTTCTGCTCCTTGTGGACGGTTACCTTGTCGAAGGACGCGAGTGCGGTACGGACCTCCGGTGCGCCGATGTCGTCGGCCCTGACGACGACGAGGGCGGGGTCCGGGCCGCCCGGGAAGCTGTCGGAGATGCGCCCGTAGTCGATCGCCAGCTGTGAGTCCGAACCGAACTGCTTCTCCAGGCCGAGCTGTTCGGTCTTCATGCCGACCGCGGGCGCGGCCAGGGCGAGGAGGACGAGGATCGCCGCCACGGCGAAGACCTTCGGTGCGGCCAGGACCGGTCCCAGCACCCTGCCCGCGATGCCGCCGCTCGCCTTCGCGCCCCGCTTGCCGCGCCGGTTGAGGAGCGGTACGCGTCCTGCGTCGATCCGGTCGCCGAGCCACGACAGCAGCGCGGGCAGCACGGTCACGGAGCCGAGCATCGCGATGAACACGACGATGATCGTGGCGAGCGCGAAGCCCTTGAACAGCAGCAGACCGGACAGGAACATGCCGGCCATCGCGACCATGACGGTCAGCCCGGAGACGAGGACGGCCCGCCCGCTGGTGGCGGCGGCGATGCGCAGCGCCGTCTCGGCGTCGCGTCCCGCGGCCCGCTCGTCGCGTTCGCGCCGCAGGTAGAAGAGGCAGTAGTCGACGCCGACGGCGAAGCCCATCAGGAACATCACGGAGTACGTGGTCTGGAAGAGGTGCAGTTGGTGGCTGGCGAGCGACAGCAGCCCGAACGCGGCCATGCAGGCGGTCAGCGCGAGGCCGACCGGCAGCAGCGCGGCCACAACGGCGCCGAAGGCGACCAGCAGGATGCCCAAAGCCAGTGGTACGGCGGTGAATTCGGCCTTGCGGAAGTCCTCGGAGAGCAGATCGCCGAGCCACTTCCCCGCACTGGCCTCGCCGAACTGGTGGATCGCGACATCGCTGTGGCGCTCACGTACACCGGACACCGCGTCCAGTACCGGCTGCACCCGGTCGGCGGAGGTCGCCGCGTCACCCCTCATCTCGAAGGTGATCAGCGCGTCCTTCCCGTCCTTCGAGGGAACCGGAGCCGCGAGGTTGCGGATCTCTCCGGTCGCGCTCAGAGCGGCGGAGATCTCACCGGCCGCCGTGCGCCAGTCACCGGCACCGGCCGCGGACACCATGACCAGCTCCCCGGCGGGGTGGCCGAGGCCCGCGTCGTCGAGGATCCGCTCGGCCCGGGCGGAGTCGCCGGCACCGTTCTCCGACTCGGACATCTCGACCATGCCGGACGCACCGCCGATCCCGGCGGCGAGCACGACGAAGAGCAACCAGCCGAGAACGGCCGTCTTACGGTGGTGTGCGCTCCACACACCGATGCTTGCCGCGAGGTTGCGCCTCATGCGGTTTCGCCCCCAGAAGTAACGTCGGACAGGATGCATCCGAATCTAGGAACGGAAGCTCCGCCGCCCCAGCCGCCGAGGCCCCCACTCGCGGAGCCGTAGCACCAGGTCGTGAGGGTGGTGCTGGGTACACCCCGACCGGGTGGTGGAACGGCTGACCTCCTCATGGGATGCGGGCGAGACTGTTCTGCGAACGGGGTCCGTCCGGGCCCCGGCGAGGGGAGAGCACGATGTACGCGTCACGCAGCCGGATCAGGGGCTCGATGCTTGCGGCCGGGCGGTCGTTCGTCCTGGGGTTCGCAGCGACGGCGGGGTCGATCACGCTCTTCGTGCTGTCGGTGCTCTCCATCGCCTTCGTCCTGCTGGGCATCGGGCTGATCACCACCCCGTATGTGCTGCATCTGGTGCGCAGGCACGCCAACCAGCGCCGGCTGCTGGCGGTGACCTGGTCCGACGTCCGCATCCCGGTCCCGTATCGGCGGTTCCCGCCGGACCTGCGCACCGGCTTCACCGGGCAGGTGGAGCGCACCCTGTTCATGCTGAAGGACCCGGCGACCTGGCGGGACCTGCGGTGGCTGCTGGTCGACATGACGGCCGGCTATACGCTGCTGGCCGTGTCGTTCGCGCTGATGGTCTACCCGGTGGAGGGGATCGTCCTGGCGGCGGGCCTGTGGCGGGTGTTCGAGGACAGCACGTACTGGTACGGATTCGTGCCGGTCAGCAGCCAGGCGACGGGGCTGGCGGCCGCGGCGCTCGGCATCGCGGTCTTCCACCTCGGCCTGTGGGCGAGCCGGCCCCTGCTGCGTCTGCACTTCGTCCTCACCCGGTCGGTGCTGGCGCCCACCCACGAGCAGGAGATGGCTCTGCGGATCGACCGGCTCACCGAGACCCGGCACGAGGCCGTGGACACGGCGGCGTCCGAACTGCGGCGCATCGAGCGGGACCTGCACGACGGGGCACAGGCCAGGCTGGTCGCCATGGGCATGAATCTGGGCACCATCGAGGCACTCGTCGAGAAGGACCCGGCGCAGGCGAAGAAGCTGCTGGCGATGGCCCGCGCGTCCTCCGCGGAGGCCCTCACCGAGCTGCGTGACCTCGTACGGGGAATCCACCCGCCGGTCCTCGCCGAACGGGGGCTCGGGGACGCGGTGAAGGCCCTGGCCCTGCGACTGCCGGTCGAGTCCGAGGTGACCGTGGAGCTCACGGGGCGGGCCGAGGCACCCGTCGAGTCCGCCGCGTACTTCGCGGTCAGCGAGGCCCTCACCAACGCGGTGAAGCACTCCGGCGCCGAACGCATCTGGGTGGACATGCACCACGCCGAGGGCATGCTGCGGATATCCGTCACGGACAGCGGCAAGGGCGGCGCGGCGATCGGAACCGGCTCGGGACTGAGCGGAATCGAACGCCGACTGGGTACATTCGACGGCGTACTGGCCGTCAGCAGCCCTGCGGGCGGCCCCACCATGGTGACCATGGAGATCCCTTGCGCGTTGTCCTAGCCGAAGATCTCTTCCTGCTCCGCGACGGCCTGGTGCGCATGCTCGAGGCCTACGACTTCGAGATCGCCGCAGCCGTGGAGACCGGGCCCGAACTGAGCAAGGCCCTGGCCGAGTTGGAGCCGGACGTCGCCGTCGTCGACGTCCGGCTCCCGCCGTCGCACACGGACGAGGGCCTGCAGTGCGCACTGGCCGCCCGCCGCAGTCGGCCGGGCCTGCCGGTCCTGGTGCTCTCGCAGCATGTGGAGCAGCTGTACGCACGGGAGTTGCTCGCCGACGGCAACGGCGGCATCGGCTACCTCTTGAAGGACCGGGTCTTCGACGCGGACCAGTTCATCGACGCGGTCCGCCGGGTGGCGGCGGGCGGCACGGCGATGGATCCGCAGGTCATCTCGCAGCTGCTGTCGCGGCGGTCCCAGGACAAGCCGATCGGCGGCCTCACTCCCCGGGAGCGCGAGGTCATGGAGCTGATGGCGCAGGGCCGTTCGAACGCGGCGATCGCGGGGCAGATGGTGATCACGGAGCGGGCGGTGGCCAAGCACACCTCGAACATCTTCGGAAAGCTCGGCCTGCCGCCGTCGGACGACGACAACCGCCGGGTGCTTGCGGTGCTCGCCTATCTGGACCGCGGCTGACCCCGCGACCGCGACCGCGCGAGCCGATCGCGCGAATCGACCGGCCGTCGTTCAGCCCGCGAACCACCTCTCCGCGTCCAGCCGGAACGCGTGCGCGGGCGCCATGGTGCGCAGGTCGGCCTCCAGCGCCCGCACCCGCTCCGCGCCCAGCGTCCGGACCCACTCGGCGCGGAGCCGGTCGAAGCCCTCGGCGGACCTGGCCAGCATGTCGATGCCGCGGGCGGTGAGCCTGACCAGTTTGCGCCGGCCGTCCTCGGGATCGTCGACCCGTTCCACGTAGCCGAAGCCCTCCAGCTTCTCGACGGTCTTGCCCGCGGCCTGCTTGGAGACCCCCAGCCGTCGGCCGATCTCGCTGGCACTCGCCCCGTCGAGCCCCACGGCCTGGAGTGCGAAGCCGTAGGCGGGACGTACGTCCGGGTGTCCGTGCGCGGCCAGCTCGCGGTGCAACTCGTCGATGATCGAACGGAATCCGGCGAACAACAGCATCGGCAGTTCGAAACCGGCTCCCGCCCTCTCCTCCTCCGGCTCAGCCATTGCGCACTTCGACAACGTGGTTTACCTTTTCGTCAATCACGTTGTCGAGTTTACCGCGAGAGGACCGTCATGCCCGTACCCGCGTTCCCCGACCACACCCTCCACTCCGCACCGCCCGCCGCCCGGCGCACGATGGAGGCCGTGGCGAAGAAGCAGGGCGGCCACCTCCCGTCCGCCGTCGCCCGCCTCGCCACCTCGCCGGAGCTGCTCAACGGCTTCCTCCAGGCGAGCGCGACCTTCGAGGCGAGCACGCTGGATCCGCTGGCGCGCGAGGTCGTCGTCATGACGATGGCCACCCGCAACGCGTGCCACATCTGCGTGGCCATGCACACGGCGAGGCTCACAGCGCTCGGCGCCGCCCCGGAACTCGTGGCGGCCCTGCGCGCCGCCGAGCCGCAGACCCTGCCGGACGAACGACTGGAAGGAGTACGCCGGTTCACCCTCGCCGTCCTCGCGACAGCGGGCGCGGTCGACGAGGACGCGCTGCAGGACTTCCTGTCGCTGGGCCACACCCCCCGCAACGCCCTGGAAGTGGTCCTCGGCATCGGCACCTACACGATGTCCACGCTGGCCAACCGGATGACGGGAGCACCGGTGGATGACCGATTGGCCGCCTTCGCCTGAGAGTCGAGTATTGACCGTTCCGGGCGTTCGGGTCGTTTTGGGCATGGAGATTCCCACGAATTCCCCGGCGTTCTGAACGGGCCGGGTGCCCGCTCCGTATGGGACGTCACGCTTCTCCCTCGAAGCAGAGGAGTTCCATGGGACGCACATCGCGCAAGAAACGTTCGACACTCGCCAACCGGGCGATTGTCGCTTCGGTCGCTCTCGTTCTGGGCGGAGGTGGGTTGGTCGCCGTCAATGTCTACGCAAGCGCGGGAGAAGGGTCGTGGGGCTCGCCCCCCGACCGCACCCGGAACGCCGGCCGGCAGATGTCCACCATCGACTGCCCCGACGCGGGAATCGCCCTCCCCGACGTGCCCGAACAGGCACGCCCGGAGGTCGACCGCGAACTCGCGGCAATGGATACGCAGATCACTGACGCGTACAGGCAATTCGCGGACCGGAAGGAGAAGATCGCACAGGACCCGAACCTTGCCGAGAATTCGGTGCTCGGCCCGCTGAGGAACAAGCGGGCAGCCAGTCTCGACCGGATCGGCATCGCCATCGAACGCAATGCGGCACAGCGGCCGCAAGGCCTGAACGGCCTCGCACCGTGCAGTCTGCGCGCCGATGACGACGACAACCAGGGCGACGGTCAGGGCAACGGCCAGGGCGACGGCCAAGGGGGTGAGGACGGCGCGGACCAGGGTCAGGACGGCGGCCAGGACGGCGGTCAGGACCAGGGCGGCGGCGACCAGGGAGCCGATCAGGGGGCCGACCAGGGCCAGGACGGCGGCGACGACCAGGGCGGGGACGGCGGCCAGCAAGGAAATGGCCCCGAAGCCTCCGACTTTGTCGACATCCAGTCCATCCAGCCCAATGTCGCCAGGCCACAAAACCGCCGGGGCGCCTCCCGCGGTACGTTCACCACCGACTGCGGCACGAACGAGAACGGCAAATTCAACCCTGACAACGTCATTGCCGCACCCGGAGTGAGCAACGGTGCTCACCACATGCACGATTACGTCGGAAATCAGGCCACGGATGCCTTCTCCAGCGATGACGATCTGGCCGGCGGTGAATCGACCTGCCGCAATCAGGGCGACAAATCCACGTACTACTGGCCGGTCCTGCGCCTGCAGAACGGACAGGACGAGAACGACGTGGGCGCCGACGGCGGCGGCAAGGACCAGAACATCGGAGAGATTCAGACCCCGTCACAGGTCACGCTGAAATTTGTGGGTTCCCCGGCCGGGAAGGTCACGGCAATGCCGCGCTTCCTGCGGATCATCACCGGGGACGCCAAGGCATTCGTCAACGGCGACGCCAACGCCAACGCGTCCTGGAGCTGCACCGGATTCGAGGACAGGCAGCTCAAGGACAAGTATCCGATCTGCCCGGAAGGCAGTCAGGTCGTGCGTTCCTTCGCCTTCCAGAGCTGCTGGGACGGCCAGAACACCGACAGTGCGAACCACCGCACCCATGTGGCGTTCGCCCAGGACGACGGGCGGTGCCCGAACGGCTTCCGGGCCATTCCGCAGCTGGTGCAGCGCATCGTGTACGACGTGCCGCCGGGCCCGGGCTTCGCCGTCGACTCCTTCCCGGAGCAGCTGCACAAGCCCGTCACCGATCACGGTGACTTCATCAACGTGTTCGACGACCAGCTGATGAAGAAGGTGGTGAGCTGCGTCAACGGCGGGCGCAAGTGCCGCTGACGCGGCCCTGACGCCCCCCGTTCCCCCCACACGCAGCGGCACCTTCCCCGTTCCTGCGCGGTCAGCTCCCGTGGTGACCGGAGTGCCCGCCCTCGCTCCCCCCATTGCCACTGCTCCCCGAGTGGTGAGGCGAGGCGGTCTCCACAGTCCCCCCGAGCCGGCCGCGCAGTGCTGCGACCACCTCCGCGTCACCGACCGCGACCCACCTGCGGCCGACCAGGTACGAACCGCCGTAGTCGTTGGCCTCGTTGATCCACTCCCGCTGGCCGCGGTCGGTCGCGAAGGTCGCCAGCACATAACGCCCGTCACCGGTGGTGCAGTTGGCCTGCCGGATCTCCTGGGCATCGGTCTGCAGGTTCGGCTCGCAGCGCGCCTTCGTCGCCAGCTGCTCCAACGTCCCGGTAGCGGTCGGCGGCACGGCGGGCTTGTCGTCGCCGTCCGCTCCCCCGCCGCAGGCGGCAAGCAGGGCAACCCCCGCAAGTACGGCCGCTGCGGCCCGGGGGCCCCGGCCTCGTCCTCGTCGCCACTCAAGCTGCTTCACCATCCGGCCATCGTGCCCCGGTGTTCCCTCGCGGTGCGGCGGAACTACGGATTGAGGCCAAGGGCACAACAGCGTGCGACGAACGGCCGGGCGTGCGCCCCCGGGCGTACCGGAGTGACCATCGCACCATTCGCTCGTTCTGCTGAACGTGCCCCCACTACGCGCAGTACCGTCGCCGGCCGCCCGCCCCTGCGCGGAACAGGCCGATACGGACCGGGCCGAGGCCGCGCTCGTCGAGCACTACGCGCGGCTGGTCAGGATCGGATATCTCGTGCTGCCGCCCTCGTTCGGCCGCAACCGCCGGGTACTGACGGCGCACTGGCTCGCCCAGCGCTCCCTGCCCCGGTCACGCAGCGCGCCTCCGGAGGCGGCTCTGCCGAGGCCGCGGCATGCCGCCGGAGCCGCCTCGGCCGAGCGGGGTTACGCCTATCTGCGGCTCCGGGTGGTGCGCTCCGCGCTGGAGGCGGGACAGCCGCTGCGGCGTTTCGCGCGGCCCCGGCGCGTGCAGCTGCCTCCCCTGCTGCCGCAGGTGTGGGGGCTGCGGCTCTTCCCGCACTCCTGCGGTGCGGAGGAACTGGCCCTGGAGCAGTCCCTGGCAGACGTCTCGGGACCCTGCCGGGCCGCCCATGTGCTGCGCGGCCTGGAAGGGCTCGCGGACGCGGAGGTGTGCCGGGTCCTCGGTGCGGCGGGGGTCGCCGACCCCCCGGCCGCCCTGCTGGAGGCGGACGCGCTCGCGGGGTCGCCCGCACTGCTCGCCTCGCCCGAGTTCGACCCGTGCTCCCTGCAGGCCCGGCCGACGGATCTGCCGCGCCGCCGACGGCGCGGGCGGGCCGTCGCGGCCGGGCTCGGCGCGCTGCTGGTGTGCGGGACGCTGCTGCTGATGCCGGGCGACGGCCTGGGTCCGGGCTCCGTCTCCGCGCCGCCCTACTCCCTCAACGCCGCCGCCGAACAGGCTCTGGATCCGGCCGCGTTGCGGCGGGTGCCCGCCGGGTTCTGGCGGAGCTCGGCCCGAAGGGACTTCACGGCCTGGCCGGCCCGGGGCGACCGGACCGATGACACCCGGCTGCTGGGCCGCGCCCTCGCCGCCTGGGCGCGGCCCGGCCGTGCGGTGGCCTCGTCGGCGACGCCCGGGACACCTGTCGGCCCGCCCATGGGCCCCCCGCAACTCCTGTACGCGGGCGAGGTCGACGCGGCGGCGGTGGTGCTGTTCCACGACGGGCTGCGGATCGTGCGCTACGCCGAGCCGCGCAACGCCGATCCGGCCGGGGGTGCCGCGCTCGACTTCGCCCGGGTGGACGGTGCCGACTCGGTGACCGCGGGCGCCCTCGTCGTGCAGCGCCGCGAGGGCCGGATCCGCTATCTGACGGCGCCCTGGGTGCGTGAGGCCGCCGTACGGGATCTGCTCGCGCCGCACGGCTCCGCGCGGCCCCTGCGCCGCGACCGGCACGGGGTGACGGCTGCGCTGGCCGGCCCCGCGGCCTCGGCGGGCTGCCACTCCTGGGACGCCCTGGAGGTGCGGGAGGGCACAGCGGTCCGGCTGTTGACGGATCTCGGCGAGCTCACACCGGTCCGCCTCACCTCGGGTGCGCCGTCGGCTCCCCACGATGTGTCGGGCCGGTCCGAACGGGAGAGCTGGGCACGCACTGCCTGTCTGCTGCCGGACGTGCGTTCGCACGGGGTCCGGTCGGTGAACTCCTGGCCGTACGCGAGACAGCCGCTGCCCGAGGGCGAGGGGGCGGCCCTGTGGCTCTGCACCCGGGCGGAGACCTGGCGGGGCACGGGCAGCAGGGTGCTGGCCCAGTTCCAGGCGCCGCCCGGGCCTTCGGGCGGGACCGGTACGCCCGGCGCGGTCGCGGCGCGCTCCGAGGACTCCCCCGACTGCGGAGTGCGCAGACCGCAGGTCCTCGCGGGCGTGCTGTGGAAGTCGGACGGCGGGCGCTGGTACGTACTGGCGGCCGGTTCCCGGCAGTTCGCGTCCCTGTCCGCGACGGGCGGGGTCAGGGGCCGGGCGGACGGGCGTCTGCTGGCCGTGCGGGCCCGGGCGGGCGACCGGGCGCGGCTCGACGGGCTGCTGACGGACGGCAGCCGGGTGAGGGCCCTGCGCTGAGCGGACGTGGTCCGGCCCCCGTTAGGCTGTGGGTATGACGACCGGTGTGCGGCGCAGGATGGGCGTCGACGAGCGCAGACAGCAGTTGATCGGTGTCGCGCTGGAGTTGTTCAGCCACCGCTCCCCCGACGACGTGTCGATCGACGAGATCGCGGCTGCGGCCGGCATCTCGCGTCCGCTCGTCTACCACTACTTCCCCGGCAAGCAGAGCCTGTACGAGGCGGCGCTGGGGCGTGCCGCCGACGAGTTGGCCGGCCGGTTCCTGGAGGCGCACGAAGGGCCTCTGGGAGCAAGGCTGCTGCGGGTGATGGGCCGGTTCTTCGACTTCGTCGAGGAGCACGGGCCGGGCTTCGCCGCGCTGATGCGGGGCGGCCCGGCAGGCGGCTCGTCGACGGCCGACGTCCTGATCGACGGGGTGCGGCAGGCGGCGTACGAGCAGATCATCGCGCACCTCGGCGTCAAGGCCCCGCCCGCCCGGCTCGAGCTCGTGGTGCGGTCCTGGGTGTCGCTGGCCGAATCGACGGCCCTGCTCTGGCTGGACGGGCGGCGCATTCCGCGCGCCGAACTGGAGTTGCAGCTGGTGCACGACTTCGCGGCACTGGCCGCGGTGAGCGCCGCGTACGACCAGGAGATGGCGGGCATCGTGCTGCGGGTGTTCGCGCAGGAGCCGGCGGACGGCCCCTTCGGAGATCTGCTGACGCGGCTCTCCGTCCTGGCGCCCGCCGCACCCGCCGTCCCGCCGCAGCGGCCGCAGCAGAGCTAGTACCTGCAGAAGGACGCGTCCAGCTCCCGGACCTCGACCGAGGGGTGGACGGTGAGGCCGTCGACGGGCTTCAGATGCCCGGTCAGCAACTCCAGTGCGGCTGCCGTCAGCTGTGCCTTGATCTCGGGGGTGCGGCCGGGCAGTATCGCGATCGAGACGTTCACGATGGCGTAGCCCGTCACGGCGTCGCCCACGACGGAGTCATCGGCCCGGAGGAACCGGGTCTTGCAGCCGTGGGCCTTGGTGGTCACGGTCTCCGCGATGAGCGGGTGAAGGGCCAGCGCGAAGCCGCGGCGGTCGAAGCTGTCGTCGAGCTCGGCGGAGTAGTCGACGGTGATCTGTGGCATCAAGCGCTCCTGGGTGCGGGTGCGGGCGTGTGCGCATACATGGACAGCGTACATACACATGCACGCATCAGCTTCGCGTGATCACGCCGTCCGCACAAGGGAGTCCCCCTGACGCGAAGCGGCCGGCCTCCTGCTCCGCGCCGATGGGGCGCGGAGCCGGAGACCGGCCGGGGGAAAGCGGGGGCGTCAGCGCAGCGAGAACACGGCGACCGTGCGTCCCGGGACGGTGAAGCTGCCCGACTTCCCTTCGTACGAGGACTTCTTGACCTCGGCGTCCGCGCCCGCCGCCTGGACGGGGTGCAGCGTGTACGCCTTGCCGGCCAGCTCGGGGATGTCCTGGCTCTGCGTCGCCGGGGTGGCGTTCATGACGACGAGCAGCTTGCCCAGGCGCATCGTGATCACCCCGGGTGTCTCGTCCTTCCCGGAGAGCGGGAAGGACAGGGCGCCCTGCACCTGTTCGGTGGTGGCGAGGTCGAACTCCTTCTCGGTCGTGCGGATGGTGAGCAGGTCCTGGTACGCGGCGGAGGCGCCGGTGATCTGCGCGCACCCGGGGGTGAGCGCGGCGGCGGTCAGCAGCGGCTTCCCGTAGGACCACTTGTCCTTGTTGTCGGCGGCGGGCGGCAGCCCGCGGCCGAAGCCGTTGCCCTTGCGGCAGTCCCAGTGCAGCGCGTTGAACCAGTCGCCGCTGTCGTACGAGTTGCGGTCGAGCGACTTGGAGCGCAGCAGGTCGGTGCCGGCCTGGGAGAGCGAGGGGCCCTGCGAGAGTGCGGCGGTCGCCATCGCGAGGACCTGCATGCGGGCCCGGTCGGCGGCCGGGGTGTCCGCGGGGAGCTTGAAGGCGAGGGCGTCGTACAGCGACTCGTTGTCGTGGGCGTCGGCGTAGGCGAGTGCGTCGCCGGGCACCGCCGCGTATCCGGCGGGGGCACCGTTGTAGTCGACGGCCGAGCCCTTGACCGTGCGGCCCTGGGTGTCGGTGAAGGTGTAGTCGGCGAGGTTGCCTGTCAGGCCGACCTTGATCAGGTCCTGGTAGTGGAGCAGCCGGGCCTTCTGCTCGGCCTCGGTGCCGTTGGCGGGTGAGGTGTTGGGGTCGGTGTAGAGGCCGGAGGCGAAGCCCTGGACACGGGGGTCCTCGTCGAAGGGGCCGCCGCCGCGAACGGCGTCGCGGGCCCGGTCGGAGAAGGTGGCGATGCCGGTGCCGGCCATGTTCTTCTGCGTGGCCTGGACGAAGCGGGCGTCATCGGCGATCTCGCCGAAGTTCCAGCCCTCCCCGTACAGGATGATCTTCTTCCCGTCGACACCGTCCTCGGCGACGGTCAGCTCGTCGAGTGCCTTGCGGACCGCGAGGATGTTGGCCTTCGGGTGGTGTCCCATCAGGTCGAAGCGGAAGCCGTCGACCTTGTACTCCTTGGCCCACGTGACGATCGAGTCGACGACGAGCTTGCCCATCATCGTGTTCTCGGGCGCGGTGTTGGCGCAGCACGTCGAGGTGGCGACGGTGCCGTCCTCCAGGAGCCGCTGGTAGTAGCCGGGCACGATCCGGTCGAGTACGGACTTGTCGTCCTGGCCGGAGGCGACGGTGTGGTTGTAGACGACGTCCATGACGGTCCGCAGGCCGGCGCCATTGAGGCCCTGCACCATCTGCCGGAACTCGACGGTGCGCTTCGTACCGTCGGGGTCGGAGGCGTAGCTGCCCTCGGGGACCGTGTAGTGCAGCGGGTCGTAGCCCCAGTTGAAGCCGTCCTTGGCGGCGGCCTTCGCCACACAGGCCTGCTGCTCCTCGGAGTCGGGGGCGTACACGGACAGGTCGCAGGCGGGCTTGTCCTGGTCGGACTTCTTCTCCGGGATGGTCCCGATGTCGAAGGCGGGCAGCAGGTGGACGTAGCCGGTGCCGGAGTCCGCGAGCTCCTTGAGGTGCTTCATCCCGTCGGATCGGGTGTCGGTGAAGGCCAGGTACTCGCCGGGGTGCTTCGACGTCCCGTCCGCGATCGAGAAGTCGCGGATGTGCAGTTCCTGGATCTGGGCGTCGCGCAGCGGGGCCGCGGCGGGCTTCTTCAGGCCGGACCAGCCGCTCGGGGCCAGCTTCGGGTCGTCGAGGTCGACGACGAGGCTGCGGGCGGAGTCGGCGGTCAGGGCGGTGGAGTAGGGGTCGGTGACCTTGTTGGTGACCATTTTCTGGACGGTGGGCGCCCAGACGTCCACGGCGTACCGGTAGGGCTTGCCGTTCCAGCTCCTGTTCCCGGCGGCCGACCAGACGCCGGTGCGGTCGTCGCGCCGCATCGGGACGCTCTTGCCGTCGAGTTCGAGCGAGACCTTACGTGCGGTGGGGGCCCAGACGGAGAGCGTGGGGCTGCCCTTGCGGAACACCGGGCCGAGGTCGGCGCCCTTGGCGGCGTTCCCGTACAGGCCGTCCAGGATTCCGGCGGTCTGCACCCCGGTGGCTGCGAGCAGGGCACCGTTGGCGGCGCGCTGGGTGGCGACGAGCTGGCCGCGCAGGGACTCCCGGACCCTGTCCCGGTCGCGGACGTCGACGGTGAAGGCCGGGAAGTCCTTGAGGTGCGGGTACTTCGCCTTCTGCGCGTCGGTGAGCTCGGCGGAGTTGAGCCGGAGCCACTGGCCCTCGTCGGTCAGGGCGCCGTCGACGACGGAGATCCCGCCGTTCTTCGCGTACACGAGCTGCTGGCTGGTGGCGTCGGTGGCCTTCACCTTCCAGACGACGGTGTCCGCGTCGATCCACTGGGCCTCGGCCTTGGCGAGGTCGGGCGTGGGCGCGCCACCGGTCTGGGGCAGCAGGTAGCCGGGCTTCCCGCCGAGCATCCAGACCTCGTGTCCGTACGAGGCGATGTCCAGGGACTGGTCGCTGGGGAGGTCCTTCTCGTCCCCCTTGTGGAGGATGTAGCTGAGCGAGGTGGCACCGTCGGTGAGCGGCACCTCGTAGGTGGCTCCGTAGGCGTCGGTCTTCACGGGCAGCAGGGGCTTGGCCCAGTCCGTGGGCGCGGCGGCCCCGGTCCAGGTGTGCAGGCCCCAGCCGTCGTAGTTGCCGTCGGCGCGGTGGTAGTGCAGGACGGCCTTGGAGGTGTCCTGCGGCGGGTTGGCTCCGTCGGGCGCCTCGGTGGCCTGCCCGTCCTTGCCCTGCTCGACCCAGACCTGGCCGGTCTTCGCGAGGTCGACGGTGCGCTCGGGCCCGTCGGCGGTGCCGGACTTCTCGACCGTGTACGGGACCGACGAGGTGCCCTCGGCGAGGTCGATCCAGGCGAAGGCGCCGTAGGCGTCGCGTCCGATGAAGTCGGCGGTGCTGTCGCCCGACTTCAGCTGCCATCCCTCGTAGTCGCCGTCCGCGCGCTTGTAGTGGACGACGACCTGGTCGCGCTCGACGGCGACCGGCTTGGGCGCGGGCGGTGCCTGTCCGGCGGTCGTCGTCGCGAGGGCGCTCGCGGTGCGGCCGGCGCGGTCGACGACCACGGCCTTGTAGCGCAGCGGGGTCCCGGCCTTGACGGAGTCGTCCAGGTGCTGGGTGACCTTGTACGGGGCGTGGTCGGCGGAGCCGAGGGTGCGCCACTTGCCGTTGCCGGTCTGTGCGGCGAACACGACCCGGTTGAGCTGGCCGCCGTCCACGTCCGCGGTGATCTCGACGGTGCCGGTGGCTCCGGCGGCGGGGGCCTTCAGGGTGAGCGAGGGCTTGGTGGCGGGGCTGCCCACGGTCTTGTCGGCGCGGAGCACGACGCTGGACAGCGCGGGCACCGTGACCTTGACCTTCTTGTCGGCACCGCTACGGACGGCGCCCGAACCGCCGTACAGCGTACGGAAGTTCATGTCGGCCGACTCGGTGGCGAGCTCGACGGTCTTCGCCTCGCCGCCGTTGTTGGTGGCGACGACGTACTCGTACGGCCGCTTGGCGTCGGTACGCGAGAAGGCGTACACGGACCCTTGCGCGTACCGCTCGGTCTGGGTTCCGTCCCGCAGCGCCGGGTGTTCCCGGGTGAGCGCGGAGAGGGCCGCTATGGACCGGTAGAGCGGGTGCCGGGTGTCGTACGCGGCGGAGGCGTGCGTGCGGTCGGTGCCCAGCTGGTCGTCGTCGAGGTAGTCGGCGGTCTTCGAGGGGAAGAGCGTCTGGCGGGCGTCCTTGTCGCCGCCCGCTCCGGTGAAGCCCTGCTCGTCGCCGTAGTAGATCACCGGGTTGCCGCGGCCGAGGAACATAAGCTCGTTGGCGAGGCGCGCACGGTCGAGGAGTTCGGCGTCGGAGGCCTTCGGGTTGTCCTGCTTCAGGAAGGTGCCGATCCGGCCCATGTCGTGGTTGCCGAGGAACGTCACCTGCTCGTAGGCGTTGGCCTTGTCCGTGGTGTAGCGGTAGTCGTCGCCGTAGACCGCGGCGAGCTTCGAGGCGGGAGCACCCTGGGAGGCGTACTGGCGGGCGGCTTCCTGGAAGGGGAAGTCGAGCGTCGAGTCGAGCCGGCCCCGGGTGACGTAGGGCGAGGTGATGGCGGTGTCGGCGGAGTAGACCTCGCCGAACATGAAGAAGTCGTCACGGCCGTGCTTCGCCGCGTAGTCGTCGAGGGCGGTGGCCCACTGGGTCCAGAAGTCGAGGTCGACGTGCTTGACGGTGTCGATGCGGAAGCCGTCGATGTCGAAGTCGCGGACCCACTTCTCGTAGATCTTCTCCATGCCGGACACGACCTCGGGACGCTCGGTCCACAGGTCGTCCAGGCCGGAGAAGTCGCCGTACTCGGTGGACTCGCCCGCGTAGGTCGAATCGCCCCGGTTGTGGTACATCGTGGTGTCGTTGAGCCAGGACGGGACCTTCTTGCCGGCGTTCACCGGCGTGTACGGGAAGGAGTCCTCGTCGGTCTTCGCGACGCCCTGCGTGTCGTCGAAGGGGCGGCCGTCCTCGTCGAGGTACGGGAAGGCGCCCTTGGGCTTGTAGCCGTACTTCTTCTCGGCGTAGTCGACGGTGTCGGCGGTGTGGTTGGTGATGACGTCGAAGAAGACCTTGATGCCCTTGCCGTGGGCCTTGTCGATGAGCTTCGTCAGGTCGGCGTTGGTGCCGAAGTGCGGGTCGACCTGGGTGAAGTCGGTGATCCAGTAGCCGTGATAGCCGGCCGAGGCGTTGTCGCCGGTGCCCTGGACGGGGCGGTTCTTGAAGATCGGGGCGAGCCAGATGGCGGTGGTGCCGAGGCCCTTGATGTAGTCGAGCCTGTCGGCGAGGCCCTTGAGGTCTCCGCCCTGGTAGAAGCCCTTGTCCGTGGGGTCGTAGCCGGTCTCCAGCCGTGAGCCGGTCAGCCCGCCGCGGTCGTTGGAGGTGTCGCCGTTGGCGAACCGGTCGGGCATCACGAAGTAGAACTGCTCACGGGTCAGGTCGTGCCTGGCCGGCTCCTTGGCGAGCGCGGCGTCCGAGGGCGGGGCCGGGGGTCTGGGTGCGGCGGCTGCGGTGGCCGCCGGTACGACGGGCAGCAGCGCCGCGCACAGTGCGGCAACGGCCCCCCGCCGGAGGGTGGTTCGGGACACGGGCGGGTTCTCCTCGACTTTCAGGGGTGGGTCCTGGTGGAGCTGGTGCGGGCCGGGGACGCACCGCCGCGCGTCCCCGGCCCGCCGAGCGGTGCGGTCAGCCGCGCCAGACGTCGGCGGTCAGCGTGACCTTGCCGGAGGCCGGCACGGTGGCGGTGCGGTTCGCACCGCTCTCCCAGGTGACGTTGCCGCTCGCGTCCTTGCGGAGGTACTTGTACTCGAACGCCGTGCCTGCGGGCAGGCTGACGTCGAGCTTCCAGACGGGGTACGTCGCCGGGTCGAGCTTGAGGGCACTTGCCGGGGCCCAGCCGCCGAGGGCGGCCTGGTTGCCGGTGACGTAGATGTTCTGGCCGAGCTGGGTGGTCGCGTTGACGCCGAAGGAGGCGCCGGACTGGCCGTTGCCCGGGTCCGGGTCGGGGGCGGTGCCGCCGGAGCAGGTACGGGCGTTGACGTGCAGGGCCACGGCGGTGCCGGAGCCGAGGGTGGCGGTGAACTGTCCCGAGCCGTTGACGGTGACGCCCTTGCCGGACTGGACGTCGCAGTAGTCACCGGCGGGCAGCGACGTCTGGAACGT
Organism: Streptomyces sp. NPDC059499; assembly: GCF_042749285.1. NCBI lineage: Bacteria > Bacillati > Actinomycetota > Actinomycetes > Kitasatosporales > Streptomycetaceae > Streptomyces > Streptomyces sp. NPDC059499. Next base: position 158,666 of record NZ_JBHYTT010000006.1, read on the forward strand.
GCGGGTCAGCGAGGAGCCCTCGTGGTTGATCGCGACGTACGCCTTGGCGCCGCGCCCGAAGGCGATCTGGTCGCCGCCGTTGTCCCACCAGTTCGAGACGCCCTGGCCGCGGGCGGCGTTGCGGAAGCCGACCATGGAGGAGATCTCGCGCCAGGCGTGCTGGCACTTCCAGCCGTCGCTGTAGCAGGCGTTCACCTGGCCGCCGTTGGGCGGGCCCGCGTCCTTGTCGGACCACTCGTAGCCGGAGTGGACGTCCGGGGAGCCGTAGGGGTAGGCGAGCATGAAGACGGAGGCCAGGGTGTACTTCGAGCCGTCCTTGTAGTTCAGCGTGTCCCCGCCGCGCTCGGTGTCGTGGTTGTCGACGAAGACGGCGGACTTGCCGGACTCCATGAAGCCCCAGCCCTCGCCGAAGTTCTTCAGGTTGGCGAGGTTCTCGTTGTTGAAGACCTGCTTGAGGCTGCGGCCGTAGCGGAACTCCTGGACGTCGCCGCTGCCGAGGTACTCGGACGGCGAGACGGCCTCGCCCGCTCCGTAGATCGCCTCGTGCTTCCAGTAGACGCCCGGGTTGCTCAGCCGGGACTTGATGTTGGAGAGGTCGCCGGCCGGTATGTGCTTGGCGGCGTCGATGCGGAAGCCGTCGACGCCGAGGGAGAGCAGGTCGTTGAGGTACGTCGCGATCCGGCCGCGCACGTAGTCCTCGCCGGTGTCCAGATCGGCCAGGCCGACCAGTTCGCAGTTCTGGACGTTGGCCCGGTCGCCGTAGTTGTTGATCTGCGACTGGCAGTCGTTCATGTCGCTGACCGAGTAGACGCCCGGGTAGTCGTACTTGGAGTACGAGGACCCGCCCGTGCCGGTGCCCGAACCGGCGGACATGTGGTTGATGACCGAGTCGGCGATGACCTTGACGCCCGCGCCGTGACAGGTGCTGACCATGTTGGCGAAGGCCGCACGGTCACCGAGTCGGCCGGCGATCCTGTAGCTGACCGGCTGGTACGAGGTCCACCACTGGCCGCCCTGGATGTGCTCCTGGGGAGGTGAGACCTGGACGAAGCCGTAACCGGCCGGACCGAGACTGTCCGTGCAGGCCTTGGCCACGGAGTCGAACTTCCACTCGAACATCACTGCGGTGACGTCCTTGTCGCCGGGCGGCGCGGCCTGGGCCGTACCTGTGACGCCGAGCCCGGTGGGGATGACGAGGACGGCAGCACCCGTGACCAGGGCGAGCGCGGCAGACAGTGGTCTGCGTGCCATGTCTTTCCTCCTGCGGTGGGGGAAATGCGGGGATGGCGGAGCAGCCTCACATGGCAACGCGCCGTGCCTCTCAAGGCTCATGAAGGTTCTTGCAGCAAGAATGCAAAACCAACGTGCGAGCAGACGGTACGAGCCTGACCTGGCCGGGTCAACCCCCTGGACATGGCGCAATTACATCCTGCTCACATCCGCGAAATCTTGGAGATTTCTTCCTGCAAGGTCTTTCGCAAGATATTGCGGGGCTGTTAAATTCATCCCGACTCCGGTCCGGTCGGCCGGGGGTTCCGGTACGCCGGACCCCACGCGCCCGGCCGGCCGGGCCGGTCACGCCAAGGAGAGGCCCCGACGTCACCTCCCCGCCGGCCCATCCCGGGCCGACTTCGGGGCCTCTCCTGCGCGTTGCACGGCTAGGATCACCGTCCCATGAGCACCGGACGCCCCCTGCGCACCCGTGAGCGGGTCTTTATACGTATAGCCGTCGCCTTCGTCCTACTCGTCGCCCTCGGCGGCGGACTGGGCCTGGCGGCCGAGGGATTCGAAGGCCGCACCGCCTTGCAGGACGGCCCTGTCGGCGTCCTGGCCCCCACCGACCGCCAGTGCGGCAAGGACTCCTGCAACTGGATCGGCACATTCACCAGCGCCGACGGCACGGTCACCGAGCGGGACGTCGACCTGAGGGACGACATCGAGGTCGGCCGCGGTGACGCCATGCCGCTCGCGATCGACGGCGTGCGGCTCGCGGAGGACGCGGAGACCGCCTACACCTCCGACTACGGCTGGCGCGCACCGCTCGCGAAGGGCGCCGCACTGGCCGTCGTGGGCCTGGCGATCGCAACGGGCCTGATCCTGATGCTGCGGCGCCGCGGAAGGGCGGCCGGGGTGCCGCGCTGAGGCCCGCCTTCACCGCATGAGGCTCCGCCCGGTCACCCGTGTCGCTGCCCCGGTGACACGTGCAGTTGTTCTCGTCCGGGACGGTGCAGCGCGGCGTCGAGGCGCAGGCGTGTCGGCGTCCGGTCCGGTTGAGTCATGGGCTGTCGCCTTCGGGACTCCGGAAGGGCGGACCGACCGAAGGGACCTGCGCTACCGGATGCCGGTTCCACACACCGCCGCACCGTCCGCAGAACCGGAGGGGCCGGATCCCCCTCCGGACCCGGCCCCCTCTCGTTCTCGTTCCCGCGGCGCCTCAGGCTGCGCGTACCGCCGCGGTTGATCCCCGTACCACCAACTCCGGCTGGAACACGTACTCCGTGCGCTGCACGGGACTTCCGGCGATCTCCTCCAGCAGCGCCCCCACGGCCGCGGCGGCCATCGCCTGCACCGGCTGGCGCACCGTGGTCAGCGGCGGGTCGGTGAACGCGATCAGCTGCGAGTCGTCGAAGCCGACGACGGAGACGTCGCGCGGGACGTCCAGTCCCCTGCCCCGGGCCGCCCTGACCACGCCGAGTGCCATCAGGTCGCTGCCGCAGACGATGCCGGTGCAGCCCGCGTCGAGAAGTGCGCCTGCCGCGACCTGGCCGCCCTCGACGCTGAACAGGGTCGAGCAGACGAGGAGTTCGGCCTCCTCCCGGCTCATGCCCAGCACGGAGACGGCCGCGTCGACAAAACCGTCGCGCTTGCGCCGGGAGGGCACGTAGCGCTGCGGTCCGATCGCCAGGCCGATCTTCCGGTGCCCGAGTTCGGCGAGGTGCCCGACGGCCATCCGAACGGCGGCCGTGTCGTCGGGCGAGACGAACGGGGCGCTGATGCGCTCGTTGTAGCCGTTGATCAGCACGAACGGCACGCCGCGGTCGCTGAGCGCGGCGTACCGTGCCGGGTCCGCCGACGTGTCGGCGTGCAGCCCGGAGAGGAAGACGATCCCGCCGACGCCACGCTCGACGAGCTGTTCGACCAGCTCGTCCTCGGTGGCGCCGCCGGGCAGTTGGGTGCAGAGCACGGGTGTGTAGCCGTGCCCGGCGAGGACCTGCTCCACGGACTGCGCGAACGCCGGGAAGATCGGGTTGGTGAGCTCGGGCGTCACCAGGCCGATCAGTCCGGCGCTGCGCTGCCGCAGCCGTACAGGGCGTTCGTAGCCGAGGATGTCGAGGGCCGCGAGCACCCGCTGGCGCGTGGTGTCCGCGACGCCCGGCTTGCCGTTGAGCACCCTGCTGACGGTCGCCTCGCTGACCGCGGCCTGACCGGCGATGTCGGAGAGCCGCAGCGCCGGTCCGGTCCTGGGTGCGGGGACGGTCACACCGTCCACCACACCGTGGTGTCCGCGGGCAGTTCCACCGTGTCGCCGTCGACGGCGACCGGGGCGCTGGCGAGCAGCAGTGTGCCGGGAGCCGTCAGCCGTACCGGGGCACCCGTGGTGTTGACCGTGCAGACGAAGCCGGAGCGGCCCAGCGCGAGCACGCCCTCGGGAGCGTCCAGCCAGTTCACGTCCGTGCCGGCGCCGAGCCCGGGGTGCTCGCGGCGGGCGGCGATCGCGGCGCGGTACAGCTCCAGTGTGGAGCCCTCCACGCCGCTCTGCGCCTCGACGGAGAGCTCGCCCCAGCCGGCGGGCTGCGGCAGCCAGCTGCTGCCGTCGCCGAAGCCGTACGAGCTGCCCTCGCGGGTCCACGGGATCGGCACCCGGCACCCGTCGCGGAAGCCGTCCTGGCCCTCGGCGCGGAAGAACGACGGGTCCTGGCGCGCCTCGTCGGGCAGGTCGGTGACGTCCGGCAGGCCGAGCTCCTCGCCCTGGTAGACGTACGCGGAGCCGGGCAGCGCCAGCATCAGCAGCGTCGCGGCGCGGGCCCTTCGCAGCCCCGTGACCGGGTCACCGGGCGTACGGATCTGGGTACCCAGGCCCGCCGGGTTGGCAAAGCGGGTGGTGTGGCGCGTGACGTCGTGGTTGGAGAGCACCCACGTGGTGGGGGCGCCCACCGGACGCATCGCGTCGAGCGAGGAGTCGATGACCTTGCGCAGCTCGGCGGCGTCCCAGGCGGTCGACAGGTACTGGAAGTTGAAGGCCTGGTGCATCTCGTCGGGGCGCACGTAGTTGGCGGTGCGCTCGACGGTGGGGGTCCATGCCTCGGCGACGAGAATGCGGTTGCCGGGGTACTCGTCGAGGATGGTGCGCCAGCTGCGGTAGATCTCGTGCACACCGTCCTGGTCGAAGAACGGCATGACATCGTTGCCCAGCAGCTTGAGCTGATCGTGCGTGCCGAGGTCGGGCAGACCCTCGGCCTTGACGAGGCCGTGGGCGACGTCGACGCGGAAACCGTCGACGCCCATGTCGAGCCAGAAGCGCAGGATCGAGCGGAACTCGTCGGCGACGGCCGGGTGCTCCCAGTTGAAGTCGGGCTGCTCGGGCGCGAAGAGGTGCAGGTACCACTCGCCGGGGGTGCCGTCCGGGTCGGTGGTCCGGGTCCAGGCGGGGCCGCCGAAGATGGACTCCCAGTCGTTGGGCGGGAGTTCGCCGTCGGCACCCTTGCCGGCGCGGAAGTGGTAGCGCTCGCGCAGTGCGGAGCCGGGGCCCTCGGCGATGGCGCGCTTGAACCACTCGTGCTGGTCGGACGAGTGATTGGGCACCAGGTCGACGATGATGCGCAGACCCAGGCCGTGGGCATCGCGGATCAGCGCGTCGGCGTCCAGGAGCGAGCCGAACATCGGGTCGATGGCCCGGTAGTCGGCGACGTCGTAGCCCGCGTCGGCCTGCGGTGACGCGTAGAAGGGGCTGAGCCAGACCGCGTCGACACCGAGGTCCCTGAGGTACGGGAGCCGTGCGGTGATGCCCGCGAGATCGCCCATGCCGTCGCCGTTGCCGTCGGCGAAGCTCCGTGGATAGACCTGGTAGATCACCGCGTCCTGCCACCAGCCGATGCGGTGGCCCGGGGCGTCGTCGGACGTGCCGGTGGAGGGGGCAGCGAGGTGCTGGGTCATGTCGTCCCTGGGGTGTCTGGGTGGGGGGCGGCGCCGGGACCGGGTCGGGGAGCCGGCGCCGCCGTGACGTTGCGTGCGGTCGTGCGGACTGGGCGGGTCAGCCCTTGACGGCTCCGGCGGACATGCCGGTGACGAGGTGCTTCTGCGCGAAGAGGAAGACCAGCGCGGCCGGGATGGCGATGAGCACGGACGCCGCGGTCATCGGGCCCCACTGGGCTCCGTACTGGTTGACGAACTTCTGCAGTCCGCCGGCGAGTGTGAGGTTCTCGTCGCCGACCATGAAGGCGGAGGCGTACGCCACCTCGCCCCAGGCGGTGATGAAGGAGTAGAAGGCGGTGACGGCGAGGCCGGGCTTGGCGAGCGGCAGGATCAGCCGCCAGAACGTGCCGAACGGGGTGAGGCCGTCGACCTGCCCCGACTCGTCGATCTCCATCGGGATCGTGTCGAAGAAGCCCTTCATCATCCAGGCGCAGAACGGCACCGAGATGGTGAGGTAGGTGATGACGAGTCCGGCCGGCTGGTTGAGCAGACCGATGCCCGCCATGATGTTGTAGATCGGCACGATCAGGACGGCGACCGGGAACATCTGGGTGATCAGCAGCGTCCACATCAGCCCGCGCTTGCCGGGGAAGCGGAAGCGGCTGACGGCGTAGCCGGTGGTGGCGGAGACGAAGACACCGATGACCGTGGAGAGCCCCGCGACGACCACGGAGTTGCCGAACCAGCTCAGGAACTCGGTGTCCTTGATCAGGTTCGTGTAGTTCTCGAACGTCGTCTCTTTGAAGAAGTCCGTCGTCGTGGCGAACTTGGCGGGCTTCAGCGAGGTCAGCAGGACCCACAGCACCGGGAAGACCGCGATCACGGACGCGACGATCAGGGTGACGTGCAGGGCCACGGACGCGGCCGGGGAGCGGTCGCCGCGCTTCCTGGGCCTGCGGGCGGCGTGCCGGGCGGAGGTTTCCGTGAGAGTGGTCACCAGTTGTCTCCCTGCGTGCGGAGCACTCGCCGGTACACCATGGCGAAGAGCATCAGGAGTACGAGGATCAGCACGCCCCAGGTGGAGGACTGCGCGAAGTCGCGCGGGCTGATCTCGAAGGAGAATTTGTAGGCCTGGGTGACCAGGATCTGGGTGGCCTCACCGGGTCCGCCGCGGGTCAGCAGGAAGATCACCGGGAACATGTTGAAGGTCCAGATGGTGGAGAGCAGGATCACCGTGGTGGACACCGGGCGCAGGCCGGGGAGCGTGATGTGCCGGAAGCGCTGCCAGGCGGTGGCGCCGTCCATCTCGGCCGCTTCGTACTGCTCCGAGGGTATGGACTGCAGTCCGCCGAGCAGGGCGACCATCATGAACGGCACGCCGAGCCAGACGTTGACGGCGATGACGGAGAACTTGGCCCAGGTGGGGTCGTTGAGCCACGGTATGCCGTCGATGCCGCCGCCGCCGAGGATCTTGTTGAGCAGCCCGCGGTCCTCGTTGTAGAGGAAGCGCCAGGCGAAGACCGAGACGAAGCCGGGAATGGCCCAGGGCAGGATCAGGGCCATGCGGTAGGCGGAGCGTCCCGCGATACGGCGGTTGAGGATGTTGGCGAGGCCCATGCCGAGGCAGAACGTGACGCCTACGCAGGAGACCGTCCACACCAGCGTCCAGCCGAGCGTGCCGAGGAACTGGGTACCCGTCAGCGCGTCGACGTAGTTGTCCACGCCCACGAACTTGTAGGTGGCGGGCAGTTCGTTGACACCGATGGACCGTGCGACGTTGCGCTCGTTCGCGTCGGTCAGCGACAGCCAGATGCCGCGGCCCAGCGGATAGCCGATGATCACGCCGATGACGATCACAACGGGGGCGACCATGGTCCAGGCGTACCAGTGGACCGACATGGCCCGCCGGAGCCTGCTCGGTGGCGGGGGGTTACCAGTACCGCGGCTCCGGCCGCGGGCGACAACGTCGCCCGCGGCCTTCGCCACCGACTGGCTGGTGTGGACAGCCATCAGTCGGCCTGCCTTCCTGAGTTACTTCCAGCCCTTGAGGAGCTTGCGGTAGGAGTCGCCGGTCGTGGACGCGGCCTTCTCCGGCGTGGTCTGGCCGGTGAGGACCTTGGTGTACTCGGTGACGAGAGGCGCGAAGAGGCTGCCGGTCTCCGGGATCCACGGGCGCTCGACGGCGGTCTCGACGACCGGCTTGAAGAAGCCGACGATCTCGCTGTCCACGGCCTCCTGCTTGGCGTACGCGGAGGTGCGGGTCGGGAGCAGGTTCAGCTCACCGGCGGTCTGCGCCTGGGTCTCCACCGAGGTCATGTACTCGACGAAGGCGTAGGAGGCGTCCAGGTTCTTGGAGCCCGCGTAGACGGCGAGGTTGTGGCCGCCCTGCGGGGCGCCCTGCGAGGCCGAACCGGCCGGCACCGGGGAGATACCCAGGTTGGCCTTGTCGGCGAACTCCTTGCCGGTCAGCGTGTCGGCGACGGCCCAAGGACCGTTGATCATCATCGCGACCTTGCCGTCCTTGAACGACGACTGCATGTTCTCCCAGCCGTCGGTGGCGTCGGTCTTCGCGGCACCGGAGTCGACGAGGTCCTTGACGGTCTGGAACGCCTTGACGCCCTCGGGCTTGTCCACCGTGACGGACTTGTTGGAGGCGTTGACCAGGTCGCCGCCCTCGCCGTACAGGAAGGAGAGGAACCAGTACGCGTCGTCGCCGCGCAGGTAGAGGCCGGTCTTGCCGGTCTTCTCCTTGATCTTCTTGGAGACGGTCTTGAGGTCCGCGATGGTCGCGGGGACCTCGACACCGGCCTCGGCGAAGATCTTCTTGTTGTAGAAGATGCCCATGGAGTCGATGACCTGCGGGACCGCGTACGTCTTGTCCTTGTACTTGGTCGACGCGGCGGCCTGCTCGAGGAAGTCCTTCTCGTTCTTCAGCGCCGCGGTGCCGTCCAGCGGCGCGAGGTAACCGAGATCGGCGAACTCGGGGGTCCAGGCGACCTCGGAGCGGATGACGTCGGGAGCACCGGCGCCGGCCTGCGCCGCGTTCTTGAACTTGTTCTGCGCCTCGCCGAAGGGAACGTTGACGTACTTGACGTCAACCTTCGGGTGCTTCTTCTCGAAGCCCTCGGCCAGCTTCTTGAAGACCTTGTCCTCACTGCCGACCGTGGAGGTGTCCCACCAGGTCACCGTGCCGGAGAGCTCGCCCGAGCTCTTGCTGCCGCCGGTCTCGTCATCACTGCCACAGGCGGTTGCCGCAAGCGCCAGGGCCGCGACCAGGGCGGTGGCCGTTATGCCACGTCGCATCTGAACTCCTTCAACTGCCGTACCGCTCCGTCGCGGCGCCGGGTCGACGTGAACGTAACAAGGATGAAAGACGACCGAAAGACTTTGCGGAAGATTTCTGCAAGCTCCGACGATCGTTACATTGGCGTGTCCGCAAGGTTGCCGTCAAGCCTCTTGACGGGAGCCTCGCAACCCTGCCCACACCAGGCCAGGGCCCATCTTCGCACGGTATGACGATCCGACCGCGAGCAGCCGACTGCGCCCGCAAGGCCTTGCAAGATGTTGCTGCGGAGACCCCGACAGGCCCGGGCTCCGGGGCCCGGGTGCCCGAATCCTGCACATGGTGGGCAATACGACACGCGCCCGGTACAGTCCCCTCATGACCGCACGGCTTGCCGATATCGCAACTCAGGCGGGGGTCAGCGAAGCTACGGTCAGCCGCGTACTGAACGGCAAGCCCGGTGTTGCAGCGACCACCCGTGAATCAGTCCTCGCGGCGCTCGACGTCCTCGGGTACGAACGCCCGGTCCGGCTGCGCAGGCGCAGTGCGGGTCTCGTCGGCCTGATCACGCCCGAGCTCGAGAACCCGATCTTCCCGGCACTGGCCCAGGTGATCGGCCAGGCGCTGACCCGGCAGGGCTACACCCCCGTGCTGGCGACCCAGACGCCCGGCGGCTCCACCGAGGACGAGCTCACCGAGATGCTCGTCGACCGCGGCGTCTCGGGCATCATCTTCGTCTCCGGTCTGCACGCCGACACCTCGGCCGATATGCAGCGCTACGAACAACTGCGCGCACAGGGTGTTCCCTTCGTCCTGGTCAACGGCTTCTCGCCGAAGGTGCAGGCGCCGTTCATCTCCCCCGACGACCGCGCCGCGATGCGGCTCGCGGTGACGCACCTGGTGTCACTCGGGCATCAGCGCATCGGTCTCGCGGTCGGCCCGAAGCGCTTCGTTCCCGTACTGCGCAAGATCGAGGGATTTCACGCCACGATGCGGGAGCAGCTCGGCCTCACCGCGGAAGCGGTGGAGGAACTGATACAGCACTCCCTGTACACGCTGGAGGGCGGCCAGGCCGCCGCCTCGGCGCTGATGGAGCGCGGCTGCACCGCGGTGGTGTGCGCGAGCGACATGATGGCGCTCGGCGCGATCAGGGCCGCCCGCCGGATGTCGCTGGAAGTGCCGCGCGACCTCTCGGTGGTCGGCTACGACGACTCGCCCCTCATAGCGTTCACCGATCCGCCGCTGACCACGATCCGTCAGCCCGTGACAGCGATGGGTCAGGCGGCGGTGCGTACGCTGCTGGAGGAGATCGGCGGTACGCCGGCCCCGCACAGCGAGTTCGTCTTCATGCCTGAGCTGGTCGTTCGCGGCTCGACGGCTTCGGGGCCCGGCCCCGGCCCAGGATCCCACCCTCGTCGTTAAGGTGCAGAATGTGCGACCGGAACCCGACCGGAGGATCATCGGGCCCAGGGAGACGTATCTGGCAGACTCTGCGCCTATGGGTGATTCGCACGTGACCACACAGGAAGACCGCATGGCGGCCAACCCGTCACCCATCGTCGACGAGGCGGCGGCCACCGGATCGACGCAGGCCGTCGGCCCGACGCGATCGTGGTCCTTGCGTTCGCTGCGCTCCCCGCGCCGCCCTCGCCTCTGGTTCGAGATCCTGCTGATCGCGGTCAGTTACTGGCTCTACTCGCTGGTCCGCAACGCCGTACCCGAGCAGCAGGCCGCGGCCCTGCGCAACGCCGACTGGATCTGGTCCCTCGAGCACACGGTGGGGCTCGCCTTCGAGGAGACGGTCAACCGGGCCGTCAACTCGGTGACATGGCTGATCGTGTCGATGAACTACTACTACGCGACGCTGCACTTCGTCGTGACCATCGGTGTGCTGATCTGGCTGTTCCGCCGTCATCCCGGCCGCTACGCGGCATCCCGGCTGATCCTCTTCTCCACGACGGGCGTCGCCCTGCTCGGCTACTACCTGTTCCCGCTGGCACCTCCGCGCCTGATGAGCGGCGGGGGCTTCATCGACACGGTGATGCTGCACCAGACCTGGGGTTCGATGGCCTCGGGCAACTTCAAGCACATGTCGAACCAGTACGCGGCGATGCCGTCGATGCACATCGGGTGGTCGCTGTGGTGCGGCCTGACCGTCTTCGCCCTGGCCACCGTCCCGTGGGCGCGGATCCTCGGCCTTCTCTACCCGGTGGCGACGCTGGTCGTGATCGTGGCGACCGCGAACCACTTCTGGCTGGACGCGGTGGGCGGCATGGCCTGCCTGACGTTCGGCTACGCGATCTCGTACGCCTGGTACGGGCGGCTGCCGCACCGGCTGCCACGTCGGCCGGCGACCGCGGGGGGCCGTGGCCGCGTGCGCTCGCTGCTGCCGGTCCTGGCACGCCGCACCCGCCGTGACGTGCCGCACCCGTCCACCCGGCCGAGCCCGGCCCCTGCCTCATCAGCCCCGCGGAACTCCGGCTGACCCCCTCCCGGGGTTCCGCCCCGGACCCCGGGACTCAGCCACCGGAGGGGCTTGGTCGGCCCGGCTGCAACCGTGCCCCCGGCCGCCGCACGGCGCGCCCGCACCTCACCCCGCCGCCCCGTAGAACCGCTCCTCCACCACCGCCCGCGCCCGCCGCGTGATCCGCCGGTAGTCCTCCAGCATGTCCCCGACGTGCCCCGGCTCGTACCCCAGGTACCGCCCGACCGCCGTCAGCTCCCGCGGGTTCGAGGGGAACGTGTCGCCCGGCCGCCCCCGTACCAGCATCACCGCGTTGCGCACCCGGGTGGCCAGCACCCACGCCTCGTCCAGCGTCTGCGCCTCCTCCACCGGGATCAGCTCCGCCGCGCACGCCGCGGCCAGTGCCTCACGCGTACGAGTCGTCCGCAGGCCCGGCTCCGCCCAGCCGTGCTGCATCTGGAGCAGCTGCACCGTCCACTCGACGTCGCTCAGCCCGCCACGGCCGAGCTTCATGTGGAGGGTCGGGTCGGCGCCCCGCGGTATCCGTTCGGACTCCATGCGCGCCTTGAGCCGCCGGATCTCGCGGACGGCGTCCTCACCCAGCCCCTCGGCGGGGTAGCGCAACGGATCGACCAGGTCGATGAACGCGCGCCCCAGTTCCTCGTCCCCCGCCATGGGCTCGGCGCGCAGCAGGGCCTGGCTCTCCCAGACCAGCGACCAGCGGCGGTAGTAGACCTCGTACGACTTCAGCGTGCGGACCAGCGGGCCGCTCTTGCCCTCGGGGCGCAGGTCGGCGTCGATGATCAGCGGCGGGTCGGCGGTCGGCAGCTGCAGCAGCCTGCGCATCTCCGTGATGACGGTGTTCGCGGCCCGGGCGGCCTCCTCGTCGCTCACACCCTCCCGCGGAGCGTGCACGAACAGGACGTCCGCGTCGGAGCCGTAGCTCAGCTCGTGCCCGCCGAAGCGGCCCATGCCGATGACCGCGAACCGGGTCGGCAGGGTGTCGCCCCACTGCTCGCGTACGGCGGCACGCAGGGCCCCCGAGATCGTGGCGGCGTTCAGATCGGTGACCGCGGGTCCGACCCGGTCGACGAGCGCGCCCGGATCCTGTTCCGCGGGGTTCTCCTCGGTGCCGTACGAGCCGATCAGGTCGGCGGCCGTCGTACGGAAGAGTTCCCGGCGCCGCACCCCGCGCGCCACCGCGACCGCCGCCTCGGCGCCCGCCGCACGGCCCACCGCGGCCAGCACCTCCTGTTCCAGATGGTCACGGGTGCGCGGCTTCAGCCCTTCCGGGTCGCCGAGGATGGCGACGGCCTCCGGGGCTCGCATCAGCAGGTCGGGGGCGAGACGGCCGGCGGACAGGACCCGGGCGAGGTTCTCCGCCGCCGCGCCTTCGTCCCGCAGGAGCCGCAGGTACCAGGGGGTCTTGCCGAGCGCGTCGGACACCTGCCGGAAGCCGAGGAGCCCGGCGTCCGGATCGGCGGAGTCCGCGAACCAGCCGAGCAGGACCGGCAGCAGCGTGCGCTGGATGGCGGCCTTGCGGGACACCCCGGACGACAGGGTCTCCAGATGCCGCAGCGCAGCCGCCGGATCGGCGTATCCGAGGGCTTCCAGCCGGACGATGGCGGCCTTCGCGCTGAGCCGGGTCTCGCCGGGCGCCAGCTGGGCGACGGCGTCCAGCAGCGGCCGGTAGAAGAGCTTCTCGTGCAGGCGCCGCACCACCGAGGCATGCCGCCGCCACGCCTTGTTGAGTTCGGCGACGGGGTCCGTACGCAGCCCCAGGGAGCGCCCGAGCCGCCGCAGGTCCGATTCGTCCTCGGGGACCAGGTGCGTGCGGCGCAGCTTGTAGAGCTGGATGCGGTGCTCCATGGCGCGCAGGAAGCGGTACGCCTCGTCCAGCTGCGCCGCGTCCGCCCGTCCGACGTATCCACCGTCGGCGAGCGCCCGCAGGGCGGCCAGGGTGGAGCCCGCGTGCAGGGTGGCGTCGCTGCGCCCGTGGACCAGCTGGAGCAGCTGTACGGCGAACTCGACGTCCCGCAGCCCGCCGGGCCCGAGCTTGAGCTCACGGTCGACCCGGTCGACGGGGATGTTGTCGACGACGCGACGGCGCATCTTCTGTACGTCGCCGACGAAGTTCTCCCGGTCGGCGGCCTGCCACACCAGCGGGGACACCGCCTCGACGTACTCGGCGCCGAGCGCGGGGTCACCGGCGACCGGCCGGGCCTTCAGCAGGGCCTGGAACTCCCAGGTCTTGGCCCAGCGCTGGTAGTAGGCAAGGTGCGAGCTCAGGGTCCGTACCAGCGGCCCGTTGCGGCCCTCGGGGCGGAGGTTCGCGTCGACCGGCCAGATGGTGCCTTCGACGGTGGTGTCGGCGCAGATCCGCATCATGTGGGCGGCGAGGCGGGTGGCGGCCTGCATGGCCCCGTTCTCCTCCTCCCCGTCTACCGGCTCCCCCACGAAGATCACGTCGACGTCGGAGACGTAGTTCAGCTCGTGCCCGCCGCACTTGCCCATCGCGATGACGGCGAGCCGGCACCGGGCGGCGTCGGCGGGGGCGGCGGTACGGGCGATGGCGAGCGCGGCTCGCAGGGTGGCCGTCGCCAGGTCGGCCAGCTCGGCGGCGACCTGGGCGAGTTCGGTGGTGCCGCACACGTCGCGGGCCGCAATCGACAGGAGGGAACGGCGGTAGGCGACCCGCAACGAGTCGGGGTCGACCGCATCAGCGAGCATGCGTTCGAATTCAGCGACGCCGGGGTGCAGATCGGTGGCCTCGTACGTGACGAGCACCTGCCAGTCGCGGGGGTACCGCGCCAGGTGGTCCCCGAGCGCCTCGGAGGCACCGAGCACGCCGAGGAGCCGGTCCCTCAGCGGCTTGGCGGTGACGAGCGTGTCCAGCAGGACCTGCCGTTCGTCCGCCTCCTCCGCCTCGACGAGCCGGACGAGGCTGTGCAGGGCCAGGTCGGGGTCGGACGTGGCACCGAGTGCGTCGAAGAGGACGGGATCGGACCGTACGGAGGAGAGCTCGGGCAGTTCCAGGAGCCGTTCGGCTGCGGACGGATCGGTGAAACCGTGCCGCAGCAGTCGGGTGAAGTTGCTGCTCCTGCGCCCAGGCACCGTCGTCATCCCGTGTTCTCCTGCCCGCGGACCCACACAGGTCCGCTCTTCGAGCCTAGCCGTGCGCCGATGAATTCGGAGCGGCGGCGGAGTCCGTACTTCGCAGGCACGATGAACGGAACGATCACGCCGAAGGCTCTCAGGAGGCCCGTCATGCCGGACGAGAACGCCACCCCGGACACCGCCCTGGACTCCCGGTACAGCGGCGAGAACGCCACCGCCCGCCCGTGGCCCGAGGCGGTCGCCCTCCTGACGGACGCCGAGCTGTACTGGCTCTCCACGGTCCGCCCCGACGGCCGCCCCCACGTCACCCCGCTGATCGGGGTCTGGTCGGACGGGGCCCTGCACTTCTGCACGGGCGCGGCGGAGCGCAAGGCACAGAATCTGGCCGCCAACCCGGAGGTGGTCCTGACCACCGGAGCCAACACGCTCGACGAGGGCTTCGACGTGGTGGTCGAGGGCCGGGCCGACCGGGTGACGGACGAGAAGCGCCTGATCGCGCTGGCCGAGGCCTGGGAGACGAAGTACGGCGTCGACTGGCACTTCGGCGTCACCGACGGCATGTTCTCCAACGGCGCCGGCGGCCGTGCGGAGGTCTTCGCGGTGACCCCCCGCACGGCCTTCGGCTTCGCCAAGGGCGACCCGTACGGCCAGACACGCTGGCGCTTCGCCTGACGTGCCCGGCACCTCGCCCACCGCTCCGGGAACGCGCGGAGCGGGTCCCGGCCACCGGCTACACGGGGCGGGTCCCGATCACCACCGTGGCGTACAGCTCCTCCGAGACGACCACGCGCGCCCTCAGCCCGCTGCCGCCCACCGTCTCCGCGGCGCGCCCCGCCTGCCGCTCGCTCGTCTCGACGAGGAGACTGCCACCGGGTGCCAGCCAGTCCGGTGCCGCGGCGGCCACGCGCCGCATGACGTCGAGGCCGTCCCCGCCACCGTCGAGCGCCACGCGCGGCTCGTGTATGCGCGCCTCGGCCGGCAGCAGTTCGACGTCGTCCGTGGGCACGTACGGCACGTTGGCGAGCAGAACGTCGACGCGCCCGCGCAGCGAACCGGGCAACGACTCGAAGAGGTCGCCCTCGTAGACCCGTCCGAGCTCACCGACATTGCGCCGCGCGCACCGCACGGCGGCGGGTTCCACATCCGTGGCGTGCAGTTCGACGTGCGGCAGTGCCGCCGCCAGCGCCGTACCCAGCGCCCCTGAACCGCAGCAGAGGTCGACGACGACGGCCGGCTTCCGCCCGGCGAGCGCCACGGCCTGGCGGACGAGGAACTCGGTACGGCGGCGGGGCACGAAGACCCCGGGGTCCACGGCGACGCGCAGCCCGCAGAACTCGGCCCAGCCGAGCACGTGTTCAAGCGGCAGACCGGCGACGCGGCGTTCGACCATGGCGGCGAGTTCCGCCGCACCGGTGGCGGTGGAGAGGAGGAGCTCGGTCTCGTCCTCGGCGAAGACGCAGCCGGCGGCACGGAGCGTGGTGACGATCGAGGAGACGGTGTGCGGTGAAGCGAATTCCTGCATGCGGAGGAGCCTTTCGGGAAAACCGATGGGCGCTCCGCGATCGCTTATGCCGTGTCGGGCACGCGACGGCGAGTGGTGAGCACCCAGCCTGCTGAAGCGGTAATGGGTCTCACCTCCTGGGTCGGTCCCGGTCTCGGGACGGGTCACATTACCCGAGTCGGGCCGTTCACCACACGCCCTGCTCCCGGGACCGGTGCGTTCCGGTCATGTACCCGTAGGCCAGGCGGAAGTCGTCGATGGAGGCGCGGTACGTCACCGGGTCTCGACGTAGCACGTGACCACCGGATCGGCACCGACGCCCCACCTGGCCTTCCCGGGCCAGGTGTACCGGAAGTGACCCTTCTCGGTTCCCTCCCGGGTCCAGTCGGCGGGCGCCGACCCGTACGCCTCCCGGCACGCGTCGCCGGCCATCCGCTTCGCCTTCCTGTAGCCCGGGTACGCCGCGTCGAACCGCGCGTGGGCGAAGACGCGGGCCTCGTGGGGCTGCGCACAGGGGACGGACACCACCAGGTCGAGGGTGCGGGTGCCCGTGGTGAGGTCGGCGCATCCGCCCTTCTTCACGTCACCGACCGCCGTGACGGCCCCCTTGGCGTCGAGCGTCTGCTCCGCGGCTGCCGGCATGACGGGCGCGGACTTCCCGAACCCGCTCACCCGCAGAACGGCTCGCAGGCCGGTCACCTCGTCCAGGGCGCTGCCCTTCTTGTCCAGCAGGGCCGAGAAGTCCGCCTCCGCCCGCGTGACCCTCCCGTTGGCGTCCGCGGACATGCTGAGCGACACGGGCGTCTCCGTACCGTTCGGGTCGATGTCGGCGATGAGTTCGGAACCCAGGTCCTTGGGGAACAGGCGCAGGGCGTTGAAGGCGGTGAGTTTCGCCAGGTAGGTGCGGCCGCCCTTCTTGGCGGCCGGCGATTGCTTCACGTCCTGGGCCCCGCTCAGAATCTCCAGGAGCGTGCCGCCGAAGGCGGACTCGGCTCCCCGCAGCGCGTCGATCGCGGCGCCGGCGCCGAACGCCTCCGAGGGCCCTTCGTAGCGCAGCCAGTAGCCGGCCTCGCCCGCACGCAGCCGGATGCTGTCGGGCTCGACCGCCACCCGGGTACGCGCGGGGGACCGGCCCTCCCCCAGCCGGACACCGAGCAACGCGTCCTGGGCCTCGTCCGGCAGGTCCTCGGCGAGTGCCCAGTCGATCGAACCGACGGCCCGGCCGCCCGGGAAGTCGAGCCGTCCCGAGGTCTTCTGCACCGTGTCACCCGACGGAGAGGTGAAGGTCAGGGTCTGGGTGAAGCTCGCGGTACGCGCTGCCTGGGTCGCCAGGAGCGCCTGGCGGGGCTGCTGCTCGACCGGTACGCCGAAGACCGGGTGGGCGGGTTCGTCGTCCGCGGAACCGCCGGCACAGGCGGTCAACAGCAGGGTGGCCGACAGGGCAGCGGCGCACAGGGGGAGGAGGCGTCTTCTGATCACGTCGGTTCGACCGTGAATCCGTCTCCGCGGTTGCCCTCCGCGGGGTAACGGAACGATCACCCGCTCCCGGCATCGGCCCGCCCCACCCGCATCGAAAGTTTCGCCCTACATTCCGAAAGTGGCCGAAAGCCCCTGTTGCGCCGAGCCCCTGACGGCGGTTCGCATGACCGCCTTTCACCTTTACGTACCGGTTCGGCGAACACGGTACGTACCCAGAAGCGTGCGAGAACGGCCAACCTCAGGTGCCCCAGGTCCACCCGTTGTCACGCCCTGACCCCCCTCCCTAAGCTCGGGAGCGCTCCCACACCTGGTGCCGCATCCGACCGGCCCCCACACCGGGAGTCCTCACGCTGCCGTCCCTGTCCGGCACTCCCGGCGGTCCCCCGCCAGACCGGATCCGCACTCCGCACCCGCCTTCTGGAGGTCCCCCATGCGCTTTTCCCTTCGGTACCGGTACAGATCAAGGGCGGTGGCAGCCGCAGCCGCCCTGGTGACAGTCGCGAGTCTGGCGACCGCGTCCCTCGCCCCGCAGGCGAGCGCCACCGGCAGGCAGGCCGCCGCGGTGCAGGCCGATCCCGCTGTCGAGGACGACGGGGCCGACTGCGCCGTAACCGACCCCGGAGCCTCGCCGGCCAACTCGAAGCTCCCCGATCCCTTCAGGAAGCTGGACGGGACGCGCGTCTCCACCATGTCGGAATGGCGTTGTCGTCGCGCGGAGATCAGGGAGCAGGCGGAAAGGTCGGTCTACGGCCAGAAGCCGGCCAAGCCCGCGGGCGTCACGGGAACGGTCTCATCGACCGGCATCACCGTGAACGTGACGGACCAGGGCAGGAGCGCAGCCTTCTCGGCGAAGGTCGAGCTGCCGAGCGGTTCCGGCCCCTTCCCGGCCGTCGTCGTCCTGGGCGGACTCGGGGCGGACACGGCCACCATCAAGGCCTCGGGTGCGGCGGTCGTCAATTTCGACCCGTACACGGTGGGGCGGGAAGGAACGCCGCGTAACAGCAAACAGGGCGCGTTCTACAGCGTCTACGGCTCGTCGAGCAGCACGGGGCTGCTGATGGCCTGGGCCTGGGGCGTGAGCCGCATCATCGACGTCATCGAACAGTCGGGCGGAAACCTGCTCAAGGCCGACGCGACCGGCGTCACGGGCTGCTCGCGGTTCGGCAAGGGCGCCTTCGTGGCCGGTGCGTTCGACCAGCGCATCGATCTCACCATGCCGATCGAGTCGGGTTCCGGTGGCGCCCCCGCCCTCCGCGGGATTCCCGGAGAGAGCGGCGGACAGCCGCTGAGCAGCGCCTACTCGGAACAGCCGTGGCTGGGCGACGCGTTCGGCTCCTTCACGGGCAACCCGGCCACGCTGCCGGTGGACACCCACGAGATCGTGGGCATGGTCGCGCCGCGGGGCCTGTTCCTCATGGAGAACCCGCACGTCGACTGGTTGAGCGCCAGGTCGGGGAGCGTCGCGGCACTGGGCGGGGCGGAGGTCTACAAGGCCCTCGGCGCCGGGTCCCACATCAGCTACTGGTCGGACGTGCAGGACGGCACCCACTGCGCGGCCAGGTCCGAGTGGAAGGGGCCGCTGCAGCAGAGCATCAGCAGGTTCCTCCTGAACACGGGTACCGCTCCGGGCGTGTTCAGGGTCTCCCCGCGCAAGTCCGGTGACCTGTCGGCCTGGAAGGACTGGCAGACCCCGGTCCTGACCGGCGTCGGCGACCCGGACGACGGCGGTGACCCGGACGACGGTTCCGACGCCACGTGCACCGCCGGCTACCGGACCGTCCAGAGCTGGTCCGGCGGCTTCCAGGGCGAGGTGTCGATCCGGAACAACAGCAGCAGCACGGCGCTGAGCGGATGGACGGTCGGGATGACCCTGGCCGCCGGCCAGTCGATCAGCAGCCTCTGGAACGGAGTGAACACCGGAACCAGCGGGTCCGTCACGGTACGGAACGCCCCGTGGTCGGGCACCACCGCCCCCAACGGCACGACCACGTTCGGCTTCACCGCCACCGGCAGCCCCACCACCGCACCCGGCAGCCTCACCTGCGCCTGAGAGGACTTCGGGCCGACGGCACGGTGCCGTCGGCCCGGAACCGATGTCTGGGCCTAGGGCCGTTGGTGGTGAGCGAGCAGCCGGGTGAGCAGATGGGTCAGTGTCTGCCTGTCTTCTGCCGAGAGCGGCTCCAACAGGTCGTCCTGCACCCTGTCGAGCACTAGGTCCATGCGTCGCAGCTGCTGACGACCCGCCGCGGCGAGGGTCACCCTGTTCCGCCTCCGGTCGTCCGGGTCCGGCGTCCGCTCGACGCAGCCCTGCTGGGCCAGTTCGTTGATCGCCGCCACGACGTCGCTGCGGTCCATGCTGCACCGGCGACCGAGCTCCGCCTGGCTGGCCACCCCGAACTCGTCCAGCGCGGCCAGGATCCGGTAGTGGTATCCGCGCGCACCCACCTCACCGAAGCCCTCGGACGCCAACCGGTGTGCGTGCACGGCCGCCTGGGTGATCAGCCAGCTCGGCTTCGCGGTCAGGTGTGCGGGGGTCGCGGGGGTCTCTTCCACGACAGCCACCCTACATCGTTGGCGCAGCCAACGAATTTCTCTGTATAGTTGGCGACGCCAATGTTGGGAACGCCAACGAAATGGGGATCCATGTCCACGCACAGTCCGGTCGCCGACCGCATCGAGATCACCGACCTGTTCACCCGCTTCGCACGCCTGCTCGACGAGAAGCGGTGGGAGGACGCAGGCACCGTCTTCACCGACGATGTCGTGGGGCACTCGCCCCGCTCGGGCGAAATCCGCGGCCTCGACGAGCTCGTCGGCTTCCTGCGCCGGGCCGAGGTCGAGGGGGAGCACACCCAGCACCTGACGACCGACCTGCTGGTGGACGTGAACGGCGACCGGGCGGCCGCCTCGGCGAACTCCCTCGTGTACTTCTTCCGCGACGGCGAGGCCCCCCACCTGACAAGCGGCCTGCGACTTGACTGCACCGCAGCGCGGACCCCGGCGGGCTGGCGAATCCGCGAGACACGGACCACGGTCGCCTGGATGCGCGAGAAGTGACCCCAGCGAGAGGCCCCGTCGGTCCAGGCAGAAGCAGGTCGGATCCCCTGCCCGGAGCGTTCCTTCACCGGCCGGTACCGGCCCGGCCCGGTGGCCCTGCGGATCAGTCGCCCGAGTGACCCCAGACGTGGGGGAAGACGTCGAAGTCCTTGACGTGAGCGCGGGTCAGCGTGTCCGTGCCGAGTAGCTCGCGTGCCTCCTCGGCGAGGACGGGTTCCACGGTCCGGTAGTCCGAAGACGCTCCGTGGACCGGAAGTTGGGCCCCCCATTTGGGCCCGAGGGCCCACCTGGAAATCGCTCTGGTGACCTACTCTCGCCGCTGGGGGGTGGATGAGTATGTCTTTTCATGCTGATGTCGCCGGGGCGGGCGGAGTCGCGCGACGCGCGATGCCGCAGCAACTGGTGGTCGCGCGCTGGCTCGTGTACGTGCTGTTCGGGGCGACGGTCGTGGGTGGCTTCGGCCTGCTGCTCTCCGCCGCCCAGGTGGACGCGCTGGGCGGCCTGTTGCTCGGCATGCTGCTGTACGCGGCGGCGCCCGGTGTCACCGGGTGGCTGCTCGCACGCCGGGCGTGGACGGGCGGCAACGGGGTCCGCTGGGGGCTGATCGCCGTACAGGCCTGGCTGATATCCGGCGGCCTGGCCAACCTGCGGGACGGCTCGGTCCAGGGCCTCACCCAACTCGTGCTGCCCGTCGTGATCCTGGTCTTCCTGTGCACGAAGGACTCGCGGGAGTGGTTCCGTTCGACGCCGTCCCATCGGCAGGAGCGGCCGCCGTTCTCCCTCCCCCACATGATCACCTGGCGCCGGGACCGCGGTCAGTCGGCGGTGGAGTACACCGGCCTGGTCGTGATGGTGGTCGCCATCATCATGGCGCTGGTACTGAGCGGGGTCGGCGGAGAGATGTCCGCTCGGCTGAAGGAGGCCATCTGCTCCGTGGTCGGCCAGTCCTGCCCGGCCGACGGTGGCGGTGAGACAACCCAGTCGGGCGACGAAACGGGCGACGGCGCGGACGGTTCCATCGACGGAGGCGTGACCGGCGGCGGCACAGAGGGCACCACCGGCGGCACGAACGGCACCACCGGCGGCACGAACGGCACCACCGGCGGCACGGGCGGCACCACCGGCGGCACGGGCGGCACCACCGGCGGCACGGGCGGCACCACCGGCGGCACAGAGGGCACCACCGGCGGCACAGAGGGCACCACCGGCGGCCAGAACGGCCCCGGTGACGGCCCACCCGGCTCCGAGGACGACGAGGACGGCGACCCGACCGACCCGTACGAGCAGATCGGGGACGGGGCGTCGCAGGACGGCGATGACGGCGATGACGGCGGCGACGAGAAGAAGGAGTGCTCCGGCTTCTGGGGCTGCACCCTGGACCAGCTCGGCCAGGTCGGCGAGGGCATCGTCGTGGACGGCCTGTGGGGCGATGTCACCGACACCTGGGACACGATCATTCACCCGATCGACAGCGTCACCGGCCTGTGG
This sequence comes from Streptomyces sp. NPDC059499, assembly GCF_042749285.1. Lineage (NCBI taxonomy): Bacteria > Bacillati > Actinomycetota > Actinomycetes > Kitasatosporales > Streptomycetaceae > Streptomyces > Streptomyces sp. NPDC059499. Next base: position 180,188 of record NZ_JBHYTT010000006.1, read on the forward strand.
GACTACGGCAAGACGCTCGATGACCCCTGGCACGAGGGCACCAAGGAAGCCGGTGACAAGTGGGACAGGGGCGACTACTGGGACGCGCTCACCGACTGGGGCGGGAGCGGCGTCGACGTCGTCGTGAAGCCGCTGGACGACATGTTCGTCGGTGACGAGGTACGCGACAGCTGGAACCGCGGCGAGGAGACCCAGGCGGTCAGCAACGTCATATGGAACGTCGGCTCGCTGTTCATTCCCGGCTACGGCGAGGTCAAGGCCGCCGCCAAACTCGGCAAGCTCGGCCGCCTCGGCAAGATCGCCGGAGCCGTCACCGAGGCCGTGGACAAGGCCAAGGACGCGGCGGGCCGCGCCCGCAAGGCCGTGGGCGCCGGTGACACCAAGGGCGCCCGGGACGCCGCGGACGAAGCCCAGGACGTCGCCGACGATGCGAGGAAGAAGGTCGAGGAAGCGGGCGAATGCAAGCTCGCCGCTCTGGGCGGCGCGCGCCTCGTCCCGTACGGCGGAGGCGCCCCACGCCCCCTCGGCGGGTCCGGCGGCGGCACCGTCGTCCTCGCGGCCGCGCCCGCTGCGGTTCCGGTGGGCTTCTTCGCGGAGAACGGCGAAGGCTGCAAGGGCGCCGAGGCGGACGATGCCCGCGAGGCGCAGGAGCAGGCGGACGAGGCGGACAGGGTGGCCGACGCGGCCGAGCTCGGAGATGTGGCCGCCAAGGTCAAGCAGACGATCCTCGATGCCCGCGACAAGAGCAAGACGCCCAAGTCGGACCGCCTCAACCTCAACGAGAAGGCCATCGACGACCTGGTCGCGAAGGCCAAAGACAATCCCGACTACAGCAAGGGCGAGTACAGCAAGGAGGAGCTGGCCGCCGTGCTGGATGACCTCGACGGCATGCTCAAGGACACCTCCATCGACACCCAGACGCGGGGGTCGCTGGCGTCCGAGGTGCTCAAGGCCGGCAACCGGCACAAGCTGGCCGAGTCGATGGCCGAGGTCAGCGCCGCCCGGCGCGCGGTCGGCGAGGCCGCCGAGGGCACCAAGGTCTACGGCGCGGTCGGTGGCAAGAAGGGCCGCCAGACCGTCGACATGGGCGACGGCACCACGGTCGATGTCAGCGCTGTGGACGACGTCGACGTCCTCTACAAGGGGAAGGACGGCAACATCCACGCCGTCGAGGTGAAGAACACCGCCAACGCCGCCACCAAGTACACCGTCCCGGCCCAGGCGAAGCGGCTCGCGGACTGGGCCAAGGAGGACGGCGCCACCCCGCCGAGGGCAGCCCGCTACGAGATCGAGCAGAAGAAGGACTGGCACAAGATCTTCGACGGCTACCAGACGGACAAGAAGAACAACGTCACCCCTGGGGGCACTCCGGCGCAGACCTTCGCCGAGAACGGGCTCGGAGTCCGTATCGCCGGCCAGGACTTCACGCCGCAGCAGATCAAGGCCATGGACGACGCGTGGAACGCCAAGAGCGACGCCGACAAGCGGGCGGCGCTGGACTCCGGCAAGATGAACGACCCCAAGAGCGCGATGGACTACCTGGGAGTCTCGTGACCGCCACCGATGAAACCCCGCTGCTGGCGGGGGTGCTGCTGGCCTACCCGTACCCGTGGGACAACGACTTCATCTGGACCACGGAGAAGGAGGACGAGGAGACCCTCGCCTACGCGCGGGCCGTGCTGGAAGCCTGCCTCCCGTCCGAGCCGCTCGCCGGTCCGGAGCCGCCGCAGGAGACGGTCCTCCACGACTCCGGCGACGACGCGTACCCCGAGTGGACCGAGATCCGTGCCGTCCTGCGCGAGCGCATGCCCTACGCCCGGCACGTGACGGCCGGACGCATGGCCGAGGCCGAGGCCGAGTGCGCCCGTCGCGGGCTCGCCACGGCCGGCTTCCAGGAGATCTGGACCCGCCGCATCACTGCCTGGATCGCCGAGCGGACCCTGTACTGGTGCGGCCTCATGGTCGACGACGAGGCCGCCCTCACACCGTGGCTCATGGACCTCGCCGAGCTCTACGTCCAGCGCGGCATGGCCGCCGAAAAGGCAGTGGGCGCGCTCAGTTGCACCAAGTCCGTGCCCGAGAGCCGCGCCGCCCTCGCCCGGCTCGCCGCGTACGACGGCCTGCCCGGGGAGATCCGGGAAGCGGTCGCGTACGAACTCCGCTGACGCCCCGTGCCCCCTCCCGACACCCGTGTCGGGAGGGGGCGGCATCAAGCGTGAAGGTTCGCGTATTCGCGCAGGAACAGTGCCTCGACGAGAGCCATGTGCTCGATCTCTGTCGGGTCCACGCTTTCGTTGGGTGCATGGATCAGACACCGTGGCTCCTCGACCCCCATCAGGATGATCTCGGCTCGGGGGAAGGTGTCGGCCAGTACGTTGCAGAGCGGGATGGAGCCACCCTGCCCCAAGAACTCCAAGGGGCGGCCATACGCCTGGTTCATCGCCCTGCCGAGCGCCGCATAGGCGGGTCCGTCGGTGGCAGCGCGGAACGGCGAGCCGGTGGCCTCGGCTGCCACCGAGACCTGCGCTCCCCACGGGGCCGCAGTCTCAAGATGTGCGGTGAGCGCCGCGCGCGCGGCCTCCGGATCCGTACCGGGTGGCACCCGCAGGCTGACCCGGGCACGCGCCTCGGCCGGCACGGCGGCGGCCGACCCGACGACAGGTGCGCAGTCGACCCCGAGCACGGTGACCGCGGGCCGGGCCCACACGCGGTCGGCGACAGACCCTGAACCGGTGAGTCGTACGCTGTCCAGAACACCGGCGTCGGCCCTGAATTGCGCCTCGTCGTACGGGACTCCGGTCCAGGTCCCTGAGCAGTCCAGGCCCTTGATCCGGGTGCCGCCATCGGGGTCCCGCAGCGAGGCGAGCATGACGATGAGCGCCGCGAGGGCGTCGGGGGCGGGGCCGCCGAACATCCCGGAGTGGACATCGCCGCGCAGTGTGGAGACGGTGACGACGACATTGGCGAGCCCTCTCAACGAGGACGTGGCCGTCGGCCGGCCCACGGCGGCGTTGCCCGTGTCGCAGATCAGCAGCGCCTGCGCGTCGAACTCCTCGGGATGCTGGACCACATAGCGCTCCAGGCCGCCCGTTCCCTGCTCCTCGGAGCCCTCTGCGACGAACTTCAGCCCGACGGGAAGGTCGGCGCCGAGCGCGCGCAGCGCCGTGAGGTGCATGACGATATTGCCCTTGCAGTCCGCCGTGCCTCGCCCGTACCAACGACCGTCGCGCTCGGTGAGGGCGAACGGCGGCGAGGTCCATGCGTCGTCGTCGAGAGGGGGCTGCACGTCGTAGTGGCAGTAGAGCAGGACCGTGGGCGCACCAGGCGGTGGCGGCCGGTGCCCGAGCACGGCGTGGCTGCCGTCCGGGGTCTCGGCAAGACGGACATCGGAGAGTCCGGCCTCACTGAAGGCGTCGGCGACCCACTGGGCGGCTCTGCGGCACTCCTCCGGCGGCTGCTGCCGAGGATCGGCGACGGAGGGGATGGCGACCAGTTCGGCGAGATCGGCCTTGGCGCGAGGCATCAGCGCCGCGATCGCGTCGGCGAGCCCGTCGGAGTGCGGGCCGCCGGAGTCAGGCGGAGCGTCAGCCATTGCTCTCACCCTCCACCGTGTCGTCGGTCTTCAGCTCGTCGATCCTGTCCCGGACCTTCTCCAGCTTGTCCGGGCAGTAGACCCCAAGGATGATCGCGCCCGCTTCCACGGCTCTGCGGTCCGCGATGACCGGGCGCTGCCCAGGTCCGGTCGCGCCGTTGGAGAGGTTGATCTTCCACAGGGCGGTCTTGAGTGCGGACGCGGGGTCTTCGCAGACGTGGCCGCCGTCGGTGCCGAGCGTGCGGGCCACCTGGTCGATGTCGGGCCGTGGGTAGCCCGCCTGTTCCAGTTCGTCAGCGAGCTGATTGGCCTTTCTCGTGGACTGGTTGGTGGCGCGCAGGCTCCCGTAGGTGATGAGCCCGACCACCACCAGCGCCACGAGGATCACGATCGCGCCGATGTAGATCCATCTGTCTTGCGAGGATTTCGTGCCGGTACTCATGACGCGTCTCCCGTCGTGCTCTCGGCGGTCTCGACCGAGCGCCAGCTGGGCTTGCGGAAGTGAAGGAACAGCCAGGGGATGACGAAGCCGAGGAGGAGCAGTCCGGCTGCGATGAAGCCGACGTACGCCAAGACACTGCCGCCGCCGAACTGGGAGGAGGGGATGAACCCGATGACGAGGGCCGCCGCCGAGGCCGCGAAGCCTACGACGCAGATCAGGGTGAGGGCCGGGGCGCGGTAGCCGCGGGGGTGGTCCGGCTGGGTCTTACGGAGGCGGACCGCGGCTGCGAACATCAACAGGTACATGACCAGGTATACCTGTGTGGTGATCACCGAGAAGATCCAGTACACACTTGAGACGTTCGGGATCAGGGCGTACATCAGAGCGATCACCGAGGTGACGATGCCCTGCGTGACCAGGATGTTCTGCTGGACGCCGCGACCGTTGAGCTTCTGGAGGTAGGGCGGCAGGTAGCCCTCCTGCCGGGAGATCAGGAGCAGGCCCTTGGACGGCCCGGCGAGCCAGGTGAGCATGCCGCCCAGCGACGCGGAGACCAAGGCAACGGCCGCGATGGGGGTCAGCCAGCCGATGTCGAAGTACGCGAAGAACGCGTCGAACGCCTGCATGACGCCTGCGGTCAGGGAGAGCTGGTCGGCGGGCACGACCCAGCTGATGGCGAGTGCGGGAAGGATGAAGATCAGCAGCACCATCCCCATAGCCAGGAACATCGTCTTCGGGAACTCGCGGGGCGGGTCCTTGAGCGAGGAGACGTGGACGGCGTTCATCTCCATGCCCGAATAGCTGAGGAAGTTGTTGACGATCAGCACGAGGCTGGCAATGCCCACCCAGGGCGGGAGGATGTGGCCCGCGTCCATGGGCGCGGCGGAGGGGTTGCCCTGGCCGAGGAAGACCATGCCGAGGACCACCAGAAGCGTGCCCGGAACGAGGGTGCCGATGACCAGGCCCCAGGACGCGAGGCCGGCGAGTGCCTTGGTGCCGCGGGAGGAGATCCAGACGCCTGTCCAGTACAGGACCATGATGACGATGGCCGTGTAGACACCGTTGGAGGCAAGGGCCGGGTTGATGACGTAGGCGAGCGTGCTCGCGACGAAGGCCAGCAGGCTCGGGTAGTAGAAGATCGTCATCGCGAACTGGCACCAGACGGCCAGGAAACCGAGCGGCTTCGTCAGGCCCTCGCTGACCCAGCGATAGACACCGCCGGACCAGCCGGAAGCCAGCTCCGCCGACACCAGCGAGGTGGGCAGCAGGAAGCAGATGGCTGGGACGAGGTACAGGAACACACAGGCGAGTCCGTACACCGCCATGGTCGGTGCGGCCCGCAGGCTGGCCACCGAAGCGGTCGTCATCATGGCCAGAGTCACCCAGCCCAGGAGTGGCGTGCCCGCTCTCGCCGCCGGTGCCGCCGCCTTTGCTGCGCGTGGCGCCTCTTCGGGAATGTCCATCGCGCTCACATGCGCCTCCTGAGTGGGAATGCCCGTTCCGCTCACCTTCCGGCGCTGCGCCAGATCCGGCACCGTGAATGCGTCGTTCGAGTGACGAGGTGATCGGCTGCACCTGGTCAGGTCAGCGTCTCTCCCGGCAACAGGCGGCTCGAAGTGCGGCCTGGCGGGGCGTCGGTGCTCCTGGACGCCGATGAGGACATCAAGGCAACGAGCACCTGCCTCGGCCGCAGCACCCCACGGTTCACGAAGGCTGCGGGTTCCACACGCACCTCGCGCCGTGCTGTGGAGGCCGCACCCGGACGGTCTCCGGACGGTACGTACGAGGCCGTCGGCGCCACACCGCACGGCCCACAGACGGCCCAGCACATCCGAAACGGCTTCGGGCCGACGGTACGAAACCGTCGGCCCGAAGCGTGCGTTCACCGGAACAGAACGAATGATTATGATCGATAGCAGACATAGGTTCGCAGAGCAGGCCATGTCTTGCTGCCGACGATGCCGTCGGTCGCGAGGGTGTAACCGTACGAGTTGTTCATCATGGTCTGGAATCGCTTGGCAGCGGCACGGGAGTTGGACCCGAAGACACCGTCGATCGTGCCGGGGTCGAACCCTGCCCACTTGAGCAGGCACTGCGCCTCGATGCCCGAACTCGACACCCCACTGGAGCTCGGAACGACCGTCATGCCCTCGTAGTAGCCGGCGTACGCATAGGGCTCCATGGCGTTGAAGCCGCAGCTGTACGCCTGAGCGGCGGCGGTGCCGGCGAAGGCGGCCGGCGCGGCAACGGTGCCGGCAATCAGTGTGGCGACTGTCAAAGCCGTCGCAATGCTTCTGCGCATGTCGTCCCGTCTCCCTCATGTCGTGGTCCGGCAGTTCCGAGCCGTGGACGCTGACGGCTGCTCAGGCGTTGTACATGGCGTACCACCGCAGCGCAGGCCATGTGTCCTGGCCGACGATGCCGTCGATGTCGATGCCGTAGCCGAACGCGTTGTTCATCAGGGTCTGGAACTGCCTGGTAGCGGCTCGGGAGTTGGGCCCGAAGACACCGTCGATCGTGCCGGGTTCGAATTTTGCCCTCTTGAGCAGGCACTGCGCCTCGATGCCGGAACTCGACACCCCACTGGAGCTCGGGATAACCGTATTGCCGCTGTAGTAGCCGGCATACGCCCTGTCTCCCGAAACGGAGTAGTGACAGGTGTACGCCTGAGCGCCACTGGCCCCGGCGAAGGCCGCGGGTGCGGTTACGGTGCCGGCGATCAACGTCGCGGCCGTCAAGGCAATCGCGATGTTCCTGCGCAAAGTCGTCTCGTCTCTCTCGTGCCGTGATCCGTTGATGATCACCGCAGACCGACTGCTCCTCGTGGCACGCGCTTCAGCCTTGAGGGATACGGGTACTGCGGCCCTCCCGTGATTCCTCGCGTCCTCGCATCGCAGCTCTCCCACAGCATCAAGGCCCCGGACACTGTGGCCCACCAGACTGTGGCAATCAGGCCTTCCACCGCGACGGTGTTCGATCAGGTTCGAAAGCACGGGCGCAGGCCCAGCGCACCGGACAGCGAGACCCTGGGGTCTGCGACGGGCACGTCGGGTACACGGCCCACAGACGGCCCAGCCCTCTGACACAGCTTCGGGCCGACGGAATCACACCGTCGGCCCGAAGCCACGCCCACACGCCCTAACGGCGCCGACCTGCGATTACAGCACCGGCAGGAGCGCCTTCAGCTCGAAGGCCGTGACCTCGCTGCGGTACTCCTCCCACTCCTGCTTCTTGTTGCGGAGGAAGAAGTCGAAGACGTGCTCGCCCAGCGTCTCCGCGACCAGCTCGCTCTTCTCCATCAGCGAGATCGCCTCGCCCAGGTTCTGCGGCAGCGGCTCGATGCCCATCGCGCGGCGCTCGGCGTCGGAAAGCGCCCAGACGTCGTCGTCGGCGCCGGCCGGGAGTTCGTAGCCCTCCTCGATGCCCTTGAGGCCCGCGGCGAGCAGTACCGCGTACGTCAGGTAGGGGTTGGCGCCGGAGTCGATGGAGCGGACCTCCACGCGGGCCGATCCGGTCTTGCCGGGCTTGTACATCGGGACGCGGATCAGCGCGGAGCGGTTGTTGTGGCCCCAGCAGATGTACGAGGGCGCCTCGCCGCCCGCTCCGGCGGCGCGGGTGGAGCCGCCCCAGATGCGCTTGTAGGAGTTGACCCACTGGTTCGTCACGGCGGAGATCTCCGCGGCATGCTTGAGCAGGCCCGCGATGAAGGAGCGGCCGACCTTGGAGAGCTGGTACTCGGCGCCGGACTCGTAGAACGCGTTGCGGTCGCCCTCGAAGAGGGAGAGGTGGGTGTGCATGCCCGAGCCCGGGTACTCCGAGAACGGCTTCGGCATGAACGTCGCCTGCACGCCCTGCTCCAGCGCGACCTGCTTCATGACCAGACGGAAGGTCATGATGTTGTCGGCGGTGGAGAGCGCGTCCGCGTACCGCAGGTCGATCTCCTGCTGGCCGGGTGCGCCCTCGTGGTGGCTGAACTCGACCGAGATTCCCATCGATTCGAGCATGGTGATCGCCTGGCGGCGGAAGTCCATGCCGACGTTCTGCGGGGTGTGGTCGAAGTAGCCGGAGCTGTCGGCGGGGGTCGGGCGGCTGCCGTCGACCGGCTTGTTCTTCAGCAGGAAGAACTCGATCTCCGGGTGGGTGTAGAAGGTGAAGCCCAGGTCGGAGGTCTTGGCGAGGATGCGCTTCAGCACGTAGCGCGGGTCCGCGAAGGAGGGCGAGCCGTCCGGCATCAGGATGTCGCAGAACATCCGGGCCGTTCCGGGGGCCTCCGCGCGCCACGGCAGGATCTGGAACGTGGCCGGGTCCGGCTTGGCGATCATGTCCGATTCGTATACACGGGCGAAGCCCTCGATGGCCGAGCCGTCGAAGCCGATGCCCTCGTCGAAGGCCTGTTCCAACTCGGCGGGGGCGACGGCGACGGACTTGAGGTAACCGAGTACATCGGTGAACCACAGCCGTACGAAGCGGATGTCTCGCTCCTCAAGCGTCCTGAGGACGAATTCCTGCTGCTTGTCCATAGCCACATCCTTGCAGTTCAGACGGTCCGTGCACCACCGCCCGGGGTAGGGGAGACACTCCAGTATCACGACCCGGGATTTCACCCAGATTACGCACACGGTGTGAGAGAGAGCACTCGGCCACCCACTACGATCGGCGGCCATGGTGTGCAAGGGGCGTGGAGGCCTTTCGACAGCCTTGCGCGCACCCGCTTTTCCGGCCCGTTCCGTCCCTCCCTCCCCTTGGCAGAAGGACCCGACGACATGAGCTTCGAGCGCAGGACCCGCATAGAGCAGATGCGCAAGGCAGACCGGGCGCGCGATCGCCGCAACCGTGTCCTCGCCATAGGCCTGAGCGCCGTCGTGGTCACCGGTCTGCTCGGTTTCGGCACGTACATGCTGCTGGAGAGGTCGGAGGCGAGCGACCGGAACGCGGAGAGCCGGGCCCAGGACGCCAAGCAGACCGAGCAGGAGAAGGAGAAGCTGGCCGCCGAGCCGGTCGCGGGCGAGAAGTCCTGGGACGCGAAGAAGCTGACCCGCAACCACGTCACGACCGAGGTGGCGTACCCCATGGAGCCGCCGGTCGGTGGAGACCACCATCCGGCCTGGCTGAACTGCGACGGCGTCGTATACGAAAAAACCGTCCCGAACGTCAACGCCGTGCACGCCCTGGAGCACGGCGCGGTGTGGGTGACGTACAACGACAAGGCGGCCGACGCCGATGTGAAGAAGCTCGCGGCCCGCGTCGACAGCACCCCGTTCTCGCTGATGAGCCCGTACGAGGGACAGGCCGGCCCGATCATGCTGAGCGCGTGGGGCAAGCAGGTCACGGTGGACGGTGCGGACGACCGGCGGGTCGCCCAGTTCTTCGCGAAGTACGTCCAGGGCAAGCAGACGCCCGAGCCGGGTGCGCCCTGTACGGGTGGGATCGACGGGTGAGCTCGGTACGCACGCGCCGTACGCGGTGGGTGGCCGGCTCCGCCGTGGCGCTGGCCCTGCTGTTCGCCGGGGCGGCAACGGTCGCCGCCGCCCGGGACGACGGGGCGGCCCCGGCACCCCGTACCCCCTCTGCGGAGTCGGCGGACGCGGGCTTCGCACGCGACATGGCCGTGCACCATCAGCAGGCGGTGGAGATGTCCTTCATCGTGCGTGACGGTACGCGGGACGAGGACGTACGGCGCCTCGCGTACGACATCGCCAACACGCAGGCCAACCAGCGGGGCATGCTGCTCGGCTGGCTGGACCTGTGGGAGCTGCCGAAGACGGCACCCGCCGGGCAGGAACCGATGGCGTGGATGTCCGGCCACCGGCACTCCGCGCACCGCACGGGGGGCTCGGAGACCGGATTCGAGGCCCACGACGGAGCCCTCATGCCGGGCATGGCCACCAGGACGGAGCTCGACGGGCTCCGCGCGGCCCGTGGCAAGAAGGCCGAGATCCTCTTCCTGCAGCTGATGACCGACCACCACAAGGGCGGCGTGGACATGGCGCGCGGCTGCGCGGAGCAGTGCACGGTGCCGGTGGAGAAGCGCCTCGCCCAGGGCATGGCCGAGGCCCAGCGGTCCGAGCTCGACCTGATGGCGGACATGCTCGCGGCGCGGGGGTCGGCACCCCGTCCCTGAGCGTCCGGCGCCCTCGGCGTGCACCCGAACGGGTGACAGCGCTCGCGTACTCCGAACGGACCCATGACGATGGGTTCGCTCGGGCCGTACGGCCGTGCCCACCGGCACGCAGGAGGAATCCCCATGACCACCGCCAAGGACATCATGCACACCGGGGCCCACTGGATCCCGGCACACGAGACGCTCGACCGCGCGGCGCAGATGATGCGCGACCACAAGGTGGGCGCGCTGCCCGTGTCCGCCAATGGTGAGCAGGACAGGATGGTCGGCATCATCACCGACCGCGACATCGTCATCAAGTGCGTGGCTTCGGGGCACGATCCGTCGAAGCTGACGGCGGGCGAGCTCTGCGACGGCACACCGCGCTGGATCGAGGCGACCGCCGACGTCGACGCGGTGCTCGAGGAGATGCAGAGCCACCGGATCCGCCGGCTGCCGGTGATCGAGAACAAGAAGCTCATCGGCATGATCAGCGAGGCGGACCTGGCGCGGCACCTCTCGGACGAGCAGGTGGCCGGCTGGGCGGAGCAGGTCTACTCCGGCTCCTGACCCCGCCCCCCTGACCCTCGTCGCACTCTGTCCCCCCGCCCTCCCGTCCGCCCGTTCCCGGGTTGCCGCGAGGCGGAGCGTCCCGGCCCGGCGCCCCTCCCCCGAGGGTCGTCGGGCCTTCGGGCGTCCGGGTCGTCGGGTTCCGGAACGTCGCGGTTCGTGGCCGCCCTCAAGGACATCGCGTCAGAGAGACGATTACACTGGGCGGCGTGCCTCAACTACGTCTCGCACTGAATCAGATCGACGCGACCGTCGGTGATCTTGCCGGCAACAGCGAGTCGATCGTCCACTGGACCCGGCACGCCGCCGAGCAGGGCGCCCACCTCGTGGCGTTCCCCGAGATGGTGCTGACCGGATACCCCGTCGAGGATCTGGCCCTGCGGTCGTCCTTCGTCGAGGCCTCGCGGGAGGCGCTGCGCGCGCTGGCCGCCCGTCTCGACTCGGAGGGCTTCGGCGAGCTGCCGGTCGTCGTCGGGTACCTCGACCGCTCCGAGCACGCCGCACCGCGCTACGGGCAGCCCGCGGGATCCCCGCGCAACGCCGCCGCCGTGCTGCACCGTGGCCGGGTGGCGCTGAACTTCGCCAAGCACCACCTGCCCAACTACGGCGTGTTCGACGAGTTCCGGTACTTCGTGCCGGGCGACTCGATGCCCGTCGTGCGGATCCACGGCATCGATGTGGCGCTCGCGATCTGCGAGGACCTCTGGCAGGACGGCGGCCGTGTGCCGGCCGCCCGCGCCGCCGGGGCGGGACTGCTGCTGTCGGTCAACGCCTCGCCGTACGAGCGCGACAAGGACGACACCCGGCTGGAGCTGGTCCGCAAGCGTGCCCAGGAGGCAGGCTGCACGACCGCGTACCTGGCGATGATCGGCGGCCAGGACGAGCTGGTCTTCGACGGCGACTCGATCGTCGTCGACAGGAACGGCGAAGTGATCGCCCGCGCGCCGCAGTTCGCCGAGGGCAGCGTGATCCTCGATCTGGAGCTGCCCGCCGCCGCGGCCGAGGCGCCGTCAGGGGTCGTGAACGACGGACTGCGCATCGACCACGTGGTCATCTCCGAGGAGCCCCTGCCCGCGTACGAGGCGGAGCTGGCAGGCGGTTACGCCGAGCGGCTCGACGACGACGAGGAGCTGTACTCCGCCCTGGTCGTGGGGCTGCGCGCGTACGCTGCGAAGAACGGTTTCAGCGGTGTGCTGATCGGCCTTTCCGGCGGCATCGACTCGGCACTGGTCGCGGCCATCGCCTGCGATGCGCTGGGGGCCCAGAACGTCTACGGCATCTCGATGCCGTCGAAGTACTCCTCGGACCACTCCAAGGGCGACGCGGCCGAGCTGGCCCGGCGTACCGGGCTGAACTTCCGCACCGTGCCGATCGAGCCGATGTTCGACGCGTACATGGGGTCGCTGGGGCTCACCGGTCTCGCCGAGGAGAACCTCCAGTCGCGACTGCGCGGCACGATGCTGATGGCCGTCTCCAACCAGGAGGGCCAGATCGTGCTCGCGCCGGGCAACAAGTCCGAGCTGGCGGTCGGTTACTCCACGCTGTACGGGGACTCCGTCGGCGCGTACGGACCGATCAAGGACGTGTACAAGACGTCGGTGTTCCGCCTCGCGAAGTGGCGCAACCGGGCCGCCGAGGAGCGCGGGCAGATCCCGCCGATCCCGGAGGCGTCCATCACCAAGCCGCCGAGCGCCGAACTGCGCCCGGACCAGGTGGACACGGACTCGCTGCCGGACTACGACGTGCTGGACCGGATCCTGGAGATGTACGTCGACCGGGACCAGGGCATGGAAGCGATCGTGGCGGCCGGTTTCGACGCGGAGCTGGTGGCGAGGACCCTGCGGATGGTGGACACCGCGGAGTACAAGCGCCGGCAGTACCCGCCGGGCACGAAGATCTCGCCGAAGGGCTTCGGCAAGGACCGCCGCCTGCCGATCACGAACCGCTGGCGCGAGTCGGGCTGACCACGCGCGTGGGGGGCGTGCACCGGGTCGGTCCGGTGCACGCCCCCCCCAAAGGGCCGGGGTGCGCGGTCAGCGCACCCCGGCCTTCTGCTTGTTGTGCGCCGAGGACCCGCCTGTCACGACACGGGAGACCCCCGGCGTACGGTCCAGCAGACCCGCCGTGGCCGCCACCGCGAGACCGACGACCGCCAGCACCGCACCGACCAGGGCCGGTGACGTCCAGCCCCAGCCCGCCGCGATCGCCACGCCACCGAGCCATGCGCCGCCCGCATTGGCCAGGTTGAAGGCGGAGTGGTTGGACGCGGACGCGAGCGTGGGGGCGTCCTTGGCCTTGTTCATCACCAGCATCTGCAGCGGCGTGGTCGTCATGAAGCCGATGCCGCCGAGCAGCACCACCATCACCAGCGCCGCCCACTGCACGTGCACGGTGAAGGGGAAGACCACGAGTACGACGGCCAGGGCGGCCAGCGATCCGTAGAGCGTGGGCCGCAGCGCCCGGTCGGTCAGCGGTCCGGCCGCCAGGGCGCCCAGGGTCATCCCGATGCCGAAGAGCGCCAGGACGAGCGTCACCGAGGACTCGCCGAAGCCCATCGCCTCGGTCGTCATGGCCGAGAGGTACGAGTAGACGGCGAAGACACCCGCGAAACCGAGGACGGCGGTGAGCAGGCCGAGCAGCACCTGCCGGTTGCCCATGGCCCTCATCTCGCGCCCCAGGCCCTGGTGGGAGTCGACGGGCATCTGCGGTACGAGCCGGGCGAGCGCGGCCATGGCACCCAGCCCGATCACCGAGACCACGACGAACGTGGCGCGCCAGCCGAGGTGCTGGCCGAGCAGGGTCGCCGCCGGCACGCCGACGATGTTGGCGACCGTGAGCCCGAGGAACATGGTCGCGACGGCGCGGGCCTGCCGCCCGTCCGGGACGAGCCGCGCGGCGACGACGGCTCCGACCCCGAAGAACGCCCCGTGCGGCAGCCCGGCCAGCAGCCGTCCGGCCAGCAGCCAGCCGAAGTCGGGGGCGAACGCCGAGGCGAGGTTGCCGATGGTGAAGAGGGCCATCAGCAGCAGGAGCATCCGCTTGCGCGGAACCCGTGAGCCGATGGCGGTGAGCAGCGGGGCGCCCAGGACGACGCCGATCGCGTACGCGGAGACGAGGTAGCCGGCGGTGGGCACGGACGTTCCCAGATCGTCCGCGACGTTGGGCAGCAGGCCCATCATCACGAACTCGGTGGTGCCGATGCCGAAGGCGCTCACAGCGAGGGCGAGCAGGGCCAGGGGCATGGAGGGGGCCTTTCGGAACGAGGGAGGGAGCGTCGGCTTCATTGCCGGTCCGGATTAAGTATTCAGCCGGAACAAAGTGTCGCAGACCTTTTATGCCCGGAGGTGAACGAGCCGTTGCGGCGAGGTGCGGCGCGGACACCTCCGCCGCTGCCCGGTGACGTCGGCACGGCTGGTCAGGATACGTGCGGTGACCCGCCGGCCCGGGTCAGGGACTAGGCCCCCTCCTCCGCCCGGTGAAGAAGATCACGGCTGGAGTCGTGCAGCGCCCGGGGCAGGGAGCGGGACCGCTCGCGTGACAGCGCCCCCGCCCCCGCGAGCGCCAGGCACATCAGCAGGGCGCTCACCCAGACCGGTGCGCGGAAGCCGAACCCCGCTCCGAGGAACAGACCGCCCAGCCAAGGGCCCAGCGCGGCCCCCACGTTGAAGGCAGCCGTGGCGAAGGAGCCCGCCAGCGTCGGGGCGTCGGGGGCCCGGTGGAAGACCCGGGTGATCAGCGCCGTACCCGTACCGAAGGCGAGCGCGCCCTGGAGGAGGACCAGGGAGAGCGCTGCCACCGGGTTCCCTGCGGTCAGTGCGAGGGCCGCCCAGCCGGCGGCCAGCGCGACCATGCCGACGGCCACGACGGCGCCGGGCCTGGCGTCGGCGATCCGGCCCGCCAGGGTGACGCCGGCGAACGAGCCCACGCCGAACAGGGCGAGGACGGCGGGGACCCAGCCTGCGCCGAGGCCGGTGACCCGGGTGACCAGCGGCTCCAGGTAGGAGAACGTACAGAAGGTCGCCCCCTGTACGAGCGCCATCACCAGCAGGGTGAGCAGCAGACGGGGGCGGCCCAGGGCCCGCAGCTCGCTACGGGCGCTCACCTGCGCCACGTCGTGCGGGCTCCCGCCGGGAATCGTCCACAGCAGTGCGAGGAACGCCGGTACGGAGACGAGGGCCACGGCCCAGAACGCCGAGCGCCAGCCCCACAGTTCGCCGAGCAGCGCACCGGCCGGCACCCCCACCACACAGGCGACGGTCACCCCTCCGACGACCACGGCGGTGGCCCTCGCCCGCAGGTGCGGTTCGACCATGGCCAGCGCGGTGACCAGCGCCACCGCCCAGAAGCCGGCGTTGGCCAGCGCCCCGGCCACCCGGGTCGCGAGCAGCACCCCGTAGCCGGGGGTCAGCGCACCCACCACATGGGAGGCGATGAACACGCCCAGGAAGAACAGCAGCGCACGGCGCCGGGGCCAGGTGCGGCCCGCCAGGGCGGTGAGCGGTGCGCCGATCACCATTCCGATCGCGAAGGCCGAGGTCAGCAGCCCGGCGGCGGCCAGTGAGACGTCGAGGTCGGTGGCGATGCCCGAGAGCAGGCCGGACAGCATGAACTCCGATGCGCCCTGGGCGAAGACCGCCAGCCCGAGCACGTGGACAGCGAATGGCATGAGAAGAAGACCCCTTGTACGGAACCGTCGGAGGAACGAGCGGTGTTCGTCGGGGGTGCGGGCCGCGCCCGTCCGTGCGCACCGGGGCGCGGGGAACGGCAACGCGGCGGAATGCCCGGTGTTCTCACGGACAGGGGAGTCGGCCCACACCGCCGCGGGATCCGGCGGTGGTCGACGACGCGACAGGGGAAGGCTCACCGACCGCTGGGGTCAGAGGCCTTCGGCGCTGCGGGTCGGCCACCGGCGGACCGGCGGCCGGAGTCTGTCGGACTCGGGGCTGGGCATGGGGAGAGGGTACCCGCCCCTCAGAGTGCGATGCGGGCCGCGATCGGGAGGTGGTCGCTGTCCGTGGCGGGGAGGGTCCAGGACGACAGGGGTTCGACGCCCCTCACCATGATCTGGTCGATGCGGGCCATCGGGAACGACGCCGGCCAGCTGAAGCCGAAGCCGTCGCCCGCCGCGCCCTGCGTGGAGCGCATCTGGGCGGTGACCGCGTTCAGGGAACGGTCGTTCATCGTGCCGTTGAGGTCGCCGAGCAGGGCCACCCGGTCGAGCCGTTCGTCGGCGATCGCCTCGCCCAGCGCGTCGGCGCTCTTGTCCCGCTGGTTGGCGGTGAAGCCCGCGTGCAGCTTGACCCGTACGGAGGGGAGATGGGCCACGTACACCGCGATCGAGCCCTGTGGCGTGCTGACCGTGGCGCGCATCGCGCGGGTCCAGCCCAGCTTGATGTCGACGGGGCGGGAGTCCGTCAACGGGTACTTGCTCCACAGGCCGACGGTGCCCTGTACCGAATGATGCGGATAGCGGGCGGCGAGGGCTTCCTCGTACGCGGCCACCTTGCCGCCGGGCAGTTCCTGCAGGGCCACGACGTCCGCGCCGGATCCCGCGACCTGCTGGGCGGTGCCCGCGGGGTCGGGGTTGCCGGCGTTCACGTTGTGCGTGGCGACGGTGAGGTCACCGCCGGCTCCTGACTTGTCGGCGAACAGGAGGCCGCCGAACAGGTTGAGCCAGACCACGGCCGGCAGGAGCACGGCGATCAGCGCGGTCGCCGAACGCCGGACGAGGCCGAGGAGGAACAGCAGCGGCACGAGGAGGCCGAACCAGGGCAGGAAGGTCTCGATCAGGCTGCCCGTGTTGCCGATGGTGTTGGGGATCTCCGCGTGGAAGATCATCATCAGGGTCAGGAGGACCGCGCAGAGCGCGAGGAGGATGCCGCGCCGCCAGATGCCGGGGTCCGTCGCCAGTCTGTGGCGCAGGGCCCTGAGGCGGGGCCCGGGTCCCTGCGGACCCGTGCCGGCGTTCTCGGTGTCCGCCCTGTACGCCTGCACCATTGCGCTGTCCTCACTGCCTTGCCGTACACATCGCCGCGCCTCACGACCCTAGGCGATGGGCGACGCTATTCGTGCCGTCGACGACGGCCGTACTGCCATCAGGACGACGGATCTGGCGTCGTGGGTTCCGGCCGATGGGGTGGTTGTGGTGGCTTGTGACAGAACGCTCACACAGGAGCGGTCGTCGGCTTCCCGGCCGTGACCTGCGGTTTCGGTGCGAGGCCCTGGAGCAGGATCCCGATGATGCGGTCGGCGAGGTCCTCGGGCAGGGGTGCGTCGGGGCGGTGGACGGTGCGTACGAGCATGGGGCCGAGGAACAGGTCGTCCATCAGCTCCGCGTCGAGGTCGTCGCGGAGCTCGCCCGCGTCCACGGCCCGCTGCACCGCGGCCAGCATGGCGACGCGGCGCGGCGCGATCACCGTGCACTGGTACTCGGTCCACAGCTTGGGGTGGCTCTTCATCTGCGCGAACACGTTGTGCAGGAGTACGGAGGAGCGCTGGGCGAGGCCACGCGTACGCATGGATTCCAGCAGGAGGCGGAGGTCCGCGAGTCCTTCGGTGCCGGAGACGGTGGGGTCGGCGGGTTCGATGTCGCGCAGGACGTCGACGAAGAGCTCCTCCTTGCCGCTCCAGCGACGGTAGATCGTGGCTTTGCCGACGCCCGCGGTGCGGGCGATGCGCTCGATGGACAGGCCGGCGAGGGGTTCACCGGCCTCCAGCAGCTCCACGACGGCGTCGAGGATCGCGCGCTCGGCGGCTGCGCTGCGGGGGCGGCCGCGGCGGGGTTCGGGGTCCTGAGCGTGAGGGTCCTGGCCGTGAGGGTCCTGGCCGGGTGAATCGTCGGCCCGGTCCTGTGCATGGTCCTGTGCCGCCTGCACGTGGGTCACCTCTCGCTGCGCCGTCCACCGCTCGTCGTTCGCCGTTCATCCTGATTCTCGCCGACCGGCGGGGGGTGGGGCGACCGCCGGGGCGATCCGGACGAGGAACGGGCCTCGTACGGGCCGCTCCGGCACCCACCCTCTCCCTCAGACGCCGGACGGGCTCGACGCGGCCTTGTCGTCCTCCGCCACGGGGGCTGCCCGGTTCTCGTCCTGGCCCGGAGCCTGCTGCCTGCCCGGCAGGAACAGGCCCACCACCACAGCACCGATCAGGGCCACCGCGGCCGAGCCGAGGGCCGTGACGTGCATCGCCGAGATGAACGCGTCGTTCGCCGCGACGACGAGCGGCTTGCCCGCCGGGCCCAGCTTCGCCGCGACGCCGAGGGTCGCCTCGATCGACTCGCCCGCCACGTCCCGCGCCGCGGCCGGGACGTCCGCGAGATGGCCCTCGATGTCACCGCGGTAGACCGTGGACAGCACCGAGCCGAGCACCGCGATGCCGAGCGCCCCGCCGACCTGGCGGAACGTGTTGTTGATGGCCGAGCCGGAGCCTGCCCGTTCGCGGGGCAGGGCCTGCATCACGGCGACGGTGACCGGCGGCATGATGTGCGCCATTCCCGTGCCCTGCACGAAGAAGACGACACACATCACCCAGACCGGGGTCTCCGCGTCGAAGAGCGCGAAGGCCGCGAGGCCTCCCGCGACCAGCAGCATGCCGACGGTGCAGACCGCGCGGGCGCCGAACCGGTCGACGACCAGCCGGGCGCGCGGCGCGAAGATCATCTGCGCGGCGGCGAGCGGCAGGATGAGCAGTCCGGACTGCAGGGCGCTGTAGCCGCGGACGCTCTGGAGGTAGAAGGCGGAGAAGAAGGTGACGCCCATCAGCGCGAAGAAGACCAGCGCGATGGCGGCGACGGCGGCGGAGAAGGCCGGCTTCCTGAAGTACGAGATGTCGATGGAGGGGTGGCTGCTGCGCTTCTCGTGCCACACGAAGACCGCCAGCACCACCAGCCCGCCGATCAGCGGCGCGAGCACCGTGAGGTCGGCGAAGTCGGCGAGCTCGCCGCCGCGGATGATGCCGTACACCAGCAGGACCAGGCCGACGATGGACAGGACGACGCCCAGCGGGTCGACCCGGCCGGGGTTCGGGTCCCGGGAGTCCGGTACGAGGACGGCCATGGCGATCAGCGCGACGATCACCACGGGGACGTTGACCAGGAAGATCGAGCCCCACCAGAAGTGCTCCAGGAGCAGACCGCCGGTGATGGGGCCGATGGCGATGCCGAGGCCGACGCTGCCGGCCCAGATGCCGATGGCCTTGGGCTGTTCGTCGCGCTCGAAGACGTTCATCAGGACGGCGAGCGTGGCGGGCATCACGAACGCCGCACCGAAGCCCATCAGGGCACGCCAGGTGATGAGCTCGCCGGGCGTGGTGGAGAGCGCGGCCAGGCCGGAGCCGATGCCGAAGACCAGGATTCCGGCCAGCAGCACCTTCTTGCGGCCGATGCGGTCGCCGAGCAGGCCCGCGGTGAAGAGCAGTCCCGCGAAGACGAGCGTGTAGGAGTTGATCGCCCACTCGAGCTCGCTCTGGGTGGCGCCGATGCCGGTCGGTGCCGGGCTGGCGATCGTCTTGACCGCGACGTTCAGGATCGAGTTGTCCAGCACCACGATGAGCAGGCTGAACATGAGAACGGTGAGGATCGCCCAGCGGCGGCGGTGGACCGCTTCCGGGACACGGGACTCGGCGGCAGGGGCGCCGGACGGTATGGACATGGCGACGACCCTAACCCACTTTCGATACGAGACCGTCTCGTATTGGAAAGTCTTTACCCGGTCGCCCGGGCCCACTTCCCGGGAGCGGCTCCGGGATGCCACCATGGAAGGGATCCGGGGACGCCGTCAGGGCGCCACGAGATGACGAAGGAGCCGTTGGCCATGTCGCTTCAGGCTGCGCAGAATCAGAACACCACCACCCCAGCAGGTCCCTCCCCCTCCGCCGGCAAGGCGTTGTACGGGGGAAAGAGCACCCGCCGCATCACCGTCCACGACATCGCCGCAGCCAGTGAGCGCGGCGAGAAGTGGCCCATGCTCACCGCCTACGACGCGATGACCGCGTCCGTCTTCGACGAGGCCGGCATCCCGGTCATGCTCGTCGGCGACTCCATGGGCAACTGCCACCTCGGCTACGAGACGACCGTTCCCGTCACGATGGACGAGATGACCATGCTCTCCGCCGCCGTCGTACGCGGCACCAAGCGCGCCCTCATCGTCGCCGACCTGCCCTTCGGGGCCTACCAGGAGGGACCCGTCCAGGCCCTCCGCAACGCCACCCGGCTGATCAAGGACGCCGGCGTCGGCGCGGTCAAGCTGGAGGGCGGCGAGCGCTCCCACGAGCAGATCCGGCTGCTGGTCGAGGCCGGCATCCCGGTCATGGGCCACATCGGCCTGACCCCGCAGTCCGTCAACGCCATGGGCTACCGGGTGCAGGGCCGCGGCGAGGAGGCCGCGCAGCAGCTGCTGCGCGACGCGAAGGCGGTACAGGACGCGGGCGCGTTCGCCGTCGTCCTGGAGCTCGTACCGGCCGAGCTGGCCGCCGAGGTGACCCGCACCCTGCACATCCCGACCGTCGGCATCGGTGCCGGGCCGGACACGGACGCCCAGGTGCTGGTGTACACCGACATGGTCGGGCTGACCGGCGGCAAGGTGCCCCGTTTCACCAAGCAGTACGCGAACATGCGCCAGGTGCTCGAAGACGCCGCGAAGGAGTTCGCCGACGAGGTCGTCGGCGGAACGTTCCCGCAGCCGGAGCACACCTTCCACTGACGCCCCTCTGACCACTGCCGCACCACCGACAGCCCGCCGACTCCCCCATCGGCGGGCTGTCGCCCTGCGGTAGGTGCGCTGTCAGCGGCTTGTCGGTGACTTGTCGGTGGCGGCTGATGTCATGGTGGACATGACGCGAAACGACAAGAACCCCAGGAACGGCACGAACGCCGTCGAGGTGCGGGGGCTGGTCAAGCACTACGGCTCGACCAAGGCGCTGGACGGCGTGGACCTCGATGTGCGCGAAGGCACCGTTCTCGGTGTGCTCGGGCCCAACGGCGCCGGCAAGACCACCCTCGTACGCTGCCTCTCCACCCTGATCCTGCCCGACGCCGGGCACGCGGTCGTGGCGGGCTACGACGTGGTGAAGCAGCCCCGGCAGCTGCGCCGCACCATCGGCCTGACCGGGCAGTACGCCTCGGTGGACGAGAAGCTGTCCGGCTGGGAGAACCTCTACATGATCGGGCGGCTCCTCGACCTGCCGCGCAAGAAGGCCAGGTCCCGCGCCGACGAGCTGCTGGAGCGCTTCTCGCTCACCGACGCGGCCAAGAAGGCCGCGATGGACTACTCCGGCGGCATGCGGCGCCGGCTGGACCTGGCCGCGTCCATGATCGGCAGCCCGGCCGTGCTCTACCTGGACGAGCCGACGACGGGGCTCGACCCCCGTACCCGCAACGAAGTCTGGGACGAGGTGCAGCGGATGGTCGCGGAGGGGGCGACCGTGCTGCTCACCACCCAGTACATGGAAGAGGCCGAGCAGCTCGCCAACGAGCTCACGGTCATCGACAAGGGCAAGATCATCGCCCGGGGCGGTGTCGACGAGCTGAAGGCCAAGGTCGGCGGCCGCACCCTGCAGATCCGGCCCTCCGACCCGGACCAGCTCGCCGCCATGGCGCAGGCCATCAGGGAGGCCGGACTCGACGGGGTCGCCGGCGCCCAGGCCGTCCCCGACGAGGGCCTGCTGTACGTGCCGATCCTCAGCGACGAGCAGCTGACCGCCGTGATCGGCCTGCTCGGCACCCGGGGCTTCTCCCTCGCCCACGTCGCCACCGCTCTGCCCAGCCTGGACGAGGTCTTCCTCGCCATCACGGGCGACAAGGCCACCGTCACCGACACGATCCCCCAGGAGGTCGCGGCATGAGCACGACGACTCTGACGCCCACCCCCACCGACGCGGCCGTTTCCGCACCGGTCACGAAGCTCCACGGCGAGGGCCGGATCGGGCTGCGGAACAACCTGCGCCACATCGGGGCGCTGGTGCGGCGCAATCTGCTCCAGATCAAGAAGGATCCGGAGTCGATGTTCGACGCGCTCCTGATGCCGGTCATCTTCACGCTGCTGTTCGTGTACGTCTTCGGCGGCTCGGTCGGCGGCAGCATGGGCGGCGGCCGGCAGGAGTACCTCAACTACCTGATCCCCGGCCTGATGGCGATGATGGGCATGAACATCGCCATGGCGGTCGGTTCCGGTGTCAACGACGACTTCCGCAAGGGGGTCATGGACCGGTTCCGCACGATGCCGATCGCCCGCTCCTCGGTGCTCATCGCGAAGATCGTGGTCGAGCTCGGCCGGATGATGGTCGCCACACTGATCCTGCTGGGCATGGGCTTCGCGCTCGGCATGGAGCTCCAGGAGTCGGTGCTCGGGCTGATCGGCGCGATCGCTCTGTCGGCGGCGTTCGGCGCCGCCATCATGTGGATCTTCATCCTGCTCGGACTGACCATGAAGACGGCTCAGGCCGTCCAGGGGATGGGGATGCTCGTGCTGATGCCGCTCCAGTTCGGTTCGTCCATCTTCGCCCCGACCCAGACGATGCCCGGCTGGCTCCAGACGTTCACCGACTACAACCCGCTGTCCAACCTGGCAGACGCCGCCCGTGCCCTGATGATGGGCGGCCCGCTCGCCCACTCGGTCTGGGTGACGCTCGGCTGGACCGTGGTCATCACCGCGGTGATGGCCCCGCTCGCGGTGTCCAAGTTCCGCAAGAAGTCCTGACGGACCGGGATCAGTCCCGGTACGCGTCGACGAGGGCGGTGGCCTCCTCCTGGGAGAGGCCACCGCCCTCGTCGTACGCGGCCTCGTAGGCGGCGTCCCCGAGGACGCCCCGGGCCAGCTCCTCGGCGGCGGCGTAGTTGTCCCGCTCCACCGACGTCTGCACATGCCCGTCCGGCAGGAGCGCCCGTGAGGCGGCCAGCAGCCGCGCCGCGAGAACGCCCCTGCGCTCCCCGCCGAGCCCGCCCAGCGCCCGCGCCACGGTGACCAGGTAGAGCACGTGCATCTGCGGCGCCACCATCTGCGACAACCGGTCGTCGGACAGCGACAGCGCCTCCCGGCTCCGGGTCAGGGCGTCCTCGTACAGCCCCTCCTGGTTGTCCAGCCAGGCCAGGCCGCCCAGCACGAACGCCTCGAAGACCCCTACGGCGGACGATTTGAAATCCCCCTGCAGCACGCCCAGTTGCTCGCGGGCCTCGGCGGTGCGGCCGGACATGCCCAGCGACATGGCCAGGAAGAACCGGGCGAACGCCGTCGACTCGTGCGCCGCGTGCCGCCCCTCGACGAGCACCTCCCGGAGGATCACCTCGCCCTCCGCACCGCGGCCGAGCTCTACCAGGGCGGCGGCGTACCGGGTGCGGAGCACCAGTACCTGGGCCCGGGCGCCGAGCTTCTCCGCGTACCCGATCGCGGCCTGGTAGTCGTCGGCCGCCCGGGTGTGGTCGCCCCTCTTCTCGTTGGCCTCGCCGCGCGAGGAGAGCGCCTCCGCCGTACCCCAGTCGTCGCCGAGACGGCGGAAGATCTCCAGGCTCTCGTCGGCGTCCGCACGGGCGGCGCCCGCCCAGTCGGGCCGGTTGGCGAGCACGTTGGCGCGCATCTGGAGCGCGGCGGCCAGCTCCCAGTCGAATCCGAGCTCCCGTGAGGCGCGGACCGTCTCGTCCAGCACCCCGCGCAGGTCCGAGATGTCCCCGGTGAGCACGACGGCGAAGAACCAGAGCGAACCCGGGCTGCGGCAGGTCTGCGGCTGGCCCGGCCGGTAGGCGGCGGCGATGGCCCGCAGGCGCGCCATGCCTGCCTCGTTCGCCCAGATGTCCATCGCGTGGTCCACGCTGGCCATCTGGACCAGTGCCACCTGGCGCCGCGCCTCCTGGAGCATGTCGGAACTCATCGGCGGCGGCGCGTCGGTACAGCGTTCGACGAGCGAGGGCGCGGCACCGGCGTTCGCGGCGAACGGGTCGGGGCCGAGCGCGGAGGCGGCTTCGGCCCATTGCAGTGCGTCGCTGCGCAGATCGCGCATCTGCCAGTACCAGGCGAGCGAGAGCACCATGCAGAGCGATTCCTGCTCGTCGCGGGCGGCGACGGCGTGCCGCAGGGCCGTGCGCAGGTTCTCGTACTCCCGCTGGAGCACGTCGAGGGCGGCGAGCTGTCCGGGGCCCCGGAGTTCGGGGTCGGTGGTGCGGACCAGCTCCCGGTAGAACACGAGGTGCTGCCGTTCGACGACGTCCCGCTCCCCGGCCTCGTCGAGCCGTTCGGCGGCGTACTCGCCGACGGTCTCCAGCAGGCGGTAGCGCATCCGGCCGTCCGCGGCGGGGGCGGCGACGACGAGGGACTTGTCGACGAGGGAGCCGAGCACCCCGGCGACGTCGTACGCGTCCTGCGGCCGGTTCGCGCAGACGGCCTCGGCTGCCGGCAGGGTGCAGCCGCCGGAGAAGACCGACAGGCGGCGCAGCGCGGTGCGTTCGTCCTCGTCCAGGAGGTCCCAGGACCAGTCGACGACCGCACGCAGGGTCTGCTGGCGCGGCAGCACGGTGCGGCTGCCGCTGGTCAGCAGACGGAAGCGGTCGTCGAGGCGGTCGGCGATCTGGCGCGGGGTGAGCATGCGCAGCCGTGCGGCGGCGAGTTCGATCGCGAGCGGAAGGCCGTCGAGGCGCTGGCAGATCTCGGCGCAGGCCGCCGCTGTCCGCTCGTCCGCGTCGACCCGGAAGCCGGCCAGGGCGGCGGCCCCTCGCTCGGCGAGCAGGCGCAGCGCCATCGGGTCGGGCAGCGGGTCGACCGGCCGGACGAACTCTCCGGGTACGCCGAGGGGTTCACGGCTGGTCGCGAGGACGGTGAGCCCCGGGCAGCGGGCCAGGAGGTGGTCGGCGAGGGCCGCGGCTGCCTCGACGAGGTGCTCGCAGTTGTCCAGGAGGAGCAGCATGCGGCGCTCGGAGCAGTGTTCGGTGAGCCGGGCGAGCGGTTCGCCCGCGCCCCGTTCGGCGGCCCGGAGTTCTTCGGCGCCCGCCCCGCGCAGCACGGTCTCGCGCCCGCCGAGCGCGGTGAGGACGGCCTCCGGAACCGCTTCGGGATCGTCGACCGGCGCGAGCTCGGCCAGCCAGACGCCGTCCGGCCAGGCGGCCGGATCGACGGATTCGGCCACCTCCTGGGACAGCCTGGTCTTGCCCGCGCCCCCGGGGCCCAGCAGGGTGACCAGGCGCGCCCGGGAGAGGTCCTCGCGCAGGGCGGCGATGTCGGTCTCGCGGCCGACGAAGCTGGTGAGCCTGGCCCGCAGGTTTCCGGGCGGGGCGGGAGAGGGCACCGGTTCGGGCCGGGGCCGGTCCTGGTGCAGCAGTTCCTCGTACAGCCGGCGCAGCTCGGGTCCCGGCGAGGAGCCCAGGCGCTCGGCGAGCGCGGTCCGCGCCTCCCCGTACGCCGCGAGTGCCTGGGCGGTCCGCCCGGCGGCCTGCAGCGCCCTGATGCGCAGGGCCTGCAGGGGTTCGTCGATCGGGTGGTCGGCACAGAGCGCGGCGAGTTCGGGCAGGGCCTCGTCGGGGCGGCCCAGCGCGAGGACGGCGGCGGTCCTGGTGCGGCGGGCCTCGATGCGCCGGGCCTCCCAGCGGACGGCGGCCGCCGCACGGTCGGGCAGGTCGGCGAGGGCGGGCCCGCGCCACAGGGCGAGCGCGTCGTCGAGGACCGTGACGGCCTTCGCCGCGTCGCCGTCCTCCAGGGCCCGCGCCCCTTCCCCCACGAGCCGCTCGAAACGGTGCAGGTCCACGGCGTCGGGGTCGGCGGCGAGCCGGTAGCCGTTCTCCACGGAGCCGATGGCGTCCCGGCCGAGGGCACGCCTGAGGCGGCCCACGAGTGCCTGCAGGGCGCCCACGGCATCGGCGGGCGGATCGCCGTCCCACACCTCGTCGACGAGAACCGTCGCCGGGACCGTGCGGCCGGGGCGCAGGGCGAGCACCGTGAGCAGGGCGCGCAGCCGCGCCCCGCCGAGGGCCACGGCCGTGCCGTCGTCGTGGAGTGCCTGGGTCGTACCGAGAATGCTGTAGTGCACGCGCCCATTGTCCGTGACGGCTCCGCACTTCGTGGAACTACCACCCGACCGCGAGACGTTCTCGCCCTGTCACCCGTACTGTCGGGGCTCGCCGCCCGCAGTCCAGCACAGCACCCAGGAGCTCCGCCGATGACCACCGCCTTCCGCCGCAGCGACCGGCGGATCAGTCCGATCTTCCTCGGGATCGTCGCCGTCATGGCCGTCTCGGGCTGGGCGGTGTGGACGGACTTCGCCGGCGAGACGGGCTTCGCGGTCTTCCTGTTCGTCACGGCGGCCTGGATCGTCTCGCTGTGTCTGCACGAGTACGCGCACGCCCGCACGGCACTGCACAGCGGGGACATCTCGATCGGAGCCAAGGGGTACCTCACCCTGAATCCACTCGCTTACACCCACGCCCTGCTGAGCATCGTGCTGCCGGTGCTCTTCGTGATCATGGGCGGCATCGGCCTGCCGGGCGGGGCGGTCTACATCGAGCGGGGCCGTATCACCGGCCGCTGGAAGCACAGTCTGATCTCGGCCGCGGGCCCCCTGACGAACGCTCTGTTCGCGATCGTCTGCACGGCGCCGTTCTGGCTGGACGCGCTGGACGGGGTCCCGCTCTCCTTCCGCCTGGCACTCGCGTTCCTGGCGCTGCTGCAGGTCACGGCCGCCATCCTGAACTTCCTGCCGGTCCCGGGGCTGGACGGCTACGGCGTGATCGAGCCGTGGCTCTCGTACAGGGTCCGGCGGCAGGTGGAGCCGTTCGCGCCGTTCGGGCTGATCGCGGTCTTCGGGCTGCTGTGGATCCCGGAGGTGAACGGGGTCTTCTTCGACGCGGTCGACGCGCTGCTGCGGGGGCTGGGCGTCAGCGAGGTCGAGACGTACTGCGGGCTCGACGCGTACCGCTTCTGGCGGGAGTGGTTCGGCGACCAGGACCCGGGCTGCTCGACGCTGGGGGCGTGAGGCCTAGCTCCCGGCCGCCGCGCTCTCCACCCTGTGCTTGCGGATGTAGAACCACGCCATGTTCGAGGAGAGGCCGGCCAGCAGCACCCAGATGATCCCGAGGAAGCTGCCCTGGACGAAGGAGACCACGGCTGCGGCGACGGCGAGAACGCAGACGACGAGGGCGTAGATGGCGAGGCGGGGCATGAGGGCTGGTGCTCCTGTCCGGGGATGGTGCGCGGTCCCGTCCAGTGTCCCTCATGCCCGTTCCTGCTCCGGGCACGGGCTCACACGTCGGTGGCGCGCAGCCCCGCGTGTGCCTTGTAGCGGCGGTTGACGGAGATCAGGTTGGCGACGAGCGACTCGACCTGGTGCGCGTTGCGCAGCCGGCCCGCGAAGACGCCGCGCATACCGGGGATACGGCTCGCGAGTGCCTGCACGGTGTCGGTGTCGGCGCGTGCCTCGCCCAGCACCAGGACGTCGGTGTCGATCTCCTCGATCGTCTCGTCCTGGAGCAGTACCGCCGAAAGGTGGTGGAAGGCGGCGGTGACCCGGGAGTCGGGCAGCAGGGCGGCGGCCTGCTCGGCGGCGCTCCCCTCCTCGGGCTTCAGGGCGTAGGCGCCCTTCTTGTCGAAGCCGAGCGGGTTGACGCAGTCGACGACGAGCTTGCCCGCGAGCTCCTCGCGCAGGGACTCGAGCGTCTTGGCGTGTCCGTCCCACGGGACGGCGACGATCACGACGTCGCTGCGGCGCGCACATTCCGCGTTGTCCGCGCCCTCGACCCCGTGTCCCAGCTCGGCGGCGGCGGATTCCGCACGGTCGGCGGCGCGGGAGCCGATGACGACCTTGTGACCGGCGCGGGCGAAGCGGTAGGCCAGGCCACGGCCCTGGGGGCCCGTTCCGCCGAGTACGCCGATGGTCAGCCCGGACACGTCGGGGAGGTCCCAGGGGTCCTTGGCGGGGGGCTTGGGTGCGCTGCCGCTCTCATTCGTAGTCATGGCGCCGACCCTACTGCGCGGTAGGGGAGGGCACCCTGCGCCGTCGGCGCTCTGCGAGATCCGTCACGCCGACGAAGGCGATCGCGGCGAGCACCGCCACCGGCCCCGCCAGGGACCTGAGCCAGAACCAGTCGCCGGCGTAGGTGACCCCGGCCAGCTGGAACGCAGCCGATGCCACGGCGCTCGCCCAGAGGATCAGGCCTCCGATGCCGCGCGCCCGCACCATGCGCGGCGTGGCCCGGCGGCGCACCCACGCGGGGGCCCGGCCACACAGGAGTGCGAGCGAGAAGGGCAGGGCCAGCAGGGACCAGCCGCATATCCACGCCCAGTTGAAGGCGTTTGCCGAGGTCATGGCGCCATCATGACAGTTCCGGCAGGGGACGGCAGTGCCAGGTCCAGGCAGTTCCCGTACGGATGGACTGCCGGGAACGGGCAGCCCCGGGAGGGCAGTTGGAGGCATGATGCCGGACCATGGATGCCGTACGCGTCGCGCTGCTGCGTGAAGTACTCGCCGGGACCGAGTGGCCCGCGGCGACCCGTCGGTTCGCCAGGGCCCTGCGGTCCTCGGTCGTGCCGCAGGGCGGCGGGCTGCTGCTGGTGGGGACCGAGGTGTACGAGCCGTGGCACATGGCCGCGCATCTGGTCGACGAGTCCACGTGGTCGGGTCTGCCGCAGCTGCGGCCCACCCTCGTGCGGCACCGGGTGGAGCCGGGCGATCCGGCGCACCTGGCCGTCGGACTGGGCCGGATCGAGGCGGCCGGGCGGGGCGAGACCCTGCTCGTGGTGGCCCCGGAGCGGCCCGGCGGCGGGCTGCTGGAGCGGGTGCACGACGCACGCCGGGCGGGGGCGACGGTGCTGACGCTGGACCGTGGCGACGCGGAGGTGCGGGGGCTCGCCCATGAGGCGCTGACGGTGGGCGACGGGGACGACGTGGACCTGGACACCGTGCAGCACCTGGTCAGCGCGGCGGCCGGGGAGAACGGCGCACCCTCCCCGCGGGGGCGCCGCACGTTCCGGGACCGGCTGTCACGGCTGGCCGACCAGCTGACGGCCCCGCCGCCGGCCCGCTGGTGAAAATGCGGTTGCCGCGGCCCGCCCGTCTGCGGACCATGGCCTCTCGTGACGTCCCGCCTTCTGCCCGATCTCTCGCCCTGGCGTTCCTCCACCGACTTCCGGTTGCTGTGGATCCAGGGGCTGATCACGTACTTCGGCAGCTTCATGGCGCTGATCGCGCTGCCGCTCCAGATCAAGGACCTCACCGGGTCGCCGCTGGCCGTCGGAGCCATGGGGGCGGTGGAGCTCGTCCCTCTGGTCGTCTTCGGTCTCTACGGCGGGGCCCTCGCCGACTCCGCCGACCGCCGCAGGGTCATCCTGGGCACCGAGGCGGGGCTGGGTCTGCTCGCTGTCGTCCTGCTGGTGAACGCGCTCGCGCCCGACCCGGCGCTCTGGCCCCTCTACGTGGTCGCCGCAGGTGTCTCCGCGCTTGCCGGGCTGCAGCGGCCCGCGCTGGACGCGCTGATGGCGCGGATCGTGCCGCACGACCAGCTCACTGCGGCTGCCGCACTGAATTCGCTGCGCTGGCAGATCGGCGCGATCGCCGGTCCCGCGATGGCGGGTCTGGTGGTGGCCTACGCCGGGCACGCCACCGCGTACACGGTCACCGTCGTGACATTCGCCGTCTCCGTACTGCTGTGCCTGCGACTGGCGGCGGCGCCGCCCGCGCAGGACGCACAGAAGCCCTCACTGCGAGGCATCGCGGAGGGGGCGCGGTACGCCTGGAGCCGCCCCGTGCTCCTCGGGACGTACGCGGTCGACCTCGCGGCGATGCTCTTCGCCTTCCCGAACACGATCTTCCCGTTTCTCGCGGACGAGCTGGACGCCGAATGGTCGCTGGGGCTGATGTACGCGGCCGGGGCGGTCGGCTCCCTGGTGCTGGGGCTGACCAGCGGCTGGACCTCACGGGTACGGCGGCACGGGCTGTTCGTCGTGGGCGGCGCCGCCGTCTGGGGGTTGGCGATCGCGGCGGCCGGATGGTTCCACAACGTGTGGCTGGTGCTGTGCTGCCTGGCGGTCGCAGGCGCGGGCGACATGCTGAGCGGGCTCGGCCGCTCCACGATCTGGAACCAGACGATCCCGGACGAGCTGCGGGGCAGGCTCGCGGGCATCGAGGTGCTCTCGTACAGCCTCGGCCCCCAGCTGGGCCAGGTCAGGGCGGGCGCCATGGCCGGCTGGACGGGCACCAGGTCCGCGATCTGGACGGGCGGGGTGGCGTGTGTCGCTTCGGTCGCGCTGCTGGCTGCGGCGCTGCCGAAGCTGCTCACGTACGACTCCGGAACGGACGAGGACGCGGCGCGCAGGCGGGCAGCGTCAACGGACCCCGCCGGGGTCCAGGCTTCCGGGGTCTAGGCCTCCGGGGTCTCCTCCGTGCGGTCATGCCACTTCGGGTCGTTCTCCCACTCCAGGTTCCGCTCGCGCGCCGTGTCCATGGCGTGCTGCGCGTCCTCGCGGGAGGTGTACGGGCCGAAGCGGTCCTTCGCCGGGCACTCGGGGCCCTCCTCGACCTTCTTGTGCTCCAGGCAGTAGTACCATTCGCCCGGTTTGCCGACCGTGCGCTTCTTGAACAGGGCCATCGTCGGATCCTTTCCTCGCAGCCATGCTGCCCCAGGCGCGCTGGTTAGACTCGCTGGCATGTCTGGCCAGTCGCTTCTCGTACCAGGGGAGATCACTCCCGTCCGTTCCGTTCCCGGAAACATCCGGCGCCCCGAGTACGTGGGCAAGCCCGCCCCCACGCCGTACACCGGGCCGGAGATCCAGGACTCCGACACCGTGGAGCGCATGCGGATCGCGGGCCGTATCGCCGCACAGGCGATGGAGGAGGCCGCGAAGCACATCGCCCCGGGCGTCACCACCGACGAACTCGACCGGGTCGCCCATGAGTTCATGGTCGACCACGGCGCCTACCCGTCGACGCTCGGCTACCGCGGCTTCCCCAAGTCCCTGTGCTCCTCGCTCAACGAGGTCATCTGTCACGGCATCCCGGACTCCACCGTGCTGCGGGACGGCGACATCGTGAACCTCGACGTCACCGCGTACATCAACGGTGTGCACGGGGACAACAACGCCACCTACCTCTGCGGCGATGTCGACGAGGAGTCGAAGCTCCTCGTGGAACGCACCCGGGAGTCCCTGAACCGGGCCATAAAGGCGGTGCGGCCCGGCCGCCAGATCAATGTGATCGGCCGGGTGATCGAGTCGTACGCGAAGCGGTTCGGGTACGGCGTGGTGCGGGACTTCACCGGGCACGGGATCAATTCCTCGTTCCACTCCGGTCTCATCGTGCCGCACTACGACAGCCCGCACGCGACGACGGTGATGCAGCCCGGCATGACGTTCACCATCGAGCCGATGCTGACGCTCGGGACGCACGAGTACGACATGTGGGACGACGGCTGGACCGTGGTGACGAAGGACCGGAAGCGCACCGCCCAGTTCGAGCACACGCTGGTGGTGACGGAGACGGGGGCGGACATCCTGACTCTGCCGTAACGCTGCGCCCGGTCCGGGCCGGGCGTAATGTTTTACCGACAGGCAGTCGGGAACCAATTGACTTAGGTAAACCTAAGTAGGAGGATCAGCGTACTGGCAGTCGGCGGCGCGCGCAGCTGGTGCTGCCGACATTTCCGTCTCTGTCCGGACTTCCCGTCCCCTCGGCCCCCGGAGGCCCCTCTTGGACGCAACCGCCACCACCCCGTTCTCCACGCTCATCCGCACCGCTTCGCACGAGCAGCACACGGAGGCGGAGTCCTCCTCCTTCATGAGCGACATGCTCGGCGGGCGGCTCGGGGTGGACGCGTACACGCGCTACACCGAGCAGCTGTGGTTCGTGTACCGGGCGCTGGAGGACGGCGCGCAGGCGCTGCGCGACGACCCGGTCGCGGGTCCCTTCATCCAGCCGGAGCTGATGCGCAGTGCCGAGCTGGAACGCGACCTGGCGCATCTGCGGGGTGCCGGCTGGCGCGAGGGCCTGGAGCCGCTGGCGGCCACCGCCGCGTACGCGGAGCGGGTCGCCGAGTGCGCCCGTGACTGGCCGGCCGGTTACATCGCGCACCACTACACCCGCTACCTCGGGGACCTCTCCGGCGGCCAGATCATCCGGGGCACCGCGGAGAAGACCTGGGGCTTCGAGCGCAAGGGCGACGGGGTGCGCTTCTACGTGTTCGAGCAGATCTCCAACCCGGCGGCGTTCAAGCGGGAGTACCGGGAGCTGCTGGACGCGGTGAACGCCGACGATCTGGAGAAGCAGCGCATCATCGACGAGTGCAAGAACGCCTTCGCGCTGAACACAGCTGTCTTCCACGAGCTGGGCGAGGTCTTCCCGCTCAGCGCGTAACGGTCCGGTTCAGCCCTTGGCGGCCAGCAGGACGCGGCCCCCGATCTCCACCGTGCCGTCCGGCGCGGGTGCGGTGAGGATCTGGGAGCCGCGTCCTTGTGCGATGTTGAGGGCGCGGCCCAGCTCCGCGCTCAGCAGCATGGCCGCAGCCCCCGTCGCCTCGTCCTCTTCGATGCCGTCGTCGCTTCTCGGGAACGCCCGCGCCCGTACCCGCCCCGCCGCCTCGTCCTCCCAGGCCCAGACGTAGAGCCAGCCCTCTCCGGGCGGCGGCTCCGTCAGCGCCTCGACCTCGGCGACGGACGCGTACCGCTCCAGCGTCCACCGCGCCGCCCATTCGGGGCGGGCCGTGATCCAGGTGAACTCGCCGTCCTGCCGGGCGAACACGTCCCCGACAGGCATCTCCAGGACCTCCAGGTCGAGCAGCCACGCCGCGCCGACGAGCGGGTGTCCGGCGAACTTGAGCCGCAGCCCGGGTGTGCGGATGTCGACGTTCCCGCGCTCCGGGTCGTCGACGAACACGGTCTCTGTGAAGCCGAGCCGGCGGGCGAGCGTCTGCCGGGACTCGTTGTCGGGGTATCTGCGCCCGTCGCGTACGACGCCGAGCGGGTTGCCGTGACGGCCGTCCGGGCCGCAGAACACGCGCAGTACGTCGATGCCGTCGGGTACGTCGAAGTCGTTCACGTGCGCATTCAAGCACCGAGCGGGCCGGGGTGACGCGACAGGCCGCACCGGCGGGTTCCGGTGCGGCCTGTCGCGGTAACCGATGGCGGGGATCAGGCGGTACGGCGGCGGCGCGCCGCCATCACCACTCCGGCGCCCGCTGCCACGACCACGCCCGAGGCCGCGAAGAGGGCTCCGGCCGGAACGTCGGAGCCCGTGGAGGCGAGCGAGCCGGATCCGCCGACCGTGCCGCCGGTGCCGCCGGTGGTCGAACCGCCGGTGGTCGAGCCACCGGTCGTGCCGGTACCGCCGTCGGTGCCCGATCCGCCGGTCGTGCCGGGGAGTTCGGCGTCCTCGTCGAGCGCGACCGCGAGGGTGAGGGCGTCGAGCTGCTCGCCCTTCGGGTACATGCCGCCGAACGCCTCGGTGCCGTCGGCGGTCAGCGTCGCCGGGACGCCGGAGAGGGTCACCACACCGTTCTTCGCGGCGAGTCCACCGGCGGGCAGCTTCAGGTCGGCGAGGGCCAGACCGGTGGAGGTGGTGACCTTCTTGGTCTCGCGGTCCTTGGTGGTGACGTCGGCGATCAGCGTGCCGGACGCCCCCCGTACCTGGACCTCCAGACCGGTGAGGGACAGGTCGAGCGTGTAGGCGTCGCCCTCCTTGTGGCCGAGGAAGCGGACCGTGCCCTCGAACGCGGCCTCCAGGGTCTGCTTCTCCGCGTCGAAGCGGCCGGTCGCGTCGGGGAAGCGGTAACCGTCGCCCGAGGCGGTGGCGCCGCCGGTCGTCTCGATCGAGCCCTTGGCGATGGGGCCTGTGACGTAGGTACGGAAGGACTTCTTGACGCCCCAGTCCAGGGTGCCGTCGACGAGCGCGCCCGGGTCGGCGGCCGGAGTGGTGGCCGAGACGGGCGGGGACGCCGGTGACGTGGGCTTGCCGGTGGCGGTCGCCGTGGCCGTCGGGGTGGCGGTCGGCTTCTCGGTGGGCTTCCCGGTCGGCGTCGGCTCCGTGGTCGGGGGCGCCGCGACCGCCTTGACGGAGAGGGTGGCCGGGTCGAGGGCGGTGCCCTCCGCGTACTGGCCGTTGAAGGCCTCGGCACCCGCCTTCGTCATCGTCGCGGGGATGTCCTTGAAGACCATCGCGCCACCCGCACCCTGGCCCGGCCTCACCGCCGACAGGTCGAGCGCCGCGACGGCCACATCGTTCTGGGTGCCCTGCGGAGTGGCGACATCGGCGGTGATCGCGCCGCCCGTGCCGACGGTGGTGACCTTCACGTCGGAGAGCGTGATGTCGAGGACGCCCCCGTGGGCATGGAAGTTGACGCCGCCCTCGAAGGCCGTGTCCGTGCCGTGGGTGCCCGTGTCGTAGGTGCCCTTGCCGTTGACGAACGTGAACACGCCGTTGCCCGCGGCCTGCTCGGCACCGTCCTTGACGGTGATCGTGCCTGCCCCGCCGATGTATCTGCGGAAGGACTCCTTGAAGCCCCAGTCCAGCGTGCCGTCCGTCAGCTCCGTCGTCGGGGCCGCCGCGACGGGGCGGGTGCCCGTGCTGTCGGCCGCGAGTGCGGGAAGGGCGAACGTCGCGCCGAGTGCGGCCGCGGTGGCGACTGCGGCGGCAAGGGCTATGGGGCGGCGGGTGGCTGCCATGGCTGGTGACTCCTCGAAGGACGAAGGTACGGAAGGGGAGAAGGGGGGATGGTGGGGTGGTCAGTGGCTCATGCGTCCGGCGAGCTGCGGCGCCGGGACACGTACAGCACGGCGGCGACGGAGGCGAGCAGCAGCAGGGCGCCGCCGCCGACAGCGGCGTAGGTTCCGGTGCGGGAGCCGGAGTCGGCGGCCACCGGCTGTGCGGCGGGGGTGGCGGAGGGCTTCTGCGCCGGTGCGGCGGAGGGCTCCGCCACGCTGCCGAGGTCGGGAAGTGCGGGCAGTTCCGCCTGTGCGTCGACGGCTACGGCGAGGGAGACCGGGTCCATCGCGGTACCCGCCCTGTACAGGGATCCGAAGGCTTCAACGCCTCCGGCGGTGAGGGTCGCGGGGGCTTCGGTGAGGGTGGCGAGACCGTTCTTCGGGGTGAAGCCCTTGGCGGTGAAGGTGACGAGCGGAACGTCCTTGCGGGTACTGCCCCCACGGGTGACGTCCGCCAGGAGCGTGCCCCTGCCCGACGTCACCCGCACGGCGACCCCGGCGAGTTCCAGGTCGAGACCGTCCGCCCCGGTGAAGCGGACGCTGCCTGCGAAGGTCGCGTCCAGGGTCTGCTCCGTGGCGTCGTAGGTGCCCTTGCCCTGCGGGAAGCGGAAGAGCGCTCCGCCGTCCTGGGCACCGCCGGCCAGGGTCCACCTGCCCCGGCCGATGGAGCCGGTGACGTACTCGCGGAAGGTGCGGCGTACGCCCCAGTCGACCGCGGCGGTCTCGAAGCGGCCGGCGGTCTCGCCCTTGGTCTTCGACGCCTTCTTCGACGGGGAGGAGGAGGGGGCGGCGGACTTCGGCGCGGCCGGGCCGGCGGTGTCGACGGAGAGGCTGATCGGGTCGAGGGGTGTCCCGGCCGTGTAGTAGCCGGCGAAGGCTTTCGCGCCCTGTGAAGTCAGGCTCGCCGGGACGTTGTTGAGGGCGACGGGCGTGGATCCGCCCCTCATGTCGATTCCGCCGAGCCCGAGCGTGGCCAGCGGCACCTGGGCGGAGGAGGTGACCCGGCCGCTCCCCCGGTCCTTGCTGACCATGTCGGCGTACAGGGTCCCGCTGCCGCCGCTGATCCGGACGGTGGGACGGCTGATGGTGAGGTCGAGCTCGTTGCCGCCGCCGGCCTTCCTGTGGCCGGTGAAGTGCACCCCGCCGGAGAAGCCGGCCGAGAAGGCACCGCTCGCCGGGTCGTAGGAGCCGGTGGCGGAGTGGAAGCGGAACTGGCTTCCGCCGACCGTCGCGGCTCCGCCGGTCAGGTTCCAGCTGCCGTTGGCGATGGGCCCGGTGACATAGCTCTGGAACGAGGACTTGATGCCCCAGTCCAGCCTGCCGCCCTGCACCGTGCGGCTCGCCGCCTGCGCGGCGGTGGCCGGGAGCAGGGCCGCCGTGAGCACCGCGAGAAGCGCAACGGCGAGCGCACGGACAGGTCGTGACGGCGGCATGGAACCCTCCGGGGGCTAGAAAGTGAGGTAAGGCTAACCTAAGCTCACTCCAGCTCGTGCCGGAACCCCCTCCGTCACTTCCCACCCGAAACACCCAGGACGGTGCCCCGTGCGTTTCCCCCAGAACTCCGTCACGGCGGGCCGGGAGGAAGGACGGCCACGCACCGCCCGGCTCGGAGCCCTCGCCGCGGTCGTGGCGCTCGCCCTGTCCCTCACCGGCTGCGGCGCCTCGGTGGATTCCGCCGCGGAACCTGCCGGAGCGGCGACCGCGTCCGCGGCCGCCGACCGTGTCGAGCCGCTCGCCACCACCCCCGAGCCGCACCTGCCGGTCACCGTGAAGTCGGCGGACGGGGCCGAGGTCACCATCACCTCGGCCGACCGGATCGTGCCGCTGACCGGCTCGCTCAGCGAGATCGTGTTCACCCTCGGCCTCGGCGGGCAGGTCGTGGCCCGCGACATCACCGCCACCTTCGAACAGGCCGAGAAGCTCCCGGTGGTGACCCGTGCTCACGACGTCTCGGCGGAGAGCGTGCTGTCGCTGAAGCCGACACTCGTCCTCGCCGACACCACGACCGGTCCCGCCGAGGCCATCGGCCAGATCCGTGACGCCGGCATCGCGCTCGTCGTCGTCGAGCCGCCCAAGGAACTGGCCGATGTGGGCCGCCGGATCGCCGCAGTGGCCGAGACGCTGGGCGTGAAGTCCGCGGGGGACGAGCTGAGGACGCGTACGGAGTCCCGTATCGGCGCCGTACAGAAGACGATCCCCGCACGCCGGGAGGGCGGGAAGCCGCGCGTCGCGTTCCTGTACCTGCGCGGCTCGGCCTCCGTCTATCTGCTGGGCGGCCGGGAATCCGGCGCGAGTTCCCTCCTCGAAGCGGCGGGTGCCGTCGACGCGGGCAAGGCCTCCGGGCTGACGAAGGACTTCACCGCCATCACCAGTGAGGCCCTCGCCGAGGCGGCACCGGACGCGATCCTCGTGATGAGCAAGGGACTCGACTCCGTGGGCGGCGTCGACGGCCTCCTGAAGATCCCCGGGGTCGCGGAGACACCGGCCGGGATGGACCGCCGGATCGTCTCGATCGACGACGGTGTGCTGCTGAACTACGGGCCGCGCACCGACCGCGTGCTGGCCGGACTCGTGGAGCAGCTCTACCCGAAGGGCGGCCGGGGCAAGTGACGACCACCCCGTACGAGCAGCGCACGGAGACGGTCACCGGCGCCGGGGCCCGGCGCGGCAGGGCGTTCGTCCTCACCGTCGCACTGTCGGCCGCACTGCTCGTCGGCTGCCTGCTCTCCGCCGGGCTCGGCGCGTACAACATCCCGCTCGGCGATGTCCTGTCCTCGGTGCAGCACCGGGTCGGGCTCGGCGGTCAGGCCCTGGACCGGGTCGGCGAGAGCGTCCTGTGGAACGTACGGCTGCCGAGGGTCGTCCTCGCGCTGCTCGTCGGCGCCTCCCTCGGCTGCGCGGGGGCCCTGATGCAGGGCGTGTTCGGCAACCCGCTGGCGGAACCCGGGGTCATCGGGATCTCCTCGGGGGCCGCGGTCGGCGCGGTCGCCTCGATCGCGCTCGGGCTGAACTTCCTCGGCAACTGGACCATCACCGTCTGCGCGTTCGTCTCCGGCCTCGCCACCGTCCTTCTCGTGTACGCGCTGTCACGCTCGGGGGGCCGTACCGAGGTGGTGACGCTGATCCTCACGGGTATCGCCGTCAACGCCTTCGCGGGCGCCCTGATCGGCCTGTTCATCTTCTTCGCCGACAACGCGCAGATCACCCAGATCACCTTCTGGCAGCTCGGTTCACTGGCCCAGGCGACCTGGCCCAAGGTGCTGGCCGTGCTGCCGTGCGCGGTGACCGGGCTGCTGCTGGCTCCGTTCTACGCGGGGAAGCTGGATCTGCTCGCGCTCGGCGAGCGGCCCGCCCGGCACCTCGGGGTGGATGTCGAGCGCCTGCGCGTCGTGCTCGTCCTCGTGGTGGCGCTGCTGACCGCCGCCGCGGTCGCCGTCGCCGGGATCATCTCCTTCGTGGGACTGCTCGTTCCGCATCTGCTGCGCATGGCGAACGGCCCCGGCCACCGGTTCCTCGTCCCCGGCAGTGCGCTCGGCGGTGCCCTGGTGCTGGTGGCGGGCGATCTCGCGGCCCGTACCGTGGCCGATCCCGCCGAGCTGCCGCTCGGGGTGTTGACCGCGCTCTTCGGCAGCCCGTTCTTCTTCTGGCTGCTGCGCAGGACCCGTCGCAAGCAAGGTGGTTGGGCATGAACCCGTTGAGGAAGCTGTTCGCGGTACGGGGCCGGGAGCTGCCGCCCCCGGTGGCCCCCGGCTCGCCGGTCGCCGAAGCTGCCGCACTGGGCGTCCGGCTCGGCGGGCGGCGGGTGCTCGACGCCGTGGACCTGACCGTCCTGGCGGGCGAGGTGCTGGCGCTCGTCGGGCCGAACGGGGCCGGAAAATCGACCCTGCTGGCGGCACTGGCCGCCGATCTGGCCCCTTGCAGCGGCGAGGTACGCATCGGCGGCCGCCCGGCCGCCGAGTGGTCGGCGGCCGAACTCGCCCTGCGCCGGGCCGTGCTGCCGCAGTCGGCCGTGCTCTCCTTCCCGTTCCCGGTCGAGGACGTCGTACGGATGGGACGTGCGCCCTGGTCGGGGACGGACCGGGAGGACGAGGACGACACGGCTGTCGCCGCGGCGATGGCCGCGACGGAGGTCACGGAGTTCGCCGCCCGTCCGTTCTCCGCGCTGTCGGGCGGCGAGCGGGCCCGGGTCGCGCTGGCCCGGGTACTGGCCCAGCGCGCCCCGCTGCTGTTGCTCGACGAGCCGACGGCCGCGCTGGATCTGCGCCATCAGGAACTGGTGCTGCGGATCTGCCGGGAGCGTGCGGCCGCCGGGGACGCCGTGGTCGTGGTGCTGCACGACCTGGGGCTCGCGGCGGCCTACGCGGACCGGGCCGTGGTCATGGACGGCGGCCGGATCGCCGTCGCCGGGCCGCCCGCCGAGGTGTTCACCGGAGAGTTGCTCGGCACGGTGTACCGGCAGCCGGTGGAGGTGTTCCCGCATCCGCGGACCGGGGCGCCGCTCGTTGTGCCGACAAGGGCCGCTTGACCCGCTTTTGACCTTCCTGTGGGTTCTCTGTGGGACAGCCGTGACCTGCTCGTTCTCCTGGCCCTCCGGTGAGAGCTGAATCACTGCACGGAGGGGTACCGACCAGGTAAGGCACCGCTAAGTTAGGTCCGCCTCACCAGCCTTTGGTCCGGCCTTTTCTCCGTTCTCTCGTCCCCTGTGGAGCCCGCATGCGAGCCGTTCGTCTCTCCGTTGTCACCGCTGCCGCGACCGTGGCCGCTCTGACCGCCGTCACGGGCTGCGCCGAGAAGAGCGACGGCAAGGGGGACGGCGCCGTTCAGGTCGTCGCGAAGGACGACGCGTGCGAGGTGTCGAAGACGAAGATCCCGGCCGGCCACGTCGAACTCGCCGTGGAGAACAAGGGATCCAAGGTCACCGAGGTCTACGTCCTGTTCCCGGACGACCGCATCGTCACCGAGCGCGAGAACATCGGCCCCGGCACCAAGGCGAGGATCACCGCCGAGGTCAAGTCCGGTACGTACGAGATCGCCTGCAAGCCCGGCATGAAGGGCGAGGGCATCCGCTCGACGATCGAGGTCACCGGCGGAAAGGCGGCCGAGCGCAGCCCCGAGATGGACAGGGCCGTCGCCGGCTACCGCACCTACGTGCAGGCGCAGGCCGACGAGACACTGCCCAAGGTGAAGGTCTTCACGGACGCCGTGGCCGCCGGCGACATCGAGGCGGCGAAGAAGGCGTACGCGGACTCCCGTATCGGCTGGGAGCGCACCGAGCCGGTCGCCGAGTCCTTCGGTGACATCGACCCGAAGGTCGACGTCCGGGAGGACGGCCTGGAGGACGGCCAGAAGTGGACCGGCTGGCACCGCCTGGAGAAGGCGCTGTGGCAGGACAAGAAGCTGGGCGCCGAGGAGAAGGCGCTCGCCCCCCTCCTCTACAAGGACCTGGCCGACTGGCAGAAGCGGGTCGGCAGGGCCGAGATCACCCCGACCTCGATGGCGAACGGCGCCAAGGAACTCCTCGACGAGGTGGCCACCGGCAAGGTCACCGGCGAGGAGGAGCGCTACAGCCACACCGACCTCGTCGACTTCAAGGCCAACGTCGAGGGTGCGGAGAAGTCGTACGAGCTGCTCAAGCCGATCGCTACGAAGAACGACCCGGTGCTGACCGCCACCCTGGACAAGCAGTTCGCCGCGCTGGACACGCTGCTGGACAAGTACCGCGCGGACAAGGCGTCCTACGAGTTCACCTCGTACGACAAGGTCGGCAAGGCGGACCGCAAGGAGCTCTCGGACGCGGTCAACGCGCTCGCCGAGCCGCTGTCCAGGCTCGCCGCCGCGGTGACGAAGTAATGCGGCCCCGAGCCGTCGAGACCTCCGGGGAGAAGGACTCCGCCCCGTCCCGCCGCGCACTGCTCGGCTGGGGCGGTGCCGGGCTTGCGCTGGGCGCCGTCGCGGCGGGCGGCGCGGTCGCCGCGGTGCGCTCCGAGGAAAATACGGAGCCTGCGGCGGACAGCGGCGCGGCAGTGCCGTTCCACGGTGCGCACCAGGCGGGCATCGCCACCGCCGTACAGGACCGGCTGCACTTCGCCGCGTTCGACGTGACGACGAAGGACAGGGCCGAGCTGATCGCCCTGCTCAAGGAGTGGACCCGGGCCGCCGAGCGCATGACGGCCGGGCGGGCGGTGGGCGACGGCGCGTACGGAGGCCCGGCCGAGGCACCGCCGGACGACACCGGTGAGGCGCTGGGCCTCAGGCCGTCGCGGCTGACGCTCACCATCGGCTTCGGCCCGTCCCTGTTCGCCGCGGACCGGTTCGGCCTCCAGGACCGCCGTCCCGAAGCACTCGTGGATCTCCCGAAGTTCCCCGGGGACAACCTCGACGCCACCCGCAGCGGCGGCGATCTGTGCGTCCAGGCGTGCGCGGACGACCCGCAGGTAGCCGTGCACGCGGTCCGCAACCTCGCCAGGATCGGCATGGGCCGCGCCTCGGTCCGCTGGTCGCAGCTGGGCTTCGGCAAGACCTCGTCGACGACGCCCGACGCCCAGACCCCGCGCAACATGATGGGTTTCAAGGACGGCACCCGGAACATCGCGGGCACCGATGAGGCCGCCCTGACGAAGCACGTGTGGGTGGGCCCGAAGGACGACGGCGGGTGGATGACCGGGGGTTCGTACCTGGTGGCCCGCCGTATCCGGATGCACATCGAGACCTGGGACCGCACTGGGCTCCAGGAGCAGGAGGACATCTTCGGCCGGGACAAGGGCGAGGGCGCCCCGGTCGGCAAGGCGAAGGAGCGCGACGAGCCGTTCCTGAAGGCGATGCTGCCCACCGCGCACGTACGGCTCGCCCACCCGGACACCAACGGCGGGGCTTCGCTCCTGCGGCGCGGCTACTCGTTCACCGACGGTACGGACGGTCTGGGCAGGCTCGACGCGGGACTGTTCTTCCTCGCCTACCAGCGCGATGTCCGCAAGGGCTTCATCCCGGTGCAGCGCAGCCTCGCCGCGAACGACGCCCTCAACGAGTACATCCAGCACGTGGGTTCGGCGGTCTTCGCCGTTCCGCCGGGCGTCCGCGACAAGGACGACTGGTGGGGCCGGGCACTGTTCTCATGACCGACACCGTGGAAGGACCGGCATGTTCGGCAACTATCTGATCGGCCTGCGCGAGGGTCTCGAGGCCAGTCTGGTCGTCTGCATCCTCGTCGCGTACCTGGTCAAGACCGGCCGCCGTGACGCCCTGCGCCCCGTGTGGACGGGCATCGGCGTCGCCTGCGCCATCTCGCTGGCCTTCGGCGCCGCACTCGAATTCGGCTCGCAGGAGCTGACGTTCGAGGCGCAGGAGATGCTCGGCGGTTCGCTGTCGGTCATCGCCGTCGGGCTGGTGACCTGGATGGTGTTCTGGATGCGGCGGACGGCGCGGCATCTGAAAGCCGAACTGCACGGCAGGCTCGACGCGGCGCTCGCCATGGGCACCGGTGCGCTCGTCGCCACGGCCTTCCTCGCGGTGGGCCGCGAGGGTCTGGAGACCGCGCTCTTCGTGTGGGCCTCGGTGCGGGCGAGCGGCGAGGGTTCCTCGTCGCCGCTGATCGGGGTGCTGCTGGGCATCGCGACCGCGATCGTGCTGGGCTGGCTCTTCTACCGGGGTGCGCTGAGGATCAACCTGTCGAGGTTCTTCACCTGGACCGGTGGCATGCTCGTCGTCGTCGCGGCGGGCGTGCTCGCCTACGGCGTGCACGACCTGCAGGAGGCCCGCTTCCTGGGCGGCCTGCAGGACAAGGCGTTCGACATCACCACCACGGTTCCGCCGGACAGCTGGTACGGCACCCTGCTCAAGGGCGTCTTCAACTTCCAGCCCGATCCGACCGTTCTTCAGGTCACGGTGTGGGCGCTGTATCTCATCCCCACGCTCGCGCTGTTCCTCGCCCCGGTAGGGTTCGGACGGTCAGTGCGGACGACGGATCAGAAGGCGCAGAAGGCAACGGATGACAAGGCTGGGTCGACTGGCGACGGGGCTCGCGACAGCGGCGGTGCTGAGCATGACGGCGAGCGGCTGCGTGACGGTGCACGGCGAACTGGAAGTTCTGCCGGGAGCGACGAGAACTGAGGCCGCACAGGCCCTCGATGACTTCCTCGTCGCCTACAACAAAGCGGACAAGGCATACGATCCGGCGCTGGACGCGGACCGGGTGACCGGTTCGCTCGGCGCGATCAACCAGGCCGGGCTGAAGGCCCGTCGGAAGTCCAGCCCGCAGGGAAACGCGTCGCACAAGCCGCTGGAGCTGACCGACGCCACGTTCAGCATTCCCAAGAAGGCGGGCTGGCCCCGGTGGTTCGTCGCGGACACGGACTCCAACCGCGACCAGGACAACGGGCGGCAGGACACCCGCTGGCTGCTGGCGTTCCTCCGCACCGGCCCCGACGCCCCCTGGAAGGCCGCCTATCTGGCGGTCGTCCCCCAGTCCCAGGTGCCGAAGTTCCACAAGGACGCCGACGGCCTGGCGCAGCCCGTACCCTCGGCCGACACCGACGGCACCCTGGCCGTGCAGCCGAAGGGCCTCAGCGGGACGTACACGGGCTATCTGTCGCAAGGATCACCGGATGTCTTCGCTCCGGGGCCGACGACGTCGGGCTGGCGGGACGCGCGCAAGAACACGCGCAGGGCCGGCTTCTCGTTCCAGTACGTCGACCAGGCGCTGGACAGCGGGACGTTCGCGCCGCTGGGCCTGAAGACGGAGGACGGCGGGGCCCTGGTCTTCTTCAGCAGCAAGCACTTCGAGCGGCAGACCGCGGCGTCGGGGCTGCGGCCCACGGTCAACCCGGACGTGGAGGCGCTGCTCACCGGTGAGGTGAAGAGCACCCTCACCAAGGAGCGGGTCTCCAGCCAGCTGGTGTACGTGCCCAAGCGGGGCGCCGGTGACTCGGGCGGCAAGGTGCGCGTGCTGAACCGGCTGCCCGGCCTGATCGCCGCACAGGGATCGTGACCTCCTCGGGTCACCTGCCGCCTCGTCCGGCGGTGTCCCTCAGCGGCTGAGCGGCCAGGCCACGGAATCGTGGTCGAGGTCGCTCTCGTCGGCCGTGTCCGCGTACTGCGCACAGGCGTCGGTCAGCGTCTCGAGCAGGGTCAGGGGGTCGGGCAGCGGGTTCTCCGCGCCGCGGATCCAGTGCACGTCCAGCTCACCGGGGA
The DNA here is from genome assembly GCF_042749285.1 of Streptomyces sp. NPDC059499. Classification (NCBI taxonomy): domain Bacteria; kingdom Bacillati; phylum Actinomycetota; class Actinomycetes; order Kitasatosporales; family Streptomycetaceae; genus Streptomyces; species Streptomyces sp. NPDC059499. Next base: position 223,732 of record NZ_JBHYTT010000006.1, read on the forward strand.
GCCGGGCGGGCGGCAGGAGGACGTAGCTGCCGCGGCAGTGCCAGCGCAGACCCGGGTGCTCGTCCATGGTCTCGGGGTGGCAGTCCAGCTCGCACGGCCACCACTCGTCCTCGTCCTCGGGGGTACCGCGGGTGGCGGTGAAGAAGAGCATCCGGTCCTCGCCGGACTGGGCCACGGGGCCGACGTCGATGCCCGCTTCCAGGAGCCGTTCCAGAGCGGCGCGGCCGGCCGTCAGGGGGACGTCGAGGACGTCGTGGATCATGCCCGTGGCGGTGATGAAGTTGGCCAGTGGCTGGCCCGCGGCCCAGCGCTCGATCTGCGCGCGGTCGGTCGTGGACTGCGTCTGCCAGGCGAACGAGACGGGATGCCGGGCGGGCGTGGGACAGCCGATGCGTTCGCACGAACATCGGTATCCGGCGGGATGCGCGGCAGGAGAGATCGGCATACCTGCCTCGGCGACGGCCAGGAGCAGCTCCAGCCGGGCGGCGTCGTCAGCCTCCGGCTGCGGTTTCGGCCGACGTCGCAGCCATTGGGAGATCCTGCTCTCTGTGCCGCGATAGCGGCCGGAATCGGCGCCCATCTATCCCCTCACCTCAGCGTTGCTCCTCCATGGTCCCACCATCCTGCTCCTCGGGTGGCCAGAGTTCCCAAGCGGGGTGCCCCGGGCTCCACGGAGAAGGGAGCCCACCTGCACCGAAAGTAAGGTTATGGACGTTTTATTCCGCTGGTCCGGCCGCGAGTCCCCGCAGGGTGAGGTCGACCACCGCGTCGGCGTACTCATGGGTGAGCGGCAGGGTCCGGAGCAGCCAGCGGTGGGTGAGCGGGGCGATCAGCAGCTCCAGCGCGATGCGCGGATCGATGTCGCCGCGCACCTCGCCGGCCTCCTGGGCGGAGCGCAGCCGTGTGACATACAACTGCATCTGCGGATCGAGCAGCTTCTCGACGAACTGGGCGCCCAGCACCGGATCGATGACGCCCTCGGCGGCCAGTGCGCGCATCGGCGCCTCGGTCACGGGGTCGTTCAGTTCGTCGACGGTCGCCCGCAGGACGAGCTTGAGGTCGGCCGCCAGGTCCCCGGTGTCGGGGATCGCGTAGCCGCCCCGGTCACCGGCCTCCTCGGCCGCCCGGGTCCCCACGTCGATGAAGGCCTCCATGAGGACGGCCGCCTTGGACGGCCACCAGCGGTAGATCGTCTGCTTGCCGACCCCCGCGCGGGCGGCGATACCCTCGATCGTCGTCCTCGCGTAGCCGGCCTCGCCCACGAGGGCGAGGGCGGCGTCGTAGATCGCACGGCGGGAGCGGTCGCTGCGGCGGCTGGAATCGGGCGCCTTGTGGGGTGACATCCACCCAGCCTACAAGCCCACGGTCCGATACGTATCGTCTTGTTGGCTGCCTGACGACCATCGCATGAACCACCCGATCGGATCACTGCGCATCGGCCGGGAGCAGCGCACCATGAACTCACGCACAGACCGTGCGCATCCCACCGTTCCGCAGCTCCGGCTGCCGTTCGAGAGGAGCCTGCATTGACCCGTGACGCCACCCCTCGTCGCTACCTGATGTGCGCCCCGGCCCACTTCAAGGTCACGTACTCCATCAACCCATGGATGGACCCCTCGAAACCTGTCGACCTGCCGCTGGCCAACACCCAGTGGGAGGACCTGCGCGACCGCTACCGCTCGCTCGGCCACACCGTCGAGCTGCTCACCCCGGACCCGGACCTCCCCGACATGGTGTTCGCCGCCAACGGCGCCACCGTCATCGACGGACGGGTGCTGGGCGCCCTGTTCGCCTACCGGGAGCGGTACGCGGAGGCCGAGGCGCACCGGGACTGGTTCCGGGCCAACGGCTTCACCGACATCCATGAGCCGGATCACGTCAACGAGGGGGAGGGCGACTTCGCGGTCACCTCCTCGTACCTCCTGGCGGGGCGCGGCTTCCGGTCCAGTCCGCTCTCCCACGACGAGGCGCAGGAGTTCTTCGGGCGCCCCGTGATCGGCCTCGATCTGGTGGATCCGCGCTACTACCACCTGGACACGGCACTGTGCGTCCTCGACGACGCGGCCGACGAGATCATGTACTACCCAGGGGCCTTCTCGCCGGGCAGCCGGTCCGTGCTGGCCAGGCTCTTCCCGGACGCGCTGATCGCCGAAGAGGCGGACGCCGCGGCGCTGGGCCTCAACGCGGTCAGCGACGGCCGCCACGTGCTGCTTCCGCAGGCCGCCGTCGGGCTCCTCGATCCGCTGCGGGACCGCGGCTTCGAGCCGGTTCCGATGGACCTCGGCGAGTTGCTCAAGGGCGGCGGCAGCGTGAAGTGCTGCACCCAGGAGCTGCGACCCTAGGGGTTCTCCGGGGGCGGCCAGGCGTCGCCCCACGCGGTGTCCCGGGCGGCACGGTACAGATCGCCGTGCCGCTTGGTGACCGTCGCGCGCTGCAGGCCCTCCTCGCGGGTGCAGAGCTCGAGGAGCACCTGGCCCTTGCGGATCTGCGGCCTCCGGGTGACCCGCGCCCCTACCGGATCGGTGGGGAAGCGGGTCGCCACGACGTAGCTGAACTTCTCGTCCTCGTGGCTCAGCGAGCCGCCCTTCACCCGGCGGTGCAGGGACGAGCGGCTGACCCGCGCCGAGAAGTGGCACCAGTCCGTGCCCGGCTCGATGGGGCAGGCGTCGCTGTGCGGGCAGGGCGCCGCCACGGTCAGCCCGGCGCCGATCAGCAGGTCGCGGGCCTCGATGATGCGGGCGTAGCCGTCGGGGGTGCCCGGCTCGACGATCACCACCGCCTGCGCGGCGGCCGCGGCCGCGTCCACCACCTGGATCCGGTCCTGCGGGGTGAGCTCCTTGAGGACGTACGAGACGGTCACCAGATCCGTGGGCGCGAGTTCCAGCGCCGTGCCGATCCTGGCTCGCTGCCACTCGGCGTCCCGCAGCCCGGGAATGCCCGAGGCCGCGGCCAGTTCGCGGCCGAGCTCGAGGGCGGGTTCGGCCCAGTCCAGCACGGTCGTGCGCGGCCCTTCCCAGGCTCCCGCGACGGCCCAGCTCGCCGCGCCCGTACCGCCCCCGATGTCGGTGTGCGTGGCGGGCACCCACTCCGGCGCCGCCTCACGGAATGCCGCGAGGGCGGACCGTACGGCCTCGAAGGTCGCGGGCATCCGGTACGCGGCGTACGCGGCGACGTCCGAGCGGTCGCGCAGGACCGGGGCGTCGGTGGGGGTGGTCCCGCGGTAGCTGGCGATCAGCCGGTCGACGGCCTGTGCGGCCTGCTTGGGCGGCAGCCCGTCGAGCAGCGCGTCCAGGGCCGTGCGCAGGGCTTGCGCTGTGGGGAGGGTGGCGTTCACCGCCGAATTGTAGGCGCAGGAGGCCGGTCCGCCGCTGCCGGACGGTCCGGTACGGAACCGGGACAGAACGGCGACGGAACCGAACTGCTCCCGGCCGCTGTCCTGTTGCTACGCTGACCGGCGCCGGATCGGGGACAGGTCATCGGGGATCGGTCGGGGGGATTTCTCATCGGGGGGACCATGAGACAGAAGATCGTGCGCCTGGCCCTGGTCGGCGGGGTGCTCTTCCTTGCGCTGCTGCTCCTGCTGGCCACCTGCGGCGGGGACGGCGGCAGCGGCAAGAAGGACGACAAGCCGAAGAAGCCGGTGAGGAAGAGCGCGGGCCCGGCGACGCGGTTGACGGTCCCGCCGGCCTACACGACGTCCCGCGGCTGGGAGATCGTGGGTGTGGGGCCCGACTACGCCCTCTCGCACACGACGGGCCGGCTCGCGTATCTGGTGAAGGCCTCCGAAAACCGCTACCGGCTGCGGACCGTCGACACGGAGACGGGCCGCAACGGCTGGAGCGGCGAGGCCTGGCGGCCGCCGGACCCGCTGCACTTCCCGAAGCTGCTGAGCGTCGCCAAGGAGGACCGGCAGTTCTTCGTGACCTGGTCGTACGGGAAGGTCGGCGACGGACTGACCCCGGCCGACACCTTCGTCTCCCTCGACGTGTACGACGCCGCGGACGGCGAGCGCCGGCGGGTCGAGCTGCCGTGGAACGGCGCGCCGACGGTCACGGCGACCGGCCCGGACATCCTGATCAGCGACGGCCGTGCGAACAGCGCGACGGTCGACCCGGTGACCGGCCGGGTCTCGGAGGTCGGCGCCGCCTCGGTGACGTACCCGAAGGGCTGCGCCGCCTGCAAGCAGCTCACCGAGGTGCGCGGGCAGACGGCGAAGGGGCTCCTGTTCAGCGGGGTGCGCGAATTCTGGGTGCGGGGCGGCTGGTTCAGCAGGACGGTCGCTCCCAAGGGCGCCGACGTGCTCTCCGGCGTGCCGACGTCCGTGGCCTCCGACCGGATCCTGGCGAAGTGGCGGCTCGCCAAGGGGTCGAAGCGTGCCGCGACGCACGAACTGTGGACGGTGCACGACGCCACGAGCGGCAAGGCGATGGTCTCGGTGGAGTGCCACAAGCCGGCCATCGAGCCCGGGCGCCATCCGCAGGCCGTCGTCTCTCCTTCGGCCCGCTACCTGGTGGCGGGGAACCTGGCCTTCGATCTGGCGGCGGCGAAGGGGGTCTGCTTCGAGGAGGAGGACGGGGCGGCGCAGCTGACGCTCGCCTCGGTGACGGACGAGGGCACGGCGTACGGCGCGACGAACGCGCGCGACGCCTCCGACGCCCTGGAGAGCGGCGGGGCCCCGGTCACGATGAGCTTCACGACCTGGGGCACCGAGCCGCTGTCACCGAATGTGCGGCTGCCGGAGGTGGAGACGTCCGGCATCGGAGTGTTCCGCTGGACGGACCGGAAGGACCGGCTGCACCTGCTGGGCTATCCGCGCGTGGGCTGATCCTGCGGTCCGCCCCTGTTCTGCCACGGCCGGCACAGGCCGAGGAAGCACGCCACCGCCGAGAGAGCGCACACGACCTGCACCACGGCCATGGGTACGGCGGTCTGCTCCCCCGCGATCCCGACCAGGGGTGAGGCGATGGCGCCGACGAGGAACGACGTCGTGCCGAGCAGCGCGGAGGCGGACCCCGCCGCGTGCTTCGTGCGCATCAGGGCCTGGGCGTTGGTGTTGGGCATCGCCAGTCCCATGGCGGACATCAGGACGAAGAGCCCGGTGGCGACGGGCAGCAGGCCGACGTGGCCGAACACGCCGGAGGTCATGAGCAGCAGGGCGACGGCCGCGAGGGAGATGACGGCGAGTCCGAGACCGAGCGCCTTGTCGAGGCTGATCCGGCCGACGAGCACCTTGCCGTTGATCTGGCCGACGGTGATCAGCCCGATCGAGTTGATGCCGAAGAGCAGGCTGAAGGTCTGCGGCGAGGCTCCGTAGATCTCCTGCACGACGAACGGGGACGCGCTCACGTAGGCGAACAGCGCGGCGAAGGCGAGACTGCCCGCGATCATGTAACCGGTGAACACCCGGTCCGCCAGGAGGCCGCGCATGGTGCGCAGCGCGTCACCGATGCCGCCGGTGTGCCGTTCCTCCTCGGGCAGGGTCTCGTGCAGCCACTTCCACACGATCAGGGTGAGCAGCACGCCGACGGCGGTGAGCACGACGAAGATGCCGCGCCAGTCGGTGAACCGCAGCACCTGTCCGCCGATCACGGGCGCGATGACGGGGGCGACGCCGGAGATCAGCATCAGGGTGGAGAAGAACCGGGCCATCTCCATGCCGTCGTAGAGGTCGCGCACCACGGCCCTGGAGATCACGATGCCCGCGGCGCCCGCCAGTCCCTGCAGGAGGCGGAAACCGATGAGGAGTTCCGCGGAGGGGGCGAAGGCGCAGATCGCCGTGGCGACCACGTAGATGATCATGCCGAGGAGCAGCGGCTTGCGCCGTCCCCACCGGTCGCTCATCGGTCCGACGACGAGCTGGCCGAGCGCCATGCCGGTGAGGCACGCGGTCAGCGTGAGCTGGACGGTCGCGGCCGGGGCGTGCAGCGAGTCGGTGACCGCGGGCAGCGCCGGGAGGTACATGTCCATCGAGAGCGGCGGCAGCGCGGTCAGCCCGCCGAGGACCAAGGTGACCAGGATTCCGGCCCGCCGTGCCGCGTCGGTGGCCGAGGGGCCCGGGGTCGCCGGTATGTGTTCCTGCCGGTGTTCCTGCCGTGCTGGGCGAATGTGCCGCTCTCGCTGCTCGTGGCGCTCGGACTGATCCGGTCGTTCTTGCTGTTCCTGCTGGGCCCGGCTCACGCCGCTGTCCGGCATCCTCGTCTCCGCTTCGTTGAATCCACATCTATGCTCTCAGCTCAGTCGTAGTGGTCGGAACCTTTTTTCATGAGGGCGGGCGGGCATGAGCAGGACTGTGCGTTGGGGTGTACTGGCGACGGGCGGCATAGCCGCGACGTTCACCGCGGATCTGCTGGCGATGAAGGACTCCGGCGCCGAGGTCGTCGCGGTCGCCTCCCGCACGGACGCCTCCGCGAAGGCCTTCGCCGAGCGGTTCGGGATCGGGCGGTCGTACGGCAGCTGGGCGGAACTCGTCGCCGACGACGACGTCGACGTCGTGTACGTGGCCACGCCGCACTCCGCGCACCGGGAGGCCGCGGGGCTCGCCCTGGAGGCCGGGAAGCACGTGCTGTGCGAGAAGGCGTTCACGCTCAACGCGCGCGAGGCGCGGGAGCTCGTGGCACTGGCCCGGGAACGCGGACTCTTCCTCATGGAGGCCATGTGGACGTACTGCAACCCGGTCATCCGCCGCATGACGGAGCTGGTGCGGGACGGAGCCATCGGCGAGATCCGCACGGTGCAGGCCGACTTCGGTTTCGCGGGCACCTTCGGCGCCGAGCACCGGCTGCGGGATCCCGCGCTGGGCGGCGGCGCGCTGCTGGACCTCGGGGTCTACCCGGTGTCGTTCGCGCACCTGCTGCTGGGCGAGCCGGACCGGGTGCAGGCGGACGCGCTGCTGTCCCCGGAGGGCGTCGACCTCAACACCGGGATGCTGCTGGGCTGGGACTCGGGTGCCACGGCCCTGCTGAGCTGTTCGATCGTGGGGAACCTGCCCACCACGGCGTCGGTCACCGGCACGGCCGGGCGGATCGACTTCCCGCACGGTTTCTTCCACCCGGAGCGCTTCGTCCTGCACCGTTCCGGCCGGGAGCCCGAGGAGATCACCACGGGCCCCGGACCGCAGGGCCTTTCGGGCATGCAGTACGAGGCCGCAGAGGTGACGCGTGCGCTGGTCGCGGGTGAGACGGAGTCCCCGCTGGTGCCGCTGGACGGTTCGCTCGCCGTGATGCGGACGCTCGACGCGGTACGTGACCGCATCGGCGTCCGCTATCCGGCGGACGACCGCGCCTGACCGTTCCGGCCGGCACGGGGCCGGGTCACGCGGGGGTGAGCCCCGGGTTCCCGGCCTCGGTCACGAAGGACGCGGCGGTGCTCAGGGGTGCTCCGGGCGTGGTGACGGCCGACACCGTACGGAAGTCGGCGCGCGCCTGTTCCGTGCCGAGGGTGACGAGGGCGTAGCCGCGGCGGCCGTTGTAGAACTTCATGTGCGGGTTGGCCTGGGTCTGGTTGGTCCAGTTCGCCGGCTTGTCCGCGCCGTCCTTGCCGCTGGCGATCGAGGTGGCCACGATCTCCGTGCCGACGGTCCGGGACGACGGGTCGTCGAAGTCCTTCTTCAGGTCGAAGCCGTAGCCGACGTGGACGTCCCCGGTCAACACCATCAGGTTGTCGACCCCGGCGGCCTCCGCCCCGTCCATGAGCCGCTGCCTGGAGGCCGGGTAGCCGTCCCACGAGTCCATGGACAGCTTGAAGGCGTCCGTGGGCACGTCACGCCGCTGGGCGAAGGTCACCTGCTGCGGTACGACGTTCCAGCGGGCGCGTGAGTTCTTCCAGCCGTCGAGCAGCCAGCGCTCCTGGGCGGCTCCCGTCATGGTGCGCGTGGGGTCCTCGGACTCGGGTCCGGGAACCTTCCAGCCGTCGCCGTACGCCTGGTTGCTGCGGTACTGGCGGGTGTCGAGGATGTCGAACTGGGCGAGCCGGCCGAACTCCAGGCGGCGGTAGAGCCGCATGTCGGGGCCGGTGGGGCGCTGCGGGGTGCGCAGCGGCTGGTTCTCCCAGTAGGCGCGGTAGGCGGCGGCCCTGCGCAGCAGGAACTCCTCCGGCGGGACGCTGTTCTCCGGGGTGTCGCCCGCGTAGTTGTTCTCGGTCTCGTGGTCGTCCCAGGTGACGACGAAGGGGTGGGCCGCGTGGGCGGCACGCAGGTCGGGGTCGGACTTGTAGAGGCCGTACCGCATCCGGTAGTCCTCCAGCGTGACCGTCTCCCGGTTGTAGTGGGCCGGGAGGGTGCGGTCGGTGTAGTTGCGGGCGCCGCCCGTGGCGGTGACCGCGTACTCGTAGAGGTAGTCGCCGAGGTGGAAGACCACGTCGACGTCCTCGGCCGCGAGGTGCTTGTAGGCGGTGAAGTAGCCGTCGTGGTACGCCTGGCAGGAGACGGCGGCCAGGGTGAGCGAGCTGTTGCGGGCGCCGCGTGCGGGAGCCGTGCGGGTCCGGCCGGCGGGGCTGATCCAGCTGCCCGCGCGGAAGCGGTAGTAGAAGGTCCGGTCCGGGCCGAGGCCGTCGACGTCCACGCGGACGCTGTGGCCGAACTCCGGGTGCGCGGTGACGGATCCGCGCCGGACGATCCGGGCGAAGCGCTCGTCGCGGGCGACCTCCCAGCGGACCTGCACGCGTGTGGCGGGCAGTCCGCCGTCGGCCTCGAAGGGGCGGGGCGCGAGTCTCGTCCACAGGAGGACGGAGCCGGGCAGCGGGTCGCCCGAGGCGACGCCGAGGGTGAAGGGGTCCTCGGTGATCTTCCGGGCGTCGAGCTCGGCGGCGCTCGCGGCACCCGCTGTGGGCAGGTTGACGGCGAAGGCCAGTGCGGCGGCGGCGCCGGTGACGGTGAGGAACCTGCGGCGGTCCACGCCGGACCCGAGACTCCGCGCGGCGTTGCGGAGCTCGGCGGAATGCCCCTGCTGACCGGGCGTGCTGATCTGTGCGGCTGTCATATGCCCCTCCCCTGCCGGATGCTGTCAGAGGCATTGGAGTGCGGGGCGACGACGTGCCGTTGGCGGGTACACAACATCCGTGTGGCGGCGCGATGAGCACCGGGTGCCCTGCGCCGCGAAACCTCCCGTACGCTGCCGGGCCATGAACGCTGAGCAGAGAATCGCTGTCGTCACGGGTGCGGGATCAGGCATCGGCCGGGCCGTCGCCCTCACCCTCGAGGAGGCCGGCTGGACCGTGATCCTGGCGGGGCGGCGGCAGGAGCCCCTCGGGGAGACCGCCGCCGCGGCCGGCGGCCGGGGGGACACCGTGTGCGTGCCCACCGATGTGACGGACCCGGACGAGGTGACGGCACTCTTCTCGCTCGCCCGGGAGCGCTTCGGCCGTCTCGATCTGCTCTTCAACAACGCGGGGACGTTCGGACCGCGTTCGGTGCCGGTCGAGGACATCGCGTACGAGGACTGGCGCACGGTGGTGGACGTCAATCTGACGGGGGCGTTCCTGTGCGCGCAGGCCGCGTACCGCCTGATGAAGGAGCAGGACCCGCAGGGCGGCCGGATCATCAACAACGGCTCCGTCTCCGCGCACGCGCCCCGCCCGCACTCGATCGCGTACACCGCGACGAAGCACGCCATGACGGGTCTGACGAAGTCGCTGTCACTGGACGGGCGTCCGTACCGGATCGCCTGCGGGCAGATCGACATCGGCAACGCGGCGACCGACATGACGGAGCGGATGCGGACGGGAATCCTCCAGGCCAGCGGCGACGTGGCCGTCGAACCGGTGATGGCGGCGGCCGACGTGGCCCGGACGGTGCTGCACATGGCGGAGCTGCCGCTGGAGGCGAACGTGCAGTTCGCGACCGTCATGGCGACCGCGATGCCGTACGTGGGCCGGGGCTGACACCTCGACGGCCGGACCGCCCACGCCCTCGCCCCGCCTGCCAGAACCCGTCGCAAAATGACCGAGTTTGCTGATTTCCGCAGCCACCACCGCGCAAGCGCGTGCTGCCCGTATGCTGCTGACCTTCACCAGAAGAACACAGAAGGAACACACAGCATGCGCATACGCACCGCCGCGCCTCTCGCCCTGGCCGCCGCCACCGCTCTGGCCGGCTCGCTCCTCGCCACGGCTCCGGCCTCGGCGGCCTCCCATCAGGGCGGACTGCACCTCGGCAAGATCCAGTACAACAGCCCCGGCAGCGACACCCGGACGAACACGTCCCTGAACGCCGAGTTCGTGGACATCCACAACAACGGCACGGTGAAGCTCCAGCTCAAGGGCTACCGGCTGAAGGACAACACCGGGTACACGTACACCTTCGGCAGCTACACGGTCGCCGCGGGCAAGACGGTCCGGGTCCACACGGGCAAGGGCAGCACCTCCGGGGCCCACGTGTACTGGAACCGCGGTTCGTACGTCTGGAACAACACCGGCGACAAGGCCAGGCTGTACAAGCCCAGCGGCTCGCTCCAGGACTCCTGCTCCTGGACGAGTTCGAGCACCGGGATCAAGACCTGCCACTGACCGCAGTGAACGGCCGCCGCGGTCCGGGGGGTCCGCGGAACGGCCAGGGGGTGGTACGGGGGGTCAGGGCCCCGTACCACCCCTCGGGAATTCCCCCGGCCGCGCTTCAGTTGTCGTGAGGCATGAGCCGACCGCCCCGCACCGAGGTACTCCGCTACACCGCCTTCTCCGCCGACCCGGACGGGGGCAATCCCGCCGGCGTCGTGCTGGACGCCTCCGGTCTCGACGACGCGGCGATGCTCGCCGTCGCGGCGGAACTGGGGTACAGCGAATCCGCGTTCCTCACCGCATCGGACGGCCGGGGTGGGTACACGATCCGCTACTTCAGCCCGAAGGCCGAGGTCCCGTTCTGCGGCCACGCGACGGTCGCGACGGCGATCGCCCTCGCCGAACGCGACGGTCCCGGAGACCTGCTCCTCGCCACCGCCGCCGGTACGGTCCCGGTCACCGTCACCCGGGACGGCGACGAGCTCCGCGCGACCCTCACCAGCGTCGAGCCGAGCGTCTCGGACATCGGACCGGACGACCTGACGGAGGCACTGGCCGCGCTCGACTGGCCCGCCGCCGACCTCGACCCGGCCCTGCCGCCCCGTATCGCCTACGCGGGCGCCCGCCACCTGGTGCTCGCCGCCGCGACCCGTGAGCGACTGGCGGACCTGGACTACGACTTCGCCCGCCTGGAAGCCCTGATGCACCGCCTGGACCTGACCACGCTCCAGCTGGTCAGCCGCGAGTCGGCGACCGTCTTTCACGTCCGCGACCCGTTCCCGGTCGGCGGCGTGGTCGAGGACCCGGCCACGGGCGCGGCGGCGGCCGCGTTCGGCGCGTACACCCGGGAGCTCGGCCTCGTCCCGGACGACGCCGTCCTCACCCTTCACCAGGGAGCGGACATGGGCCGCCCCGGCACGCTCACCGTGGAACTGCGCCCGGACGACACCCGTATCAGGGTGAGCGGCACGGGAACCCGCATCGACTGACCCGCACCGACCGCTGCGGCGCCCTCAGATCACATACACGCCCGCCCGCGCCGCCACCGCCGCCGCCTCGGCCGCGCGGTCGGCGGCGGCTTCGTCGAGGGGGTCGCCGCTGGCCAGCAGCCGGTAGTAGAGGGGCGCGGAGACGGCCCGGATCACCTCGCCCGCGTCGGTCCCGGCGGGCAGCTCGCCCCGCTCGACCGCCGCGTCGACGCAGCCTGACCACTCGGCGATGCGCACGGCGTAGAAGCGGTGCAGCGCCTCGGCCGTGCGGGCGTCACAGGTGGCCGCCGCGATCACGGCGGCGAAGAGCGCACCCTGGCGCGGGTCGGTCAGGGTGCGCACCACCAGCCTGGCGTTGGCCCTCAGGTCCTCGTCCAGAGAACCCGTGTCCGTACGCGGTACGGACTGCTCCGCCATGTCCGTGAGCAGATCGGCGACCAGACCCGCGGTACCGGCCCAGCGCCGGTAGACCGTCGTCTTGCCGACCTCGGCGCGTCGCGCGACATCGGCGAGGTCGAGCCGGTCGAATCCCTGCTCGACCAGCACGTCACCGGCCGCCCGCAGGACCGCTTCCCGCACCCGGGCCGTGCGCCCACCGGGCCGGACCATGCCCGGCTCCGCTCCTTCAGCATCCATAACGGGCCTCCAGTTCCATTAGTAACCCCAGTCCTGCTACGGTGACTCCACCCTAACGGAACCACGGACCCGTTAGAGCCATCCGCTTCAGGAAAGGGCTCCCCATGTCCACGTCCCGCACCGCACCTCTCACCAGCCCGGCTCCCGCGGCCCCTCCCCTTCTCCGCATGACCGGACGGCAGAAGCTCGTCCTCGTCCTGCTCCTCGGCGCACAGTTCATGATCGCCGTGGACTTCTCGATCCTGAACGTCGCCCTGCCCGCCGTCGGCGAAGGGCTCGGCTTCTCCCTCTCCCACCTCCAGTGGATCGCCACCTCCTTCGCGCTGGCCGCCGCCGGGTTCACCCTGCTGTTCGGCCGCGTCGCCGATCTCGTCGGCCGTAAGCGCCTGTTCATCGGCGGCATGGTCGTCCTCGGCCTGTCCTCCGTACTCGGCGGGCTCGCCACCTCCCCCGAAGTGCTGCTCACCGCACGGGTCCTGCAGGGCCTGGCCACCGCCGCAGTCACCCCGGCCGGGCTCGCGCTGCTCACCACCGCGTTCAGGGAGGGACCCCTGCGCGACCGCGCCCTCGGTCTCAACGGCGCCCTGATGTCGGCCGGTTTCACCGCCGGGGCGATCCTCGGCGGCCTGCTGACCGACCTGCTCTCCTGGCGCTGGGCCTTCTTCGTCAACGTCCCCGTGGCCGCACTGGTCGTGGCGCTCGCCCCGTCCGTGATCACCGACTCCCGGCCGGCCGAACGCACCGGGCTCGACGTGCCGGGCGCCGTGACCGTGACCGGCGGCCTGCTGCTTCTCGTGTTCGGGCTGACGCAGGCCGGCGAGTCCGGCTGGCTGGCGCCGACGACCCTGGCCGCGCTGCTCGCGGGCGCCGCCCTGCTCGTCGCCTTCCTGTTCGTCGAGAAGCGGGCGGCGGCGCCCCTGGTCCCGGTGCACATCCTGAAGCGGCGCAGTGTCATCTGGGGCAACGCCACCGGACTGATCGCCTTCGTCACCGAGACCTCCCTGGTCTTCCTGCTCACGCTCTACCTCCAGGAGGTCCTCGGCTACTCGCCTTTCGCCACCGGCCTCGCCTTCGGCGTGCTGGGAGCCGGGACCGTGATCGGCGGCATGCTCGGCGGCCGTGCGGTGGGCAGGTTCGGCAACCGGCGCACGATCGTCCTGGGCGGCGTCGTCCAGGCCGCCGCCACCCTCTCCCTGGTGGCGCTCGGCACCTCGGGCGGCTGGATCCAGCTCCTGCTGGCCGCGACCTTCGTCGGCGGCATCGGGAACATGCTGATGATCGTGGGCTTCATGGTCACCGCCACCTCCGGACTCCCCGACGAGGAACAGGGCCTGGCCACCGGGCTCGCCACGATGACGCAGCAGGTCGGCATCACGATGGGCATCCCGGTCATGAGCGCGGTCGTCACCGCGCGGATGGGAGCGGCCACCGGGCCCGACGCGGTGCTGTCCGGCGTGTCGGCCGCGGTCCTGGTCAATTCGGCACTCGTCCTGGCCGGTGCCCTGCTCGCCGGAGCCTTCCTCGGCAGGCCCGGCGCGCGGACGTCCGCAGGGTGAGTCGGGTCCGGTCCTGGGACGTGTTCGCGAAAGGATGACGGCCATGGCACGCCCCCTTACCGTTCCCAGCCTCACCGCCGGAGCCGACTTCGTCCTGCGCCCCTGGGAGATGAGCGATCTGCCCCTCGTGCGCGAGGTGGCGGCGGACGACTACATCCCGCTGATCACCACGATCCCCTCGCCCTACTCGGACCCGGAGGCGGAGGCGTACGTCAGGCGCCAGTGGGAACGGGCGGCCACCGGCACCGGCTACCCGTTCGCCATCGTCCGCACCCGGGACCGGCGGCCGGTCGGCTCCATCGGGCTGTGGCTCAGGGACGAGGCCGAGGGCCGCGCGTCGGTCGGGTACTGGATGAGCGAACGCGCCCGTCGGCAGGGAGTGGCCGGCGCGGCACTGCGTGCGGTCACCACCTGGGCCCTGCACGACCTCCGTATCCCCCGCGTCCAGCTCCTCGTCGAGCCCTGGAACACCGCGTCGGCACGGACCGCCGAGAGTGCCGGGTACCGGCCCGAGGGGGTGATGCGCGGCTGGCAGCAGATCGGGGACCACCGCCGGGACATGGTCATGTACGCGCGCCTGACCGATGCCGCGCCCGCCGAAGGCTCCTGACCGGCCTCGGCACCCGCCCGCATGTGCTCCCGTGCGGCGGTCAGCCGAGCCAGCTGCCGTCGCGCATGAGGTCGCGTCCCCGCAGCTCGTTCGCCTCGCGCCAGGCCTGGATGCGCCGCGGCCTGATCAGGAAGTACTGGTAGGGCTCGTCGAGCCCGCGCGGGTCGAAACCGGTCCTGGCCGCGAACGCGTCGCCCGTCCCCGGCGCGAGGCCGTCGACGTCCACCGGCTCGGCGATGCCGTCGACGAGGACGGCGTCGCGGGTCGGCCCGAGGCTGAGGCGCACCCGGTGGTCGGCCAGCAGGTTGCGGCCGGTGACCGAGGCGCGCGGTGTCGAGACGAGGAACGCGGTCCCGTCCCAGAGGTACGAGAGCGGGATGAGGTGGACGCCGCCCGGGGAGCCCGACGTCGCGACCCAGAGATCGACCTCGTTCTCCAACTTCGCGCGGGTGTCCCGCAGCCTCTCCTCGCGTCCACGCGGCGGCGCACCCGTCATGATTCCTCCAGTTGTCCCGTGGAGAGCCCGTCCTTCGGGGACGGGCTCCGTCAGCAGTGGCAGGTGTGGCGGCAGTCGCACGTCAGGACGCGAGTGCCGGCGAAGCCGCCTCCCAGGCAAAGCCGTCCGGGTCGGTGAAGGGCCCGTCGGCGCCGCCGATCACGAGGCGGTGCGATCCGGTGCCGTCAGGGGAGACCCCTGCGTCCTTGGCGAGGGCACGGCGCCGGTAGAGCGCCAGCTTGACGGGGCCCGGTCCGGCGGCGAACTCGACGTACACGCGTCCGAAGCTCTTGGCCACGGCCAGGCCCTGACCGGCGTAGAACCGCTTGCTCGCGACCACGTCGGCGACTCCCAGCAGGAGCACGACGTCGTCGATCCGACGGGTGGCGGGACCGGTGTCCTTCTTGGCCGAGGTCGCGACCTTCCAGATCGCCCCGTCCGGTGCCTGTACGACACCGCCGTAGCCCCAGAGCGACTTCGCGGCGGGCTTCAGCGGGGTGGCGCCCGCGTCGACCGCGGCGTCGACGAGGCTGTCGACGTCGGCCGGCTGCGACACGGTGAGCGAGAGCGTGTACCCGCGGAAGCCGGTCGTGGGTGCCTCCGAGGCCCGCAGGCGAATCTGCGTGTCCAGGCCGAAGGCGGTGGAGTAGAAGTGGCGGGCGGCCGACGGGTCGGCCACGTCGAGGGTGACGGATTCGATGGAGTTCATGGTCATCACGCTAGTTGCGGCTCGACGGCCGGCGCTTCTTGATTCCTGACCGGTCTTGTCACCTGTTTGGCCACACACGGCGGCATCCCCGCCACAGCGACCGTCGCGCCGCGGCGGTAGGCGCCGGGCGGCATGCCGACCAGTTCGGTGAAGCGGGTGGTGAAGGTGCCCAGCGACGAGCAGCCGACCGCGAAGCAGACCTCGGTGACGCTGAGGTCACCGCGCCGCAGCAGCGCCGCCGCGCGCTCGATGCGCCGCGTCATCAGGTACGAGTACGGCGACTCGCCGTACGCCAGCCGGAACTGACGGCTGAGGTGCCCGGCGGACATGTGCACGCCGACCGCGAGCGCCTCGACGTTCAGCGGCTGTGCGTACTCCCGGTCGATCCGGTCGCGGACGCGGCGCATCCGGGCGAGGTCGTCGCTCAGGCGCTGCGTCGCGATGCGTGCGCGCCCCCACGAGGGGTGACACATGGGAGAACTCCTTCTCGTCGGTGTCCGAAGAGTTTTCGTCGGTGTCCGCGAGCATCCGCAGGCATGCCGAAGCACCCGGCGACGTGCTCGACGGCGGTGAGGGCTTGCCGGTTCTCCTCGGGCGGTCATCGGTCCGGCCGTCACGGCCGGACCGATGACCGGACGGATCAGCGGACTTGCTGGATGCGGACCAGGTTGCCCGCGGGGTCGCGGAAGGCGCAGTCGCGGATGCCGTACGGCTGGTCGGTGGGCTCCTGGACGATCTCGGCGTCTCCGGCCTGCACCTTCTCGAAGGTCGCGTCGAGGTTCGGGGTGGCCAGCAGGATCCAGCCGTAGGTGCCCTTGGCCATCATCTCGGCGATGGTGCGGCGCTCGTCCTCGGTGATGCCGGGGTCGGCGGCAGGCGGCGCCAGGAGGATCGAGGTCCCGGGCTGACCGACGGGGCCGACCGTGATCCAGCGCATCTTGCCCTGTCCGACGTCACTGCGGACCTCGAAGCCGAGGACGTCGCGGTAGAAGGCGAGGGACGCGTCCGGGTCGTCGTGCGGGAGGAAGCTCGCGTGAATGCTGATGTCCATGACGACCAGATTAGGTGCGGGTCCATGACCCGCGCTTCTCGAATCCTGACCGATCCGGCGCCCTCAGACGATCGGCGGGCGCCCCAGGCGCGTCATCCTCCACACGGTGCGCCACCTCATCGGCCTGCGCGGGGCGCAGGGCGTCCGCACGCCCTCGACGAAGCCGCCCCACCACGCTCCGAGCCCGGCCAGGGACCGGCTGCGCACCAGGGTGAGGAGGATCCACACACCGAGATGGACCGGGATCAGGGGCGCGGGGAGCCGGCGGCGGACGAGCCACACCCGGTTCCGGGCGGTGAACCGGTAGTGGACCGCGTGCCGGGCAGGCGAGGTCTTCGGGTGCTGGAGGACGAGCTCGGGTTCGTACAGGATCTTCCACCCCGCGTCGAGCGCGCGCCAGGCCAGGTCGGACTCCTCGTGCCCGAAGAAGAACTCCGAGGGCCACAGGCCGGTCTCCTCGAGCATGGGCATCGAGAAGGCGTGTCCGCCACCGAGGAACGCGGTCACCAGGCCGCGGCGCATCGGATCGTCGGCACGCAGCCGGGGCACCCAGCGCCGCTCTGTGTGTCCGTGTTCGTCGGCGACCCGGAAGCCGATGATCCCCAGCCGGGGGTCCGCCGCGAACAGCAGCTGGACCGTGCGGAACACGTCGTCGGCGACGAGCAGGCCGTCGTCGTCCAGCTCGATGACGGCGTCGACCTCGCCCGATTCGCGCAGCACCTCCAGACCGACGTTCCGGCCTCCCGGGCAGCCCAGGTTCTCGCCGAGCGGGACCTTGGTCACGTTCTCGGCGACGTCCACGCCGTCGAGGGGCGTCGCGTTGCCGATCAGCACCACTCTCGCCGCGGGGACGTCCTGCTTCTCCACCGAGGCGAGCAGCGCCTCCAGCTCCCGCGGACGGTTCCCCATCGTCACGATGACAACTCCGAGGCGTGGCAAGGACATGGCGGCAGGCTCCCGTGCTCGGCGACGAGGCCGATGCTAAGGGCTGTCCTGCCGTCCCCGGTGGATCAGCGCGCGGGGTCGGGCGCGACCGCGGGCGGAACCTGCGGGGCCCTCCACCGGTACAGCACGTCGGGTTCCTTCTCCTCGTTGCGGCTGCCGTCGTCGTAGGACTCCGCGGTGAACCCGTGCCGCTCGTAGAAGGCGCGGGCTGCGGTGTTGCGCTGGAAGGTGTACAGGCTCAGTTCCCCGCCCGAGGCCTCCTTGACCAGGGCGAGGAGCTGCGAGCCGATGCCGCGGCGCAGGGAGCCGGGGCGCAGGTAGAGCTGGTCGAGTTCGTGCCCGTCCACGTCCAGCGAGGCGAACCCGAGCACCTCCCCGGCCTCGCTCTCGGCGACCCACACCGTGCTTCCGGGAAGCACGACGTGGGTGATCCAGGCGAGCGTGTCCTCATCGCTGTGGACCCGGGGCAGGTAGGGCAGGGCGTCGGCCCGCGAGTCCAGGAAGACCTGGGTGATCTCCTCGGCGTCCCGGGCCGACGCGGCGCGCAGCCGTATCCCGGTCCCTGCCTGCTGTGCCGGCTCGTCCGTCGTCATCCCTTTGCTCCCTCGCTCGTGAACGCACAGCTATACCAGGGGCGTCGGGGTGTGGCGCGGTCTTTTCCGGGCCGCAGGCGGGCAGTTCGGCCGGAGTACGGGGCGGATGCAACCGAGCCCTCAGGCGATTCCGAGATGGTGCTTGAGGGTCGGCCCGTCGTAGTCGTTCCGGAACAGCCCTGCGCGGCGCAGCGCTTGCGCCACGCCCTGGGTCAGCAGCTCCAGCCCCTCGGGCAGATGGCTGTGCGACAGCACGAAGCCGTCCGCAGCCCTCTCGTGGAAGAGCTCGGCGAGCTCGGCAGCCACCTTCTCGGGCGTACCTGTGAATCCGAGGTGCAGGCTGTTCTGCCGGTGCTTGATCACCAGCTGCCGGACCGTCTGCCCGTGATGGGTGCGCAGCCACGCCGCGCCCCGCTGGTACTGCTCCTCCCGGAGGGCCTCGGCCTCTTCGAGCAGAGTGAGAGGAATCGGCTCGTCCAGGGGCAGTTCGGCCAGTCTCAGGTGGGGGCTCACCACCGTCTGGAGGTAGGCGATCGCCTTGCCGACATCGATGCCCTCGACCCACTCCCGCTCCAGCGCCGACGCCTCGGCCTCGGTGGCGCCGAGGACGACGTGGGTGCCGAGCAGGATCTTCAGCGACTCCGGATCGCGGCCCTTGCGTCTGGCCCGGTTCTTCATGTCGGCGTAGAACGCCTGGGCGCTGCTGACGTTGTCGGCTGCGGCGAAGACGACATCGGCGTAGGTGGCGGCGAAGTCACGGCCTTCGTCGGAGCGGCCGGCCTGGACCAGCACCGGCCTGCCCTGCGGAGGACGGTGGATGTTCAACGGCCCGTCGACACTGAAGTGTTCGCCGCGATGACGGATCGGGCGAATCCTCGCCTCGTCCGCGAAGACGCCTGCCTCGCGGTCGAAGACCATCGCATCGGGCGCCCAGCTCTCCCAGAGCCCGATGGCGACATCGACGAACTCCCGTGCGCGGGCGTAGCGCACGGCCTTGGAGGGCAGCGGCTGGTCCCCGTAGTTCTCCTCGCCGACCGTCGAGGTCACCATGTTCCACCCCGCACGGCCACCGCTGATGTGATCAAGGGTCGCGAACTGGCGGGCCAGTGTGTACGGCGCGTTGAACGTGGTCGATGCCGTGCCGATGAGGCCGATGTGCTCGGTCCGCGCCGTCAGCGCCGAGAGCACGACCATCGGTTCCAGATAGTGCGGCGGGCCGCTCGCCCGTACCCGTGAGGGATCGAGGCGCAGGTTGTCGGCGCGGAACAGTGCGTCGAACTTCGCGTCCTCGGCGGCCCGGGCGACCTCGGAGAGCAAGGGGAGCGAGAAGGCTTCCTCGATGCGGCTGTTCTTCCGCCGCCAGAGCTGGCCGGCGGGCCGCCCGACCGACATCGCCAGATGGATCCGACGGGGCCGTTCGGCAGCCATTACTGCGGCCCGTCGGGCAGCGGCGGCTCGATGATCGGCAGAGCTTCGGCATGCCAGCGCGCGAAGCCGCCCCTGACGTGGGTGACGTTGCGGTAGCCGTATTCGTTCAGTTTCTCGATGACAGGATCTGAGCCGAATTCGGAATTGCAGAAGACCACGATCTCCCCGTCTTCCGGGAGGTCGGAAAGCTGCGATATCAGGGTCGGCGAGTCGGGGTCGAGCAGCTCATCGGCGTGCGCCTTGTTCACCTTCACCGCACCCTCGATATCTCCCTTCTTGGCGTCCGGTCGATTCCTGCGGACGTCGATGAAGAGAGCCCCCGCCTGACGTTTCCTCTCGGCGACATCGGGCTCGATCAACTGGTCTGCGTGGTGAATGACTCGGGTTTCCGGGTTGGCCATGACCGCGTTTCCTCCTGGGGAATTTATGATCCGGCAGAACGGGCGCCACGCCATTGATTCGCAATTTGGCCGGCGCCCGTCATGCGCTGTGAACTCTATTTCCTCGATGCCGCCCGCACAACCCTGCATCAAACACTACGGACTTGAATCATAATTTCGCAGTACATCAATGATTCGCACGGCGACGGAGCGCGAGAAATCCGCTCGGCGGGCAGTTCGAACCGCCGGCTCAGAAGCCGACCGGCCGCCGCGGCGTGTACGGGTCCTCCAGACGCGCGATCTCGCCCTCGTCGAGCTTGACGTCGATCGCCCCCAGCAGTTCCTCGAGCTGTTCGACCCTGCTCACGCCGACGATCGGCGCACTGACCGCGGGCTGGTGCAGATTCCAGGCCAGCGCCACCTGCGCCCGGGTGAGACCCCGTTCGGCCGCGACCGCGCCCACCTCCTCCACGATGGCGCGATCCGATTCCTGCGCCTGGTTGTAGAAGGTGGAACCCGGCTCGTCCGTCTCGAGCCGGTGGGTCACCGTGCCCCACTCACGGGCCAGCCGGCCACGGGCCAGCGGGCTCCACGGGATCACGCCGATGCCTTCCTCGAGGCAGAACGGGTGCATCTCGCGCTCTTCCTCGCGCATGAGCAGGCTGTACTGATCCTGCATCGAGACGAAGCGGGTCCAGCCGTGCAGGTCCGCCACGTACTGCGCCCGGACGAACTCGCGGGCATGCATCGAAGAGGCCCCGATGTAGCGGACCTTCCCGGAACGCACCAGGTCGTCAAGTGTCTGGAGGGTCTCCTCCACCGGTACGGAACGGTCCAGGCGGTGAATCTGGTACAGATCGATGTAGTCCGTGCCGAGGCGTCGAAGACTCGCGTCGACCTGGCTCAGGATGGCGCCGCGCGACAGCCCGCCGCCCTTCGATCCGGGGCCCATCCGGCCGTTCACCTTGGTCGCGATGACGACCTCCTCGCGTACCCCGAACTCCTGGATGAGGGCGCCGAGGATTTCCTCGCTCGTCCCGTCGGAGTACACGTTCGCCGTGTCGAAGGAGGTGATCCCGGCATCCAACGCCGCGCGGACAACCGGTCGCGCCTCGTCGATTCCGATGGACCACGGGTGCGTTCCACGGTTCGGCTCGCCGAAGCTCATACAGCCGATGATCAACCGGGAGGTGGTCAGGCCGGATTTTCCAAGACGTGTGTATTCCATCGACTTCTTCCTTTTTTCATGTCCCGCCGATGAGTGATCCCGGCGGAAGAGTGATGTATGAGGTGCCCCGATGCGCCCCGGTCGAGAGCGGACCAACCGGATCCGAGGCATGTTCATCAGCCCGGGGCGTCACCGCGTACGACGGGACGGGACGGGTCCGAAGCCCACTCCGACCACGAACCTGGGTACAGCTCGGCAGCAATTCCGAGCGTGCTCAGGGCCAGAATGTCGACGGTGGCGGCGATACCGCCGCCGCAGTACACCCCGACCCCGGTCCCCTCTGATATGCCGAGCGCCGCGTACTGCTCGCGCAGCTCGTCCTGTCCTTTCAGACGGCCGTCCGTACCGAGATTGGCGGCGCTGGGCAGGTTCAGCGCACCAGGAATGTGCCCACCGCCCTGCTCCCCCGTGTAGGCGTCGGCCGCGCGGGCGTCGAGCAGCTTGCCGGACCGTGCCAGTCGCGCCGCTTCCTCGGCGTCGAGCGTCGGCAGCGAGCCCGGCGTCACCGTGAAACCGCCGCCCCCTTCGGCAGGTTCCTCGCGGCTGAGCCGACCGCCCGCGGTGACCCATGCCTCGACACCCCCGTCCAGGTATCGAACGTCGGGCACCCCCGCCCAGGTGAGAATCCACCACGCCCGTGTGGCCAGTTGCGGCTCCGCCCGGGTGTGGACCACGACGACCGCGCCGTCGTTGATCGACCATCGCCGCACCTGGCGCTGGACCGCCTCCCTGCTCGGCAGCGGGTACGTGCCGGAGCCCGGGTACCGCGCGCCCGCCAGTTGCGTGGGCAGGTCGACGTAGTGGGCGCCGGGCAGATGCTCCGACGCGGCCAGGGCGTGCGCCGGCTCGCGCCCGATCTCCAGCAGGACGATGTCGCGACCGCGCTCCAGCTCCTTCAGCAGGTGCTCGGCCGAGATCACGGCCCTCCCTGTTCCCGTACCTGTCATCGCGCCGCTGCCTCACTGTTCTCGAAGGGTTCCGGCAGATCAGCGCTCTCGCCACGGAGCGGTTCAGCCCACAGTCCGGCCAGCAACCGGCGGGCCGTACGGTCCGTTTCGCGCAGTGCCACGGCGTCGCCACGTGGCGCCGGCGCGGCCAGCGAGCTGACGCGGGTGTCGCGCATGAGCACGCCGAGCGCGTACAACTGCGACGCGTGGCCCTGCTCCGGCGCACCTTCCGGCTGGAGCAGGCGTCCGGTCAGCGGCTCGGCCAGGGGTGCGGCGGTGGGTACCGGTCCGTGGGCCGACGGCAGGTGGAAGACGTCAGCGAGCTCGCGGCGCCGAAGGGCCCGCAGCAGCGGATCGGTTCCGGTGTGCAGGCTCGGTGCCGGTACGCGCGCCTCGATCACCAGGTCCGCCCGTACACCGGCACCGGGCACGCGCGGCGAGCGCCACTGTGTGTGGCCGGTGGCATCGGGACGGCCGTCCGGGACAGCGCGCGGGCCGAGGAACCTGACCACTCCTGCGTCGTGGAGCGCCAGCAGCTGCCGCAGGCGTACGGAGGGCGGACCGTTGTTGAGACGGAACGCGAGGTCGATGAAGTGCGCGTAGCCGCCGAAGTAGCTTTCGGCAGCGAGTCCGCCGTCCTCCACCGCGGCGACCAGCAGTCCGCGTGCTTTGCCGAAGGAACGGTGTGCCACCTTGAGACTGCTCGCGGCCCCCTTCGCGGTCTCGGCCACATCAGTGAGCAGGCGGCCCCGGACCGCGTCCCCGAACGTTGCCGGGCTGTCCCACACCCGCTGTGCGAGCGCCGCATCGCTGTGCAGGTCGAGCCGGTGCGCAGGGTCCGGGACCGCGTCGGCGACGACGTCCCGCCACTCGGCGCTGTCGGGTGCCAGCGCGACGAGCGCGTCCAGCAACTGCGGCAGAGGGACGGTGAGCACGTCCGGATTCGCCGTCGCCAGATGCGTGTAGTAGTCCCAGAGCGTGTCGCGCGCGATCGCCGGGCCCACGCCGTCGAACCGTCCCGGGCGCGGTTGGCGAAGCAGCGCCTCGCCGAGGAAACGGTGCCGGCTCTCCCCGTCCGGCACCGCCGTACCCGGACGGCTCCAGTACGGAACGCCGATGCGCGAGGTGGCGTGCAGCACGGGTTCGGAGCCCGATGGTTCGTAGCGAAGCCCGTACGGAGTGGCATCGTCGGGCAGGAAGCGTCCGCCTCGGCCGATCGTGAGCAGGGTGGCGACGTCGAAGAAGCTCAGCCCCAGGCCTTCGACCACGACGTCCGCACCCGGCTTGGCCTCGGCCAGGTCCTGGTCGCTCGCGTTGTCACCGCGCAGTCGCCGGACCGCCGTGGGCGGGCGGACGGTCTCGTGGTCCCGGGCAGGCGTCGACCAGCCGGTGCACAGGACGACGGCGTCGGCCAGGAGCGGCACGGCGCCGCCTGCGAGGGAGACGCGGTAGCGTGCTCCGACCCGCTCGATGTCGGTCACGCGGTCACGTCGCCAGTCGTGACGCACTCCCTCCGGGAGTGAGGCGACCACCGTCTCGTGGCACCACCGCAGGTAATGGCCGAGCAGCACCCGCGGGGTGCAGGTGTCCGGTGTCGCGGCCCTGACCGAAACCGCCAGTTCGGGCCGCCGGGCCAGATCGGCGGCCAGTTCCCCGGTGACGACGGCGCGGCCGGTGTCCGTGAGACCGCCGTCGGTGCCGAGGTCTCCGCCGCCGGTCGCCTCCGTCCCGGTGAGGAAGCCCGCGACCTGCTGCTGCCACTCCCACAGACTCGGTCCCGCCACCTTCGGCCCGTCGGAGCTGACGGAATCGTCGAGCCATACGGTGTAGGCGGACGCCGGAGTGTTCATGAGCAGGGCGGTGCACTGGTCGGTGCGCCAGATGCGGCCCGGTCCGGGCGGCTGTTCGTCGACGGAGACGATCCGGAGCCGCCCGCCGGGTGGCCGGAACTCATCGGTGTTCGCCGCCAGCCGCTCAAGGACCGATGTCCCCCGGAAACCGCCGCCGATCACCACGACGACGCGCTCGGACGGCTCTGCAACCGGCCCTGCGGCCTCAGACATGAGCGGTGGCCCCGACCCGTCGCGCGGGGCGGCTGAGCCCGTAGTGCCGGCGCAGAGTGGTTCCCGCGTAGTCCGGCGGACGCAGGCCCCGCCGTTGCAGTTCGGGGACCAGGTGCTCGACCAGCGCGTACGTGCCCTGGTGCAGCAGCTCCGGCTGCAGGTTGACGCCGTCCAGCGCCCCGGCCCTGAACCATGCCTCCAGCTCGTCGGCCACCGTGGCGGCGTCACCGACCAGCAGGTTGTCCGCGCCGAGGCCACCACCGAGGCCCTGCGCGAACTCCAGGACGGTTCCCGGGCGTTCGCGCTCCACGAAGCGGTGAACAGCCCGAAGGTGCGAACGGTAGGAGTTGGAGCTCTCCACCGGGGGCACAGGGGGAAGCGGGGCGTCGAGCGGCAGGTGACTCAGGTCGTATCCGCTGAACAGGGCCACCTGTCCGAGTACATGCCGGGGATCGGCCAAACGGTTCAGCTCGGCTTCGAGCGCCCGCGCTTCGTCCGTCGTACCGGCGACGAGCACGCGGAAGCCCGCGAAGATCCGCACCGAGTCCGGGTCACGTCCTTCGGCCGCGGCACGGGCGCGCAGGTCCGCGCGGAACGCAATGCCGTCGTCGATCGCGCCGACGACCGTGTAGACGGAGTCGGCGTGGCGGGCGGCCAGCGA
Organism: Streptomyces sp. NPDC059499; assembly: GCF_042749285.1. NCBI lineage: Bacteria > Bacillati > Actinomycetota > Actinomycetes > Kitasatosporales > Streptomycetaceae > Streptomyces > Streptomyces sp. NPDC059499. Next base: position 248,512 of record NZ_JBHYTT010000006.1, read on the forward strand.
ACGGCCGTCCTCCGAGGAGCCGGCCTGCACGATCACCGGCCACCCCTGCGGCGGGCGCGGGGAGTTGAGCGGGCCCGCGATCCGGAAGTGATCGCCGGCGTGATCGACCGGGTGGATCTTCTCCGGGTCGACGTACCAGCCCCGGTCGCGGTCCTGGACGATCGCGTCGTCCTCCCAGCTGTCCCAGAGCTTCTTGACGGCCGTCACGAACTCCTCCGCCCGGCGGTAGCGATCGCCGTGCTGAGGCAGTTCGTCCTGACCGAAGTTGCGGGCGGCTGCCTGGATGGCGCTGGTCACCACGTTCCAGCCGAACCGGCCACGGCTGATCCGGTCCAGCGACGCGGTCTGACGGGCGACGACGAAGGGATCGGAGTAGGTGGTCGAGATGCTGCCTATCAGGCCGATGCGGCTGGTGCCCACCGCCAGCGCGGACAACAGGGTGAGGGGCTCGAACACCGGCGCGACGGCGGCGGGTTCACGCGAGAAGGTGAGTTTGTCCGCAAGGAACAAGGCGTCGAACCTGCCACGTTCCGCGGTGCGGGCGATGTCGAGAAGCGCATCGATGTCGTTGATTTCCGCCAGGTCGACGGAGGGGTGGCGCCACGCGGCAGGGTGCGAGCCGGCCGGCTTGATGTTCAGGTTGAGGCCGAGCGTCGCTCGCGATGGTCCGGTCACGGTGGTCTCCTTCAGTACATACCTAGGCATAGAGATCTCGCATCTGCCCGTGCGTCGCGCGCCCGATCGCATCGGCGAGCCGGTCGATCGACGCCGTGTCGTCCGGCAGTCGGAGCGTGGCGATGCGGAGATGGCCTGCGGATGGTGGTTCCACGAAACTGCGGCTGCCCGCGCCGACGGAGTAGCCGGCAGTGGCGAGGTCGATGAGGGTGTCGACCTCGCTGTTCACTTCGGCCCAAAGGAACTGGGCATTCGGGCCGGAGTGGGTGGTGATACCGCGTCGCAGCAGGGCGTCGGCCAGCGCCGCCTTGCGTTTGGCGTACACACCGCGCGCCCGCTTGAGCGTCCGGGCGGTGGCGGAGCTCTCGATGAGGTGGGCGAGCGCGTCCTGCATGATGCGGCTGTTGACGGCCAGCCCGTAACTGCGGTTGTCGCGGATGCGCTCCACCGCCTCGCGCGGACCACCGATCACCGACGTACGCAGATCGACCCCGTACGACCGGCAGAACGAGCGAACGCGTACGGCCTGGCCCGGCAGGACAGTGCCGAACGTCGGGCCCGCCACGTTGGCGAGCGGACCCACCGCGTCGTCCTCGACCACGATGACGTCATCGAAATCGGCGATGACGTCGGCGAGTTCCCTGACGCGTTCGGCGGTGGCGGGCGGTGTCATGGCGTAGGGGCCGGTCGGCTGGAACAGGTAGGTGCGGGCGCCCCCCTGCAAGGCCGATGCCAGTGCGTCCGGGTCGGCCCCGTTCGCGTCGGCGGGTACTTGGAACACCTCGAGGCCCAGCCGCCGGATGTGATCGAGAAGGCCGGGATTGATCGGGACGTCGATCGCGACCTTCCCGCTCGGCGTGGCCAAGGTGCCGACGCAGAGCAGCGCGGCCTCCGCGCCGCTGCCGCCCGCGATGTACGCCTCGGCCGCGAACGGCCAGTCCCGCTGGGCGACCGTCCGCAGCCGGTCGGTGATGTACTGGCGGACGTTCGAATGCAGATTCGGGCTCCGCAGACCGGCGGCCAGGGCCTCGGCCAGGTCCGGCAGCAGGTCGGGGTCGGACGATGCGTGCGCGAGTTCACCGGCCGGGCTCGTCGCCGGGGCCTCGGTACCGCCGGGTTCGGCAGTGGGGGCCGGGCGGGCTGTGAGGGGATCGGCCACCACGGTGCCGCCCCGCCGGCGCGTCTCGACGAGGCCCTTGCCGCGCAGTACGGCGAGGGCGTCGCGGATGTTGCGGAAACTCACCCCGGACTGCTCGCTCAGCGCGCGGATGGTGGGCAGCCGCGTGCCCGGCCGGATCGCTCCCTCACGGATCTTCTGTTCGAGCAGCGGTACGACGGACTCGGCGGAACCGGCCGCAGCGATGTGATGGACCAGCCAGTTGTCGTCGAGTTGCCCGGCATCAGCGGCGTACGAGGTTTCATTCGCGTGTTCTCTGTCCATCGTCTGGTTCACCCGCGCAGTCCTCGCGTCGGTCGGTCCGTGCGCCGGTCGGGCGCTACGACCGGCTGAGTCGGCGGGCGCTGCCCCTCTCTTCGACTTCTTGTGGCAAGGCAGGCGGCGCGTCCGGCCCGAGACCGACATGAGCCCCGTCCGGACGCGCCGGGTCACTGCGCAGCCACCTGATGCACGTAGCCCTGCGGCGTGAACTTCGCGGCGCCGATGAAGTCCTTCGACCACTCCTCCACGACGGACAGCGGGTCTACGTCCTGGTAACGGTCAGGGTAGGCGAACGACGCGAAGAAGAGCGGCGAGATCTGGTTGCCTGCCAGGTCGAAGGCCCACGGGTTGTAGAGGAACAACTTGCCGTTCTTCACGGCCTTCAGGTTCTTCCAGCCCGGACGCGCAAGCAGCTTGGCGGCGATCTTCTTGTACTCCGCGTCGGACCGCCCGCCGTAGAGGTTGTCGGTCTCCACCACGATGACGTCCGGGTCTGCGGCCAGCAGCGCGGCCGGGTCGGAATCGATGGTGTTGCCCGGGCTGTCGGAGAAGATGCTCTTGATGTTGGCGTCAGCGAACGCCAGCGTCTTGCCGCCCTCCTCGCCGATGGTCTTGCCCGCGTTGTCCTCGTAGTACGCGGTGGCCTGGGTCTGCGCCTGCCCGGCCCTGGCCGTGAGCGCGCTGACCTTGTCGGTGAAGGCCAGGACCTTCGCGGCCTCCTTGTCGCGCCCCAGCACCTTGCCGAGCAGCTCCACGTTGGTCTTCCAGTCCTGCGATACCCAGGAACTCACGACCAGTACTTCGATGCCCGACGACTTCAGCGAGGTCTCCGCCGCCTGCCACGGCTGGTTGCCGTACATCACCACGGCCTGAGCGCCGCTCTGGAGGATGCGCTCGTAGTTCAGCGCGTCGGCGCTCGCGCCGATGGACAGACTCGACGGGAAGTCGGCGAAGTTCTCCTGCTCGATCGTCTTCTCGTCGATGCCGACGATCTGGTCGCGAGCGCCGAGGGCGAGTACGAGGTCGACGTTGAAGCCGCCGACGAGGGCGACCTTGCCGATCGGACCGTTCGGGAAGTCGACCTTGCGCTTCACGCTGTCGGTGACCGTGACCGGGGACGCCCCGGACTTCGATCCCGACCGGCTCGCCGCGTCGTCCTGCGAACTCCCGCTGCACGCGGTCGCGATCAGTGCGGTGACGGTCAGGATGGCCGCGGCGGCGACTGTGCGCAGCCGGCGGGTGGGTGGATGGATCACTTCTCTCCTCATGGGTATGGGCGACGCGGAGCGTCAGGACGCGGCGGGAACTGACAGCGGTTCGATGACGGGATGCACCTGGACAGCGCCGTCGCGTTCGAAGAGGTCGACCTCAAGGCCGTACACGCGCTCCAGCACCTGGCTGTCGTAGACATCGTTGGGCCTGCCGAACGCGACGATCCGGCCACCCTGGAGGATCGCGACCTTGTCGCAGAAGCGAGCCGCCAGGTTGAGGTCATGGATCGCGATCAGGGAGACGAGGTTCCGTCTCCGCGTCAGATCACGCACGTGGCGCAGGGTTTCGACCTGGTAGCGCAGATCCAGGGCGCTTGTGGGCTCGTCGAGCAGCAGGATCTGCGGCTGCTGGGCGACGGCACGGGCGATCAGGACCCGCTGCGCCTGGCCGCCGCTCAAGTCGCCCACGGAGAGGGCACTCATCTCCGTCAGCCCCATGTGCTCGATCGCTGCGTCGACGATCTCCCAGTCCTGGCGGCGCGGTCTCATCCCGAAGTACGGCGTCCGGCCCAGCAGCACCGACTCGCGTACCGAGAGCTGGAATGTCGCCTCCCCCGACTGCGGCACATAGGCGACCACCTTGGCGTGTTCACTCATCCGCAGACGGCTGAGGTGCTCGTCCTCGTACCTGATCGATCCGGTGCGCAGCCTGTTGACGCGGGCGATGAGCTTCGTCAGCGTCGACTTGCCCGAGCCGTTCGGGCCGAGCAGACCGACGAACTCACCTTTCTGCACGGCCAGGTTCACGTCGTGCAGCACCGTGCGGCTGCGGGAGTAGGAGAAGGCCACGCCTTCGACGGATAGCGTCATGACTGGGCCAACGTTCCTTTCGAAAGTACGAGGTTGATGAAGAGCGGCGCGCCGATGAGTGCGACGACGATGCCGACCGGGATCACGACCGGAGACAGCACGGCCCGGCCGACCGCATCCGCGTAGAGGATGAGCAGGCCTCCGGCGATGGCCCCGAACGGCAGCAGGTAGCGGTGGTCCGAGCCCACCACCAGGCGAGCGATGTGCGGACCGACCAGCCCCACGAAGCCGATGACGCCGGTGAAGGACACGACGACCGCGGTCAGGACGACCACCACGACGATGAGGACCAGGCGCGTACGGCGAACGTTGACGCCGAGACTCGCCGCCGCGTCGTCGCCCGCGAAAGCGATGGCGTTGAGCGACTTGGCGCGTGCGAACAGATACGGCAGCGCGATGGCCAGCAGGATCGAGACGACCAGCACCTGGTGCCATGTGGCGTCGTTCACCGAGCCGAAGGTCCAGTGGACGATCTCGGCCAGCGTGTTCTCGTCGGCGAAGAACTGTGTCGCCGAGGTGAGCGCCTCGAAGAGCTGGAAGAACGCCATGCCGACCAGAAGCAGCGTGATGGCCTTCATGCGCTTCAGCGATGCCACTCCCAGGACGATCAGTGAGACGGCCAGGCTGAAGGCCAGGGCGCTGAAGATCGTCACGACCGAAGACGGAGTGTGCCCGGCCTTGTTGGACAGAACGATGGCGAGCGCGGCTCCGAAGGATGCCGCCGGCGAGAGACCAAGGGTGTAAGGGCTCACCAGCGGATTGCGCAGCAACCCCTGCATGACGACCCCGGACACCGACAGCGCCGCACCGGCCAGGAACGCCAACAGGGCGCGTGGCAGCCTCAGTTCGGTGATGATCACCTCCGTGGGGCGGAAGCTTTCGCTCGACCGGGCGCCGAAGACATGAATAGCGATCGCATGAAAGACGTCGCCCAGGCTGATACCCGCCGTGCCAATGACAACCGACAGCGCGATCGACAGAAGCGACACCACCAGGCTGACGCCGATGATGACCGGCCTGGACGGCCGGCCCCACAGCGGTACGGCCTGGAAGGTTCGCGCAAGTGCGTTGGTCATAGTGCTCCGTGTCACAGGCGGACGCTGCACGCCCGCTGTCAGTCGGTGCGCGCGTCGGCAATGGTTTGGTGAATCAAATGACCGTTCTCGAATATGATCCGGCTGGCTGTTCAGCGACATGCCGGATCGCAGGGTGACCGTTCGAGAACACGTCGACCCGATGGATCGAGCGCGGGAATGTATGCCGGATACCGGCAGGACCGTGCGCTCAGCGCACCGGCCGAAAAATCGACGGGTCGCTAGACCGAAGCGACTTCAGTCGGACAACAACAGCGACAACAACAGCTGAGCCGCACCATACTCGCGCACGCGCGGTTGGTCTGCGGCCGTACGACGCTCGGCGCCGGGCTCGGGCTCCCGTGGGGGACGGACTGCACCACTACCTCTGCGGGGCTCGCGGTCACAGTCCACCTCCTACGTTCTGATCTCACGTCGCGGCGAATCTTTTTATCTGATCCGCTGTCACTCACTGCATCATATGGTGGACGAGAGAAGGAATCAATCCCTGCCCGGATCGTTCTGCCCTTCCACGTACGGGGGTTGTGAGCTGCTGTCGGCCTGATGTGCGGAAGCGAGTGGAGGCACCCGGGGAGAGTCCGGTGGCACCTCGGCAGGAGTGGGAACGGTGCGGGAACCTCACACCGGCATCGCTCACGCCCGCGTCGTCAGCCTTGCCGGCCGGCCCGCACCAGGCGGACGGCCGACCGCACGGCGTCAGGTGATGACCGGGCCCGGCCGTCGGTGCGCCTGGGTTCCGGCGTTGCCGCCCACCGCGCGGCCCCGACGCGACCCGGATCCGGGTCCGACGGGTTGCTCAGCTTGAGAAAGTGGGCGCCGCCCTGCGGGCGTGTGGAGCGGCAGACGAGTCGGGCTGTACGCCGGGTTCTGTCGCCCGGTCGCCTCGCGGCGGCCGGGGAGACGGCCATCCATCTAGGACCGGCATTGCTGCCGGTCTCGTGCGGTCTACCCGCGAACTCGGGCGAGCAGCCCTCGGACGTTCGCGCAGGACCGTCTTGCGACGGCCCCTCTTGACCTTGCTCCGGGTGGGGTTTACCTAGCCGCCTGAGTCACCTCAGGCGCTGGTGGTCTCTTACACCACCGTTTCACCCTTACCCGGGACCGAGGTCCCGGGCGGTCTGTTTTCTGTGGCACTGTCCCGCGAGTCACCCCGGGTGGCCGTTAGCCACCACCCTGCCCTGTGGAGCCCGGACGTTCCTCGGGAGGATCCGAAGATCCTCACGCGGCCGTCCGCCCGGCTCGTCTGCCGTGTCGACCATGCTACCCGGCGGGCGGGGCGCCCGGTTCGCCGTCAGGCCGTGAAGGCCGCGATGCCGGCCTCCCAGGCCGCCGAGAGGTCGGCGCCCGGCGGGAATCGGCCGTTGAGTTCCAGGACCACCATCCCGTGGGCGAAGGCCCAGGCCGCCCGGCCCCGGTCCTCGTCACCACCGGCGGCGCGGAACAGCGGGGCCGCCGCGGCGTCCTGCACCCCGGCGGCGGGATTCACGGGGCGGCCCATGGTGAGGAGGTAGAGGTGCGGGTGGGCCAGCGCGTAGGCGCGGTACGCCGCGGCGAGGGCCGAGAAGGAACCGGGGGCCTCCCGATCCGCCGCCTCCAGCACCTCGGCCGCCTCCCCGAGCATCTCGCCGGCCAGGGCGGCCACCACGGACGACTTGTCCGGGAAGTACTTGTAGAGGGAGGGCGCCGTGAAGCCCACCCGGTCGGCCAGCCGGCGCATGGTGAGCGCCTCCGGGCCCTCTTCCTCCAGGAGCGCCCGGGCGGCGGCGACGATCTGCCGTGGCCTGCTGAATTCCTGGCCGGTGGCGAGGTCGCTCACGCGTGGAACCTTCCTTGGTGCGCAGTCCGTGTCCGAAGGCGCGATCGTACGAGACGGGGACGGGCCGCCCGCACCCGGCAGGCACGGGAGGGCGCCGTGACGCCCGGACCGACGCCGCTTGACCTTGCCGCAGCGTCAGGGTTTCTACTGGCCTCATGCGCATCGGAGAGATCGCCGCGCTCGTCGGAGTCACCTCCCGGGCCGTTCGGCACTACCACCACGTCGGCCTGCTGCCCGAGCCCGCTCGCCGGGCCAACGGCTACCGGGCCTACAGCGTCCGCGACGCGGTCCTGCTGGCCAGGATCCGCAGGCTCACCGAGCTCGGGCTCGGTCTCGACGAGGTGCGGGACGTGCTGGCCGACGATGCCGGGCGCGAGCTCGTCGAGGTGCTGGGAGAGCTCGATGCCGATCTTGCCCGGCAGGAACACGAGATCCGGGAGCGGCGGCGCCGGCTGGCCGAGCTGCTGGAGGGGCCGGTGAGCGCCCACGAACCGGTCTCCCCCGCACTCGGCGCTCTGCTCGGCGCGTCACCGGACACGGACTCCCCCGCGGCTGCCAAGGACCGTGAGCACCTGGCGCTGCTCGAGGGGGCCGACGGCGCCGAGGAGATGTACGCCGCCCTTCAGCCGCTGGCCGAGGACCCTGCGGTCCTTCGCCTCTACGAGCGGCTCGACGAGCTGGCCGCGGCCCCGGTGGACGACCCGCGGATCGCCCCGCTGGCCGCCGACCTGGCCGCTGTCGTGCCGGCGGGGGTGCTGGCCCTGTTCCCGTCCGACGGACCGGTCATGACGGGTTTCGGCGAGGCTCTGCTCGACGACTACGCGCCCGCGCAGGCCGCGGTGGTGCGCCTGCTGATGGCCGGGCTCACGGCACGGGTGGACGGGGAGAGGAACCGATGAGTGTGCGGACGGCCCGCGCCGTGGTCTGGGCGGTCCTGCCCGCCGAACTGGCCGTCATGGTCTGCCTGGTGGCGGGCGTACGGATACCCGCTGTCGCGCTGCTCGCGACCGAGGCGCTGGTGCTCGCCGCGGTTGTTCTGGAGGCCTGTGTCCTGTGGCCGCTGTACGCGGGGCGGAGGCGGGCGGGTTCGGGCCGCCGGGAGGCGCTGCGGTCGGCACTGCGGGTCCTGGTCCCCGTCACGGTCCGCCGCCTGGTCGCGCACGAGGCGCGGGCCCTGCACAGCCTGTGGCTGTGGCTGCTGAGGCGGCGTCACGGTGTGCGGGCCGAGGCGCTGGCGGTCCCGTACACCGGGCCGCAGACCGCGATGATGTACGGGTTCCTCTTCGTCTCCGTCGTCGAGACGGTGATGCTGGCCCTGGTGATTCCCTGGCCCGTGGTGCACCGCGTCCTGCTCGTACTGGACGTGTACGGAGTGGTTCTGGTCCTGGCCATGCACGCCGCCTGTGTGACCCGGCCGCACGTCGTGGGCGCGGACGGCTCCCTGCGACTGCGCTACGGCGGGCTCTTCGATCTGCGGATCCCCGCGTCCTCGGTCACCGCCGCTCGCGTCGATCGGCGCTACCCCGAAGGCCGGCTGGTCACTCTGCACCCGGACGGGGTGCTCGATCTCTCCGTGGGCAGTCAGACCACGGTGACCGTGGAGCTCACCGGTCCCGTCACGTTCGTACGGCCGCTGGGGAGGACCGGTGTCGCGCACACCGTCCGCTTCCACGCCGATGACCCGCGCGCCGCGGTCGCGGCCCTCATGCGGGCGCGAACAGCACCTTCGACGAGCCAGGGTCCGCCTGTGTGAGCCGGACCCGCAGCCGTTCGCCGAGCGGGAGAACGGCGCCGCCCACGATCCGGGCGACGATCGCCGGGTCCTCGATGTGGACGGTCCCGACGGCCGGTTCGTCGTCCTTGACGTCGATCACGTACCCGTCGAAGACCGCGCCCACCTGGTCCCTGAGCAGCGCGGCCTCGACGAGATCCACGCACTCGCGCTCCACGGTGTTGGCCCGGCGGGTTCCCTCCGCCATCTCCTTCGGCAGTGCGGGCAGCGCCCGGAGCACCCACTCGGGCGGCTCCTCGCCGGCGACCGCCGCGAGGCACAGTTCGGCGGCGTACCGGTCGACGAGGCGGCGCAGCGGCGCCGTGCAGTGCGTGTAGAGCTCGGCGACGGCCGCGTGCACGGCGGGGGTGGGGAGGTCGCCGTGCTCGAAGACGGTGTAGCCGGCGCCGCGCAGGAGTGTGGTGCACTCCTGCAGGAACGCGGCGTGGCTGCCCTTGCGGGGGTCGAGCGAGCGGACGACCTCGGCGTACGGGACGTGGTGCGGCCAGTCGATGCGCAGGGCCTGGGCACAGAGCCTCAGCCGGGCGACGGCACCGTCGGGGGCGACCGGCAGCGTACGGAGGATGCCGGTGCCCGACTCCGTCATGATCCGTGCGGCCGCCATTCCCGTGAGCAGGGAGATCTGGGCGTTCCAGCCGTCGGCGGGCAGGGGCACGCGGTAGCCGAGGTCCAAAGCGCCGTCCCGCTCGACGATCTCCTGTTCGGGCACGTTGAGCGAGATGCCGCCCCGGGCGACTTCCTGCTCCTCGCGCAGCAGTCCGATGTCCCTGAGCAGGGCGAGCGGCTCCTCCGCGGTACCTGCGTCGATCTGCCGCTGAACGCCCGCGTAGTCGAGCTTGGCCCTGCTGCGTACGAGGGCCCGGCGCACCTCGCAGGCGATCTGGCGCCCCTCGGGGTCGAGGTCGATCCTCCAGAGCGCGGCCGGGCGGGTCTCTCCGGGGAGGAGGCTGGCGGCCCCCTCGGAGAGCGCGGTGGGGTGCAGGGGCACTTTGCCGTCGGGGAAGTAGAGGGTGGTCACCCGGCGGTGGGCCTCGGCGTCCAGCGCCGAGCCCGGCCGGACGAACGCGGCGACGTCGGCGATGGCGTAGTGCACCCGGAAGCCGTTCCCGCGCCGTTCCAGGTGCATCGCCTGGTCCAGGTCGTGGGAGGTGGGCGGATCGATCGTGAGGAAGGGCAGGTCCGTGGCGTCCTGGTGGCCCGACAGGTCCGGGGACCTGGCGGCCTCGGCCGCCTCGGCGAGCACGGCGGGCGGGAAGTCGGCCGGCAGGTCGAGCTCGGCTCGCAGGCCGCGCAGGGCCGCCCGCAGCGGGGTGTCGGCTGCGCCGGTCATGTGGAGCTGGCGGCGAGGCATGCCACCGAGCGTAGGCCGGGGCGGTGCGGTCGGCATCCCGGTCCGGCCCGCGGGCGCCTCGGAGGCCGTGCGCGCCGGGCCCGTACCCTTGCCGAGGGGTTCGGGCGCCGCTACGGGCCTCTGCCACGCCCTCTGTCACGTACGAAGGAGACACCCGTGCTCGTGCTGTTGCCGCCCTCCGAGGGAAAGGCCGCCTCGGGGCGCGGAGCACCCCTGAAGCCGGAGGCCCTGTCGCTTCCGGGCCTCGCCGGGGCGCGGGCCGCGATCCTCGACGAGCTGGTCGAGCTGTGCCTGGCCGACGAGGAGAAGGCACGTGCGGTGCTCGGCCTGAGCGAGGGGCTGCGGGGCGAGATCGCGAAGAACGCGGAGCTGCGCACGGCCGGTACCCGGCAGGCCGGGGAGATCTACACCGGAGTGCTGTACGACGCCCTGGACCTGGCCTCCCTGGACCCGGCGGCCCGGCGGCGGGCGGGGAAGTCCCTCCTCGTCTTCTCCGGGCTGTGGGGCGCGGTGCACATCGGCGACCGGATTCCTTCGTACCGCTGCTCGATGGGCGTGAAGCTGCCGGGGCTGGGCGCGCTCAACGCTTACTGGCGCGCCCCCATGGCCTCGGTCATGCCGGAGGCGGCCGGGAGCGGGCTCGTGCTGGACCTGCGGTCATCCGCCTACACCGGGGCGTGGAAGCCGGCGGGCGAGGTCGCGGAGCGCACGGCGAGCGTGCGGGTGCTGCAGTCGCAGATGGTGAACGGGGTGGAGAAGCGGTCGGTGGTCAGCCACTTCAACAAGGCGACCAAGGGCCGGATGGTCCGTGACCTGCTGCTCGCGGGGGCGCGGCCGAAGGGACCTGCGGAGCTGGTGGAGGTGCTGCGGGACCTCGGTCACGTGGTCGAGGCGCAGGCTCCGGAGCGGGCCGGACGGGCGTGGGCGCTCGATGTGGTGGTCACCGAGATCCACTGACGTTGCAACATGCGCAACGGTCGTTGCGTAGAGTGCGGTGTGCGCGGCAGGATGACGTCATGACCTCCTCCGCGCCCTCCGCGTCCCCCTCCGTGCTGGACCTCGCCCCCGTCGTCCCCGTCGTCGTTCTCCAGGACGCGGCCGACGCGGTGCCGCTGGCCCGCGCACTCGTCGCGGGCGGGCTCCCGGCGATCGAGGTGACGCTGCGGACACCCGCCGCGCTCGACGCGATCCGGGCGATCGCCGCGGAGGTCCCGGACGCCGTGGTGGGTGCGGGCACGGTGATATCCGTGTCGCATGTGACCAAAACGGTCGCCGCCGGGGCGCGCTTCCTGGTCAGTCCCGGCTGGACGGACACGCTCCTGGACGCGATGAAGGCGTCGGGTGTGCCGTTCCTGCCGGGGGTCTCGACGACGTCCGAAGTGGTCGCGCTGCTGGAGCGCGGGGTCACGGAGATGAAGTTCTTCCCGGCCGAGGCGGCCGGGGGTACGGCCTACCTCAAGGCGCTGTCCGCGCCTCTTCCGCAGGCCAGGTTCTGCCCGACGGGCGGGATCTCGCTCGCGTCGGCACCGTCGTACCTGGCCCTGCCGAACGTCGGCTGTGTCGGCGGCAGTTGGATGGTGCCCGGCGACGCCGTGGCCTCGAAGGACTGGGCACGGGTGGAGCGCCTGGCACGCGAGGCGTCCGCACTGCGGGGCTGAGGACCGGCTGAGCCGCGCTCAGCGCAGGACCTGGACGGCGTACAGCGCGCCGATGCCCAGGGCCAGGGAGCCCAGCAGGAGCCGCAGCGCCGTCTCGGGTAGGCGTGGCTGGAGGCGGGCCCCGAGGTAGCCGCCGCAGAGTCCGCCGAAACCGCAGGCCAGGCCGAGCGGCCAGTCCGGTGCGATGTCGCCCGTGGCGGTCAGCGACAGCAGTGCGTAGGTGCCCGCCCCCGCGAGGGAGGTCACGAACGTGCAGGCGAGGGCGGCGGGTGCGACCTTCGCCACGGGGACCCCGCGCCCGACGAGGATCGGACCGAGGAGGGAACCGCCGCCGATCCCGTAGATGCCGCCCGCGACACCGACCGCGGCGGCGAGTGCGGTGGTGGCACGCGGCGAGGGCTGGGCGGAGGCGGCCGGGCGGCGCGAGGGGCGCAGGGTCCGGGCGCACAGCCAGGCGCCCAGGGGGAGCAGCAGGACGGCGATGAACAGACGGAAGACGACCGGTCCCGGTACGGCGAAGACCCTGATCACCGCACCGATCACGACACCCGGCACCGCGCCCACGACGAGCAGCCGGGTCAGCGGCCCGCGCAGCCGGCCGCTGTTGCGGTAGCGCAGCAGGGCGCCGGGGCAGGACACCACGTTGTACAGCAGGTTGGTGGGGGTCACCGCGGGACTCGGCACACCGAGCACGCTGACCTGGACCGGCAGCAGGAACACCGCGCCGGACACGCCCACGGGCGCCGTCGCCACCGATATCAGCAGGCCCGCGACGAAGCCGAGCAGCCCCGTGGACCAGGTCACCGCATCCCGCTACCGCAGGTGCGAGGTGTCGTTGAGGAGCCTCAACGAGGCGTTGCCGTCCGCGTAGTAGGCGACCGTCGAGACGGAGGCGGGAAGGAGCTCCATGCGGAACATGGAGTCCGGCGGGGCTCCCAGCGCCAGTCTGACCAGGGTCTTGATCGGGGTGACGTGGGTGACCACGAGCGCCGTACGGCCCGCGTAGCGGGAGATCAGGCGGTCGCGGGCCGCGGAGACCCGGTCGGCCACCTCGGCGAAGCTCTCGCCGCCGCCGGTCGGTGCCGCGTCGGCGGAAGCGAGCCAGGTGGTCAGGTCGGGGCCGTAGCGCTCCCGTACCTCGGCGAAGGTGAGGCCCTCCCACGCACCGAAGTCCGTCTCGCGCAGCCCCTCCTCGACGCGGACCTCCAGGCCGAGCCGGTCGGCGACGGCGGCGGCCGTCTCGCGGCACCGGCGCAGCGGTGAGCTGACGATCTCCTGGACCGTGCCGCGGGCCTCGAAGGCCTCCGCGGCACAGGCGGCCTGGTGTCGCCCGGTGGCCGAGAGTTCGGGGTCGCTGCCGCCGCTGCCGGAGAACCGCTTCTCGGGGGTGAGGGCCGTCTCTCCGTGCCGGAGCAGGATGAAGGTGGCGGGGGCACCCAGGTCGGGTGAACTCCCCCAGCCCACCTGCGGGGTGACCGCAGCGGCCGGGCGGGCCGCGGCCAGCGCGGCACGCACCTTCGCCGCGCCCGCGACGGCGTCCCCGGGCGGACCGGCCGGGGGCCGGTCCGGGGCGACGGGGGTGCGGCGCGGGGCGTCCAGGGCGGCCGTCGAGGACGACGGCTCCCACTGTCCGCCCCGCTTGCCGGCGTCCATCGCCTCGTTGGCGAGCCGGTCGGCGTGCTTGTTCTCGGCGCGCGGGATCCACTCGTACGTGACGGAGGAGGCGGGCAGGATACGTGCGGCCTCCGCCGCGAGCGGCTTCATGTCGGGGTGCTTGATCTTCCAGCGGCCCGACATCTGCTCGACCACCAGCTTGGAGTCCATCCGGACACGCACCTGCACGGCCGCGTCCGGGAACAGGGCCTTCGCCGCCTTCAGGCCGGCGATCAGGCCCTTGTACTCGGCGACGTTGTTCGTCGCGACGCCGATGTACTCGGCGGTCTCGGCGAGCGTCTCGCCGGTGACCGGGTCGATGACGGCCGCGCCGTAACCGGCGGGCCCCGGATTGCCCCGGGAGCCTCCGTCGGCCTCCACGACCAGCTGGTGGGGAGCGGCCATTACAGGCCCGACTCCGAGGTGCGGACCAGGATGCGGTGGCAGTTCTCGCAGCGCAGCACGGTGTCCGGGGACGCCGCCTTCACGTCGTTGACCTCGGTGATGTTGAGCTCGAGGCGGCAGCCCTCGCAGCGGCGCTGGTAGAGCCGTGCCGCACCGACACCGCCCTGCTGGGCGCGCAGCTTGTCGTACAGCTTGAGCAGGTCGGCGGGGATCGCGCCGGCGACGACTTCGCGGTCCTTGGTGACGGTGGCGGACTCGGCGTCGAGCTCGTTGGTCGCGGCGTCCCGGCGGGCGGTCGCGTCGTCGAGCTTGGCCTGGACGGCGCCGACGCGCTCGGTCAGCTCAGTGACGCGCTCCTGGGCGGACTCGCGGCGCTCCATGATCTCGAGGACGACGTCCTCCAGGTCACCCTGGCGCTTGGAGAGCGAGGTGAGCTCGCGCTGCAGGCTCTCCAGGTCCTTGGGCGAGGAGACCGCTCCGGAGTCGAGCCGCTGCTGGTCGCGGACGGCGCGCTGGCGCACCTGGTCGACGTCCTGCTCCGCCTTGGTCTGCTCGCGGGTGGTGTCGCTCTCCTCGGTCTGCGAGGCGACCAGCAGGTCGCGCAGCTGGGCGAGGTCGCTGTTGAGCGAGTCGATCTCGGCGTGCTCGGGCAGGGACGTGCCCTTGTGGGCGAGCTGCGACAGACGTACGTCGAGGGCCTGGACTTCGAGGAGTCGGATCTGGTCGGCGGGCGCGGCGTTCAGTTGGGGGCTCCAGAAGAGTGGTGGGTGGTCCAGGGGTCGGTGACCTGCTTCGAGACGTGGACCCGCAGGTCCCATCCGTGGCGGTCGGAAATTGCGTCGAGCTGGGCGGCGGCCTGCTCGCACCAGGGCCACTCGGTGGCCCAGTGTGCGGCATCGACCAGGCCGAGCGTCGAGTGCTGGACGGCCTCGGAGGCCGGGTGGTGGCGCAGGTCGGCGGTGAGGAAGGCGTCGACACCGGAGGCGCGTACCGCGTCGAAGAGGCTGTCGCCGGAGCCGCCGCTCACCGCGACCCGTCGCACCATGGCGTCCGGGTCGCCCGCCAGCCGGATGCCCTGCGCGGTGGCGGGCAGGCGTGCGGCGGCGCGTGCGGCGAGGTCCCGGAGGGTCTCGGGGTGGTCGAGCTCGCAGATCCTGCCGAGGCCGCGCCGGCCCTCGGGGTCGGTGGGGTCCGGGACGAGGGGCCCGGTGACGCGCAGGTCGAGGGCGCCCGCGAGGGCGTCGGAGACGCCCGGGTCGGCGCTGTCGGCATTGGTGTGCGCGACGTGCAGCGCGATGTCGTGCTTGATGAGGCCGTGCACGACCCGGCCCTTGAAGGTGGAGGCGGCGACCGTCGTCGTACCCCGCAGATAGAGCGGGTGGTGGGTGACGATCAGCTGGGCACCGAGGCTGCGGGCCTCGTCGGCGATCTGCTGTACGGGGTCGACGGCGAACAGCACGCGGTCGATCTCCGCCCCGGGATCGCCGCACACCGTGCCGACCGCATCCCATCCCTCGGCACGCTCGGGGGGCCAGAGGGCGTCCAGCTCGGCGATGACTTCAGACAGACGGGGCACGGAGGAAAGGCTACCTGTCCTCCGTGCCCCGTCGGCCATGGCTGCGGGCACCCGTGCGGGCGGACCGGAAGCCGGTCGTCAATCGTTACTTCACGAGGTCGGCGCGGAGGTCGTCGAGGACCAGGTTCGCGGAGGTGACGCCGAGGCCGAGGTACCAGGTCTCGTCCGAGACGTCCTTGGCACGGCCGGCCTTGACGGCCCCGAGGTTCTTCCACAGCGGGTTGGCCTGTGCGGTGTCGCGCTCGGTGGCCCTCGCGTCGCCGTAGACGCCGGTGAAGATCCAGTCGGCGTCGGCCTGGTCGATGTTCTCCGGGCTGATCTCCGCGGCGAGGTCGTCGATCTGCTGGTTCTCGGGCCGGGGCAGGCCGGTGTCCTGAAGGATCGTGCCGATGAAGGAGGCCTTGGCGTAGAGGCGGATCCTGTCCGGCAGGTAGCGGACCATCGAGATGGTCGGCTTGTCGGGGCCGATGTCCTCGCCGAGCTTCTTCGCGTTCGTCTCGTAGGCGGCGAGCTCGGACTTAGCCTTCGCGGTCCTGTCGAGCGCGGCCGCGTTGAGGAGGTAGTTCTCCTTCCAGGTGAATCCCGGGCGGATGGAGAACACCGTCGGCGCGATCTTGGAGAGTTCGTCGTACTTGTCGGCCGCACGCAGCTGGCTGCCGAGGATCAGGTCCGGCTTCAGGCCCGCGATCGCCTCGAGGTTGAGGCTGTTGATCGTGCCGACGTTCTTCGGGTTGCCCGCGTCCTTCTCCAGGTACGACGGAATGGCCGCGTCGCCCTCGGAGGGGGCGTAGCCGACGGGCTTCACCCCGAGCGAGACGACGTTGTCGAACTCGCCGACGTCCAGGACGACGACCCGCTGGGGCGCGGCCTTGATCTCGGTCCTGCCCATGGCGTGGGTGAGCGTGCGGGGGAACTGGCCGGCCTTCGCGTCCGTGCCGTACTCCGCCGTCTTCTTCGCCGCGTCGCCGAAGTCCTTGCCGCCCGTGGCGACAGCGGCCTTCTTGTCGCCGCCCGCGTCGGCGGCCGGACCGCCCGATGCTCCGTCTCCCCCGCATGCCGAGAGGGAGAGGGCGGCAGCCACTGCCAGGCCGACAGCGGCGGTACCGCGGCGTCGAAGGGACATCACGTGCTCCAGTTGAAACTCACAGGGAAATCTTAGGAATGCCTTACCTTAGTCACGCGTGTCAGCAGGGTGCACAGCCGCCCCCTTCCCCTCAGGCGAATCCGAACATCGCCACCCTTACGTGTGAAGTGCGAGGGCTCGTGTTGTTCGGCAGGAAGTGCGAAAACTAGCTTCGGTTGCCGGAGGTGACCGATCCATGACTGCCTGTGTCATCGAGAACAAGTCCATGGGGGCCTCGGGGGCTGCCGCGACGGTCGGACCCGTACCGGAGGAAGCCGCCGAGCCGGACGACCCGGCGGAGCCCGAGAAACCCCGCAGAGCCGCCGAGACCGGAATGACCGGCGGAACCGACCCGGCAGGCGGGCCCGGAGCCGCCGCCGAGTCCTACGGGACCATCGCGTCGGGCGGTACCGGCGGCGCCGGTGACCCCACGGTCCGGGGCGTGGCGCCCGGAACGGCGGACCGGCCCACCGGGGCAGGCACGACCACCGGGGTGCCGTCGCCCCCCGGTACGGGCGCGGCAGGTGCGTCCGCCGCCGCGGGTGCGCCGCTCGGGATCGGCATCTCCCTGGGGACGTACGGGCCGCGCGGGACCGGCATGACGTCGGGGACGTATGCCCCGCCCGGGTCGGGAATGACGTCGGGGACGTACGCCCCGCCCGGGAACGGCACAGCTCCCGGAACGTACGCGACCCTCGGGACCGGCGTGTCCCTGACGCCCGGTGGCACGGACAGCGCCACGCCCACCGAGGGCGCCCGGAGCACGGGCGGCGAGCACGGCCCGGCCGGGACGCCCGGTGGCGCCACGGCCGGGAGAGGTGGGCCCGCCGGTCCCCCGGCACCGCCCCGGGACACCGCACCGGCCGTATCCGGCCACCGTGCCGCTCCGGCCGAACCTCCCGCTGCCCCGGCCCGTGCGGAAACGTTTGTACGCTGCCTGCCGCCCGTCCTCACCATCGCCGCGGACCATACGTACGCGGCGAGGCTCACCACCGCCGCCGGCACCTCCGATCCCGCCTGGTTCCCGGAACGCTGGACGCTCGACGGCCCCGAGCCCTACGCCGTTCCGCTGCCCCTCGGCCAGCCGGAGGAGGCGGACTCCGATGTGCTGCCGCTCTCCGACGGGCGGGTGCTGATCCGGCGACGGGTGGCGGACCGGCACACGTTCTCGCTGCTCTATCCGACCGGTCCGGGCACCGGCGAACTTCCGCTGGGCGCCATCGAATGCGCGGACCTGTCGCTCCTGCCGCCGTCACCGGACGGCATGAGCGCCTACGCGCTGCTCCCCGGTGAACGCAGCACCGGCGTATGGCTGGTGGCGGGCGGCGCCTTCGGTCCCGAGCACGTCGCCGATGTGCCGGGCCACTGTGCGGGCGGAACCTGGCTCGACCGTGAGGGGCGACTGCTCGCGCTGGACCGGCAGATGCCCGGCGGCGGGCCGGTGAAGGCGGTGGCCGTGGATCTGGGGCGGGGCGGCGAGGTGACGCCGCTGCTGCAGATCGCGCCGGAGAGCAACGACCGGCTGCTGCTCGCCGATGCCGACAGCGGGCTGCTGCTGCTCCGTTCCGACGCGCCCGGTCATGACCGGCTCGGCTGGGGTGTGCTGGGCAGCTGCCTGCCGGTGCGTTTCCCGGAGTGTCTGCGCCCGGCGGACGTGGCCGTGACGCCGTTCGCCGTCCAGCCGGGCCAGGTGCTGATGCCGGAGAGCTGCGCGGTGGCCCTGCGGATCGACGGGGCCGCGGGCAGCTGGGTGGGTGTCTGGCGTCCGGCGGGACGGCGGCTGCACCATCTCGGCGTGCCGGAGGGGTGGTTGACGGGTTCCGGCTTCTGGAGCCGGGAGGGGGTGCTCCACCTGCCGTACGAGCAGCCCGGTGCGCCGTGCGCCGTGGCACTGCTGGACGCCCCGGCCGACGACGTTCACGGAGTGGGCGCGAACGGAACGCAACCATCCGTGGAGGCCGCCCCTCCTGCTGTGTGCAAGCCCGTTCCACTGGGCCGGGCGCCTCTCACCGGGCGCCGGGCGCCTGGATAAACTCTGCCCAGGGCTACGCAGCCGTTCCGCGTGGGTGCCGACGGTGACCACGTCGGGTGGCGGTGGCGGGGCTTGAGACACACACGTAAGCGATCGCAACGGGGTGACTTCCCACATGTCTGAAGCCCGAACCGACACGACCCAGACGCGTCCGCCGGGGGCGGACGCGGAACGGGCCGAAGCCGGCGGCTCCGGAAAGCACCGAGGGGGTGCGTCGGCGGAGAACACGAGCGTGCAGCCGCACGGCCGTCACCGCCGTCCCTCCGAAGGGGGTGGCGGAGCGGCGGCCTGATCCGCGCCGCACGGGGAAGAGGGCCGCCACGGCCGCGAGGCTGTGGCGGCCCTCTGTCGTGCCCCACCGGCGTCACCCGGACCGGCACCGCGCTTCCTCCATGACATTTGTCATCGCGGACTCCGTACACGCGGCCCCTGCCGTCCGCACGCCGTGCTCCGTAGCGTCGTGGTCATGACGCAGACGACGGGGACGACGACGAGCGAACCCGCGGTGATCTTCACCGCGGTGGTCAAGACGTTCGGCAGGGCAGAACGCACCGTCCGGGCCGTGGACGGCATCGATCTGGCCGTCGGGCGGGGCGAGACGGTGGCCCTGCTGGGCCGTAACGGCGCGGGCAAGTCCACGGCCATCAGCCTCCTGCTCGGGCTCGACGACCCCGACTCCGGCACGGTTCAGCTGCTCGGCCGCAGCCCCGACCGGGCGGTGCGGGCCGGACTGGTCGGCGCGATGCTCCAGGACGGGCGCCCGATCCCCCGGGTGACCGTGCGCGAGCTGATCACCTTCGTCGCGTCCACCTATCCGCGTCCGATGCCCGTGGCCGAGTCGCTCGCCCTCGCGGGAGTCGCGGAGTACGCGGACCGGCGCATCGACAAGCTCTCCGGCGGCCAGACCCAGCGCGTCCGCTTCGCCGTCGCGCTGGCCGGCAATCCGGAACTGATCGTGCTGGACGAACCGACCGCCGCCCTGGACGTGGAGGCCCGCCGGGCGTTCTGGGACTCGATGCGGTCCTTCGCGGGGCGCGGCAACACCGTCCTGTTCTCCACGCACTATCTGGAGGAGGCCGACGAGAACGCCGACCGGATCGTGGTCATCGACCACGGCCGGATCGTGGCGGACGGCAGCGGCGACCTGATCAGGCGTTCCGCGGGCGGCAGCCTGGTCTCCTTCGACCTGGCCGGCCGTCCGGCCGCGGGGCTGGAGTCGCTGCCGGGAGTCGTGGGCGTCGAGGTGCGCGGGGACCGGGCGCTGCTGCGTACGGAGGACTCGGACGCGACCGTCGTCGAACTGGCAAGGATCGGGGCCGTACGCGGTCTCCAGGTCACCAGGGCCACCCTTCAGGACGCGTTCCTCGCCCTCACCGCGCCCGCGGACCGGACCGCCGGCCACCACAAGGAGATGGTGTGATGTTCCCGTACATCGTGCTCGAAATCAGGCGGACCCTGCGCGACAGCGTGTTCCTCGTCTTCGGGACCGGCATGCCCGTGATGATGTACCTCCTCTTCACCAACCTCGGCGGGGCCGGCGACTACGGCGACTGGAAGGCCGCGTCGATGGTCGGCATGGCCGCGTACGGGGCGCTCGGGTCGGCCATGGCCATCGGTACGGGCATCGCGTCGGACAAATCCCTAGGCTGGCTGCGGCAGTTGCGGATCACACCGCTGGATCCGGGCCGTGCGGTGGCGGGCCGCGCGATCAGTGGCTCGGTGACGGTGCTGCCGACGATCCTGGCCGTTCTGCTGGCGGGTGCGCTGGTCAACGGGGTGCGGCTGGCGGCCTGGCAGTGGGTCGCCCTGGTGCTGACGCTGTGGATCGGCGCGCTGCCGTTCACCCTGCTCGGCATCGGCAACGGCTACCGGCTCACACCGCAGGGCACGGGTGTGGTCAACGTGGCCTGTCTGATGGGCTTCGCGATCGTCGGCGGACTGTGGTTCCCGCTCGCCGAGTTCCCCGGCTGGGTGCGCACCATCGGTGAGTTCAGCCCCGCCCACGGGTTCGCGGACCTGGGCTGGGCGACGATCGCCGGCCACGCGCCGGGCGCCGGGTCGGTCACCGTACTCGCCGCGTGGCTGCTGCTGTTCGGCGGATACGCCATGATCTCCTACCGTCGGTCCGCGAGGACCGTGTGAGGGGAGCGACGATGGCGCGCGCAGGAAAGAGGCCCCGGCGCCCCGGGCCGCCCGGTCCCTACGCCCTGGTGCCCTGGCTGCTGATGGGGCTCGGCGCGTTCTCCAACCTGTGGCAGGGCGAGTCACCGAACCCCTGGGTCGGCGGCCTCGGCCTCCTCGCCTTCAACTCCCTCTACATCTCGGTGGTGTTCCGCGGGTTCGACAGCAACAGGCGGGACAGTCCCACCTCGTACGTGCTGCTGGCCGCCATGGCCGTGATCACCTTCGGTCTGGCGATCGGGTACGGCGGCAGCTGGCTGCTGTTCTTCCCGCTGCTCTCCCTGGCCTGCGGGACGATCCTGCGGGGCAGACGGCTCGTCCCGGCGCTGGCCTTCCTCGCCGCCTGTGCGGTGGCCGTCGCGGTGTGGCGCGGCGACCACGTCTCGGAGCCGTGGACGATCGGCTACGGCACGTTCCTCTCGGGCGCCGTGACGGCCGCGATCCTCACCCTGTCGGAGACGGTGACGGAACTGCGGGCGACCCGGCAGGAACTGGCCCGCAGCGCGGTGGAGGCGGAACGGCTGCGCTTCTCGCGCGACCTGCACGATCTGCTGGGGCACACGCTGTCGGTCATCGTCATCAAGTCGGAGGCCGCGCGCAGGCTGGCGCCCCGCGACATCGACGCCGCACTCGCTCAGGTCACCGACATCGAGTCCGTCGGCCGCCAGGCGCTCACCGAGATCCGTGAGGCGGTGACGGGGTACCGCGAGGGAAGCCTCGCCACCGAGCTGGCCCGGGCGAGGTCCGCGCTGACCGCCGCCGGTATCGAGCCGGTGGTACGCCGCTCGGGACCGCCGCTCACCCCGCAGACGGAGGCGCTCCTCGGCTGGGTGGCGCGGGAGGCTGTCACCAACGTCGTGCGGCACAGCGGCGCGACCCGCTGCGTGTTCGTGGTCGAGTCCACGTCCGAACGGGTGCGGCTGACCGTGACGGACGACGGCCGGGGTCCCGACGAGGAGCGGGGCACGGGGCCGGCCGGTGGCACCGGTCTGAAGGGCCTGACCGAACGGCTCGCCGCCGCGGGCGGCTCCCTGGAGTCGGGCCCCGGCTCACAGGGCGGCTTCGCCGTGGCCGCGGAGCTGCCCGTGGACGCGCCGTCGGCTCCGCACGGCGACCCGTGTGCCGCGCCGAGCCCGTGAACGAGGTGCCGCGGGCAGGCCGTCGGGCAGCCGCCGCCAACCCGTCGGCCCGGCGACAGCGATGAGTCCCGGCCGGGAGTCTGTTCCGGCGCTGTCCGGCACAAGACACCACGGAGGACACCATGAGACGCCGACGAGACCCTCGGCCGAAAGGGCGGCCACCCCTGACGCGCGTTCGCCGGCGGCGCGTTTCGGAGAGGCGTCGGTCCGGTCCGCCATAGGCGTTCAGCGGCTGTCGGCGGGGAGCCTTCGGACCCGTGCTGTAATCCACGCAACGGCGCCGGTGTGAGGGCCGGTCACTTCCTGGGGGGAACGACACATGACTGCGCGGCTCGTACGCACGGCTGCCCTGCTCACGATCATGGTGGCGGTGCCGTTGGCCGGCTGCGGCGACGGCGGTGCCGGGGGTGAGGAGCGGAGAGCGTCCGCGGCCGAGGCCGCCCGCCGCTTTCAGCAGGCCCAGCTGGACAAGGAATGGAGGGTGGCCTGCGAGGCCATGACCCAGCGGCTGCGGAGAGGAACGGTCGCCGCGTGCGTCGAGGAGAGGGACAGCACCCCCCGCATCGGCAGCTACCCGGAAGCCCGGGTGACCACTGGCAAGCCGTTCGACATGGAGGCGGACGGCCCCCACCCGGCCGGTGTGGGCATGCGAGTGACTCTGCTCCTGGACCCTGCGACGGGCAACCGGATAGACACGGCACTCCGGCTGGTACCCGCCGAGGACGGTGCGTGGCTCGTCGACCAGGCCGCCAACCTCGACGCGTCCCTGGGCACCGGCCCCGATGCCGCGCGCGCCAGGCTGGACGAAGCCCGGTAGCGAATACGACGGCTGCGGTGCCGAGGTGGACACGGCGGCCCCGGCCCGCCCGCGGGTGACGCCACCGGCTTCCTCCGTTCACCGGAATACGGCGGCGGAATACATCGGAGACACGAAAGCGTTCAGTGTGCACCCACTTGGCGGTCGGTGCTGCCCGCGGGCGCACTGCCGCACGCTCGTCCCCGCCCTGCCCCTGACTTCCCGCCTGCCCGGAGGCCCCACGTATGCGACGGACGACAACCGAACAGCGGACCGGGGAGCTTCCCGACCCGCGCAAGGGCCGGTCGGGCGGCGTCGTGCCCGTGCTGGCGTTCGCGGGGATCACCGTCGCGGTGATGCAGACCCTGCTCGTCCCCGTCATCAAGGACCTTCCGGCCCTCCTCGACACCGACCCGGCCGACGCGACCTGGGTGATGACGGCCACACTGCTCGCCGGAGCCGTCTCGACCCCGATCATGGGACGGCTCGGCGATCTCTACGGCAAGCGGCGGATGCTGCTCGCCAGTCTCGCCGTGATGGTGATCGGCTCCCTGGTCTGCGCCACCACCGACGACCTCGTCGTCATGATCGTCGGCCGTGCGCTCCAGGGCTTCGCCATGGGCGCCATCCCGCTCGGCATCGGCATCATGCGTGATGTGCTGCCCCGCGAGAGGCTCGGCTCGGCGATGGCCCTGATGAGCTCCTCGATCGGGGTGGGCGGCGGGCTCGCCCTGCCCGCCGCGGCGCTGACGGCGCAGCACGCCGACTGGCACACGCTCTTCCTCGGCTCGGCCGCCCTCGGGGTGGTGGCCATGGTCCTCACCGTCCTCGTCGTGCCCGAGCCCTCGCTGCGCGCGGCCGGGCGCTTCGACCTCGTCGGTGCGCTGGGTCTCTCGCTGGGCCTGGTCTGCCTGCTGCTCCCCGTCACCAAGGGCGGCGACTGGGGCTGGACCTCGCCCGTCACGCTCGGGCTGATCGCCGCTTCCCTGGTGATCCTGGTGCTGTGGGGGATCTTCGAGCTGCGTAGCCCGGCTCCGCTGGTCGATCTGCGGACCAGTGCCCGCCGCGAGGTGCTGCTCACCAACCTCGCCTCGATCATGGTCGGGGTCGCCTTCTACGCGGTCTCGCTGGTCCTGCCGCAGCTGTTGCAGCTGCCCGCGTCGACCGGCTACGGGCTCGGGCAGTCGATGGTGGTCGCGGGGCTCTGTGTGGCGCCGCTGGGCCTGACGATGATGTTCGTGGCCCCGCTGTACGCCCGGCTCTCCGCCCGCCGCGGCCCGAAGGCCTCGCTGATGCTCGGCCTGCTGATCATCGCGGTCGGCTACGGGGCGGGGCTCGGCCTGATGAACGCCGCCTGGCAGACCGTGTTGATCGCGGTGATGATCGGGGCCGGTATCGGACTCGCGTACTCCTCGCTCCCCGCGCTGATCATCGGGGCCGTCGACGCGTCCGAGACGGGCGCGGCCAACGGTCTGAACACGCTGATGCGGTCGATCGGCACGTCCCTGTCGAGTGCGGTCATCGGCATGGTGCTCGCGAACACCTCGGTACACGTGGGGTCGGTGGAGGTGCCCACCATGGAGGGCTTCCGGACCTCGTTCATGATTGCGACGGGTGCCGTGCTGATCGGGCTGCTGCTGGCCGCGTTCCTGCCGTCGCAGCGCCCCGCGCGCCCGGTCCTGCTGGCGAGCAGTGCGGGCGACGCGCTCGACGCGGCGGCCGCCGACGGCGTCCCTGCCCCGGCGCCCGTGCGCCCCTGACCTGGCAGGACCCGCGCGGGCGCACGCACGCCCCCGCCGACGGCACCGCCGGGGGCGTACGGCACGATGGGGCGCCGATCGATGCCGCACCCCCTGGAGGAAGCCCGTGACCGCCGAGTCCGTCGTCGCACCCGAGCCGGAGGTCCTCGCCGCCTTCGAGGCCGCCAAGGGCTTCATGCCGCTGCGCGAGGGTCTCGCGCTGTACGCCGCGGCGGCCGGGGCGGCCGCGCTCGGGTTCCCGCTGCTCGAGGTGGGTACGTACTGCGGGCGCTCCACGATCCTGCTCGCCGACGCCGCCCGCGCGGCGGGCGTGACCGTGCTCACGGTCGACCACCACCGGGGCAGCGAGGAGCAGCAGCCCGGCTGGGAGTACCACGACCCGACGGTCGTGGACCCGGAGATCGGCCTGATGGACACGCTCCCCTCCTTCCGCAGGACCCTGTACCGGGCGGGTCTGGAGGAGCACGTGGTGGCGCTCGTCGGACGGTCGCCGCAGGTCGCGGCCGTCTGGGGCGGCAGGCTCGGCCTCGTCTTCATCGACGGCGGGCACACGGACGAGCATGCGAACGGTGACTACGAGGGCTGGGCCCCTCATGTCGCCGACGGCGGGCTGCTCGTGATCCACGATGTGTTCCCCGACCCGGCGGACGGCGGCCAGGCCCCGTACCGCGTCCACCAACGGGCTCTGTCCTCCGGTGCGTTCACGGAGATCTCGGTGACGGACTCCCTGCGTGTACTGCGGCGTACGGGACCGGGGATCTGAAGGTCACGGATAGCATCGCGACGTGCGCTACGACGACAGCAGTCCCCCCTCCCCGCGCGTTGCCGCCCCGCTGCGCGCGACCGCGCCGCGCAGGCCCGTGCTCGCCGCCGTGGTGCTGGCGTCCGTCTGTCTGACCGCGGCGGGATGCGGGGGCGACGGCGGTCCCGCTCCCGGGCAGGCACAGCCCCTTTCCGGCGGCAGCGAGGCGTCCACGTCCTCCTCGCCGACCCCGGCGGCGTCGAAGAGCCCCTCCCCCACGTCCCCTCCGGCCTCCCCGTCAGCTTCCGTGAAGCCGACGAAGCCGACGAAGCCGCTGCCGAAGGGGCCGCTCACGGGCAGGACCGTGGTGATCGACCCGGGGCACAACCCGCGCAACCGCGACCGCACGGCCGAGATCAACCGCCAGGTGGACATCGGTACCGGGCACAAGGAGTGCGACACCACGGGCACCGCCACCAACTCCGGTTACGCGGAAGCCCGGTTCACCCTCGACGTCTCGCGCCGGCTGCGCACGCTGCTGGAGGCCGAGGGCGCGAAGGTCGTCCTCACCCAGGACGACGACCGCCCGTTCGGCCCGTGCGTCGACGAGAGGGCCCGGATCGGCAACGAGGCCCGCGCCGATGCCGTCGTCTCGGTCCACGCGGACGGTTCCGCGGCCGGCAACCGTGGTTTCCACGTGATTCTTCCCGCAGTGGTGCGCGGCGGCGCCGCGGACACGGCGGACATCGTGGCCCCCTCGCGCGATCTCGGCGAACGGATCGCGGGAAAGTTCGTCCGCATTACCGGAAGCGCACCCTCCAATTACATCGGCGGCAATACGGGGTTGGACACCCGCAAGGACCTCGGCGGTCTGAATCTGTCGACCGTGCCCAAAGTCTTCGTCGAATGCGGCAATATGCGTGACCCGAAGGACGCCGCTCTGCTCATGAGCGCGGACTGGCGCCAGAAGGCGGCCCTGGGCATCGCCGAGGGCATCAGCAGCTACCTCGAGCGGTAGAACTGCGGTGATAGTGACGAGACATTGGGGGGATAGTCCGTCCGAGGTCCGGGCAGGCACACAACGCGCCCGGGCAGACGATAGATTCATCCGTACGATGGGGAGCCGCCCCCGAGCTTCGCGCCGTACCCGCCGTTCAGGCGGCATCGACGACCGCCCCGACGAGACGACCGACTAAGGACCTTCACGTGAATATCCGCTCCCTCACTCGAGGCGACGGCGTGGTGATCGGAGCAGCGGTCGTGCTGTTCATCGCCTCTTTCCTCGACCTCTTCGGCGTCGACTGCCCCTCCGGCGTCGACTGCTCCGGCTACAGCTCGAACGCCTGGGACACGCTCTCGCTCCTGATGGGCATCTACCTGGCCGGCATCATCGGCGCGGCACTGCTGATCGTGAGCCGCTCCATGCCGGGCCGCAAGGTCGCGGGGCTGGACCTCGGCCAGTTCGGCGCCGCCTTCACGGTGTTCGCCCTGTGGACCATGTTCTGGACGATCATCGACGCCAGCAACGCGGGCGCCGGTCTGATCCTCGGACTGCTGGCGACCATCGCGCTGGCCGGCGGTGCGGTGGCCACACCGCTGGTTCCCGCCCTCAAGGCCCCGCTCATGGGTGCCCCGAGCCCCGCGCAGGCCGTGCAGGCGCCGTACGGCGCCCAGCCGCAGCCCGGCCAGGGCTACGGCTACCCCGGTGGCCAGCCGCAGCCCTACGGTGCGCAGCCGGGTCAGCCCCAGCCGTACGGTGCGCAGCCGGGCCAGCCGGGTCAGCCGGACCCCCAGCAGGCCCCGCAGGCTCCGCAGGGCGGTGGAGCGCCGGCCGGTGACTTCACGCCGTTCTGGTTCGCGGTGCCGGTGGCCCGTCCGCTGTACGGCGAGGACGGCGCACCGAACCCGATCGCCGAACTCGCGCCCGGTACCTGGTACCTGGCGGTCGAGCAGCGCGGTCCGGGTCTCATCGCCCAGACGCAGGACGGCCGTCGCGGTGTGCTGCAGGACACGACGGGCATCCAGCGCGGCTGAGTTGTCCCGCAGACGGTCAGCGGCCCCCGCCCTTCCGGGCGGGGGCCGCTGTCGTACGGGGATCCGGGTGGCCGCTCAGCCGAACGACGAGCGGTCCAGCCAGAAGTCCAGCAGGTCCCTGTCCCCCAGTACTTCGAGTCCGCCCTCGTCCGGCTTCTGCCGCCGGTTGAACGCCAGCATCAGCTCGGTCAGCGGGCCGCGCAGGGCCACTGTCGCCTTCTCGTGGGCCCGGCGCCAGGTGAAGTCCTTCTCGCCGAACTCGATCAGCCACTCGGCACCCGGCACGTCTGTGGCGTGCAGGTGCAAGGAGCGCCCCGCCCCGCGCAGTTCGGCCGCCTCGGGGTCGCCCTCCGCCTGGGAGAAGGCGACGATCTGCAGCCACTCGTCGATCGTGTCGGCCGCCACGTCGGGTGCCACCTCGTAGACGGTCCCCGTCGTCAGGGCCGCGTCCGCGCGGTGGACGACGGTCTCGTGCACCATGCGGCGGGCCCAGAAGGCGGTCCGCCGCTCCCACGCCCAGGTCCAGACGGCCGTGTCAGGACCGGCCTCGCGCAGGGCGGCCACGGTCCCGGCAGCTCCTTCGGCCAGCCAGGCGTCGAGGGCACCGGGGTCGTCACCGCCGGGTCCCCCGGCGTCCGGCGCCGCTTCGTCGGGGATCTCCTCGGCGGCCCGGGTGCGGACGATCTCGCCGGCCCAGCGGTGGGCTCCCCCGACGTGGACGACGAGATCGCGCAGACTCCATTCGGGACACGTGGGGACTCTCGCGGTCAGGTCCGCGCCTTTGACCGCAGCTCTCAACGCGTCTGTCTGGAACAGGATCTCGTCGCAGTAGCGGTCGTGCGCAAGGGAGGTCATCCTGGCACCCTAATGCGGTGCACAGGGTCTCTCACCTGGATTATCCGCCGAGTTGGGAGGTGGACGGGATCTTGTCCGTCACCTCGGCGCCCGCCTTCTTTCCCGCGTCCTTGATGCTGTCGATGACGCTCTCGAACGCGCCGACATCGCCCGCGCCCGCCTCGCCCTTGGCGAATTTGGTGGCCATTCCCCTGAGCGATTCGATTCCGGCCGTCAGCGGTGCCACGGCCTTCGACAGGAGCGGGTCGCCCTTGGCGTTGTCCGCGGCCGCCTTGAGCCTGTTGTACGCGAACGCGCCCGCGAGGCCCGCCTTGACCACGGCGAACGTCCGCCCGTCGGCGCCCTTCTTGAACTTGCCCGCGCGGTAGGGCTTCACGATCCACTGGTACGCGGCTCCGGCCGCCAGTCCCGCGTTGGCCACGAACCGTGCCTTGGCGTACTTCTGGGCCTCTGCCGAGGTCGTGGGGCTCGCTGTCGCACTGCTGCTCGTGTCACTGCTCGCGTCGGTGTCCGAGTCGCCGCAGGCGGTGCCGCCCACGAGCACGGCGCAGGACAGCAGCAACGCCAGGAGCAGCCGGCGGAGCGGGACGGAACGGGGCACGGCGGGCCTCCCTGACCGGGCGTCTCACGGTGAGTGGCGCGGCTCGGCACTCGCCGCCAGGCTCGCCCGTGCGAGGGCGGTCCGCCACTCGGCACACGCCGTACGGGTTTCACTCACCGTAAAGCGGCAACCCGGAGAGCATGTCTCCCAGAACAGGCACAGGAAGCAGTACCGCCGCACGACTCATCGCCGTCGTCGCGGACATCATGGCGTTCATCATCATTCTGTGGATCCTGATGTACCTGCTCGACGCCAACCGGGCCAACGACCTGGTGCAGTTCGTCCAGGACTCGGCCCGCTGGCTGGCCGGGTGGTCGTACGACCTGTTCACCTTCGACGAAGCGTGGGCGCGGGTCGTCACGGGCTACGGTCTGGCCGCAGTCGTCTACCTCTTCATCGGGCACGCCGTGGCGGGCCGGGTCCGCCGGTTCTAGCGGTCCCGGGTCCTAGCCGCAGCAGTCGGGTTCCAGGCCCGTCGGCAGCCGTTCGCCGCTGAAGACCGCGGTGGTCGCCTCGTCCCCGCCGAGGGCGGCCACCGCCAGCAGCAGTGAACCCACGGTCCAGGTGGTGAGCTCCTCGGGCCAGAAGGCCCGCTCGCCCTCGAAGACGTACCCCGTCCAGTACATGCCGCCGTCGGCGCGCAGGTGCTGGACAGACTGCAGGATCTCCAGCGCCCGGTCGGACTCCCCGGTCACCCAGAGCGCCAGCGCCAGTTCGCAGCTCTCGCCGCCCGTCACCCAGGGGTTGGGCAGCACACAGCGCACACCGAGGCCGGGCACGACGAAACGGTCCCAGCCCTCCTCGATCCGCTTGGTCGCGGCGGGCCCGGTGAGCGCGCCGCCGAGGACCGGGTAGTACCAGTCCATCGAGTAGCGGTTCTTGTCCAGGAAACGCTCGGGGTGGCTGCGGATCGCGTGGCCGAGCGCTCCGGCCGCCAGCTCCCAGTCGGGCTGCGGCTCCTCGCGCTGTTCGGCGAGGGCGAGGGCGCAGCGCAGCGCCTGGAAGATGGAGGACGAGCCGGTCAGCAGCGCGTCGGTGACGGGGGTGCCGTCGGCTTCGCGCTTCCAGCCGATCTGGCCGCCGGGCTGCTGCAGTCGCAGCACGAACTCGACGGCGGCGTAGACCGTCGGCCACATCCGGTCGGCGAACGCGTCGTCACCGGTGGCGAGGTAGTGGTGCCAGACGCCGACGGCCACGTACGCGCAGAAGTTGGTCTCGCGGCCGCGGTCGGTGGGCTGCTCGGGGTCGCCGTCGTGGTAGGCGGCGTACCAGGAGCCGTCCTCGTTCTGGTGACGGGCCAGCCAGGCGTAGGCGCGTGCCGCGGCCTCGTGCTCACCGGCCGCGTCGAGGGCCATGGCGGCTTCGGTGTGGTCCCACGGGTCGAGGTGGTGGCCGCGGAACCAGGGCAGGGCCCCGTCCTCGCGCTGCACGGCGCGCAGCGCGGCCACGGACTCGGCGGCCTGCTCGGCGGTGAGGACACCGGGCAGGACGAGGTGCTCGGTCCGCTCGGGTGTGCTCACGCCTCGGCCTTGGGGAGGTGCGGCTTGGTCGCGTACGCCACGAAACTCTTGCCGACCACCGGGTTGAGCAGTTGCTCGGCGACCCGGGTGACCATCGGCTTCTTCATGATGTCCCAGACCAGCAGCTTGTGGTAGGCGCGCACCGGCAGCGCCTTGTCGTTGTCGACGCCGAAGGCGCACTTGAGCCACCAATAGGGGCTGTGCAGCGCGTGGGCGTGGTGGGTGCCGTAGGGCTTGAGCCCGGCCTCGCGGATCCTGCCGAGCAGTTGGTCGGCCTTGTAGATCCGGATGTGCCCGCCCTCGACCTCGTGGTACGCGTCGGAGAGCGTCCAGCAGATCTTCTCGGGGCCGTAGCGGGGCACCGTGATCGCGATCCGGCCGCCGGGCTTCAGCACGCGGACCATCTCGGCGAGCACGCCCTTGTCGTCGGGGATGTGCTCCATCACCTCGGAGATGATCACGACGTCGAAGGAGTCGTCGGGGAACGGCAGGTTGAGGGCGTCGCCCTCCATCGCGGTGGCCGTGGCGCCCGCGGGGGCCTCCCCGGCCTCCTTCATCGCGGCGAACCACTTCGCGACCTCGCGGATCTCCTCGCCGTTCTGGTCGAGAGCCACCACCTGGGCTCCGCGCCGGTAGCACTCGAAGGCGTGACGGCCGGCGCCGCAGCCCAGATCGAGCACCCGGTCGCCTGCGGCGAGCGGGAAGCGGGTGAAGTCGACGGTCAGCACGGGGGCCTGCCTTCGAGGTCGGAGGTACGGGGTCCGGGGGCCACGGGCGAGGTCACCTGCGGGCTCCCCTGGCGGCGATCGCCTGACGGTACAGCTCGGCGGTGCCGAGGGCCGCCCTGGCCCAGGTGAAGTTGGCGAGCACCCGTGCGCGGCCTGCCGCGCCCAGGCGGGCGCGCAGCTCCGGGTCGCCCAGCAGCCGGCCGAGTGCGGCGGCCAGGGCCCCCGCGTCGCCGGGAGGCACGGCGAGGCAGGTCTCCCCGTCGGGGCCCGCGACCTCGGGGATGGCGCCGCCGGTCGTGGCGACGAGCGGGGTGCCGGTGGCCATGGCCTCGGCGGCGGGGAGGGAGAAGCCCTCGTACAGCGACGGGACGCAGGAGATCTGGGCGCTGCGGACGAGGCCGACCAGTTCGGCGTCGCTGATGCCCTTGACGAACTCGACGGCGTCCTGGAGTCCGTAGCGCTCGATGGCCTGGGCGACGGGTCCGTCCTCGGCCCGCTTCCCGACGACCACGAGATGCGCGTGCGGGTTCTCGGTACGGAGCTTGGCGAGCGCCTCGACGAGGTGGACGAGGCCCTTGAGCGGGACGTCCGCGCTGGAGGTGGTGACGATCCGGCCGGGTACTTCGGCGACCGAGGGGTCGGGCGACCACAGGTCGGTGTCGGCGCCGATGTGCACGACCCGGACGCGGTCCGGGCGTACCCCGAGGTGCTCGACGATCTCCTGCTGGGAGGAGCCGGAGACGGTGAGGACGGACGGCAGCCGGCGGGCGACGCGCTTCTGCATGCGCGTGAAGGCGTACCAGCGGCGCACCGAGAGCCGGCGGAGGCCGGATTCCGCTGCGTCCAGGTCGAGTTGACGGTCGACGGTGATGGGGTGGTGGATCGTCGTGACGAGGGGGGCGCCGAGGTCGCCGAGCAGGCCGTAGCCGAGCGTCTGGTTGTCGTGCACGACGTCGAAGTCGCCGCGGCGGGCCAGGAGATGGCGCCGGGCACGCAGGCTGAAGGTGAGAGGTTCGGGGAAGCCGCCGGTCCACATGGTGGCGACCTCGGCGAGGTCGACCCAGTCGCGGTACTCGCCCCGTCCCGGGGTACGGAACGGGTCGGGCTGCCGGTACAGGTCGAGGCTGGGCAGTTCGGTGAGCGGAACGCCCTCGTCGAGCACGGGGTAGGGCTGGGCGCCGATCACTTCGACGCTGTGGCCGAGCCGGGCCAGTTCGCGGCCGAGGTGGCGCACGTACACGCCCTGGCCGCCGCAGAAGGGGTTGCCCTTGTAGGTCAGGAGGGCGATGCGCAACGGACGGTCACTGTCAGTGTCCGACGCGCCGCTGCCCGTGAAGGGGCCTGACTCTATGGCCTCAGCGGTCACACTCGGCCCCCTTCTCACTGCGTTTTCGCCGGAGCGTAACCGGTCGCGTTAATCTAGAACAAGTTTCAGACTCGTTCGTTCAACAAGCACCGAATCTACCGGCAGGTAGCGTCGGCGTGACGGCCGGATCAGGTGATTCGCGCCACGGCGGGCGCCCTGGCATGCTGTGCGCCCCCGGAGGCCGGTGCCCGCCGGACAGAGAACCGGTTCCTTCTCCGCGGACCGACCGGCTTCGCAGGTCAGCGGCGTCGACCGTACGGCCGGTCCACGGCCCGGACCGGCGGTGCGAACCAGCGTGCCGCCCTCCGGCGCGGACGGAAGCCTTGGATGGGGACAGATGACAGCGGAACCCGGACCGGCAGCACCTCCCCTGACGGAGCGCCAGGAGGCACGCCGCCGCCGCATTCTGCAGGCGGGCGCCCAGCTCGCCGGCCGGGGCGGTTTCGAGGCCGTGCAGATGCGCGAGGTGGCGGACGCCGCCGGGGTCGCCCTGGGAACGCTCTACCGCTACTTCCCCTCCAAGATCCATCTGCTGGTCGCCGTCATGCAGGACCGGCTCCAGCACCTGCACCTCACGCTCCGTAAGCGGCCGCCCGCCGGGGACGACGCCGCCGAGCGGGTCGCCGAGACCCTGATGCGGGCCTTCCGGGCGCTCCAGCGCGAACCGAACCTGGCGGATGCGATGGTGCGGGCGCTGACCTTCGCCGACCGCAGCGCGAGCACGGAGGTGGATGCCGTCTCGCGTCTGACGACGGCGATCGTCGTGGACGCGATTGGGCTGGAGAACCCCACCCAGGAGCAACTGGCCGTGGTCCGCGTCATCGAGCACACCTGGCACTCGGCGCTGATCACCTGGCTGTCGGGGCGGGCCTCGATCGCGCAGGTGCGGGGGGACATCGAGACGGTGTGCCGGCTGGTCGGCCCGCCGGCTGCGGAACCCGGCACCGCCGGGCGCTGACCGGCACGGCCCGGCGTTCCATGTACGGCACCCACACGGTGCCCCCGTCAGGTGAGGTGCCCTGCACCATGTCGACGGCGCCACGGTGTTCATACGGTTCGGCCGACATCACCCGAACCATGCCGAGGAGCCGGTCCCCATGCGTCGCAGAGCCGTAGGCACCGTCCAGCACAGAACCCTGACCGCGGCCACGCTGGCGGTCGCCGGCCTGCTCCTGGCGGGGTGCACCGCCGCGGGGCAGGCGGGCAGCGATTCCGCCGGGGGCGAGGACGAGACCGTCAAGGTGGGCCTGGTCTACTCCCGTACCGGACTGCTCGCCGCGTACGGGAAGCAGTACCGCGACGGGTTCATGGCGGGCCTCGACCACGCCACCGGGGGCACCGGCAAGGTCGACGGTCACACCATCGAGGTCACCGAGCAGGACGACGCGGGCGACCCCGGCAAGGCCGTCTCGGCCGCGAAGAACCTGATCGGCAAGGGCTACAAGGTCCTGGCCGGCACCACCGACTCCGGTGTCGCCCTCCAGATGGCCCCGCTGGCCGCCCAGAACAAGGTGCTGTACGTGAGCGGCCCGGCCGCCACGGACGCCGTGACCGGGATCAACGAGTACACCTTCCGCTCGGGCCGGCAGTCCTACCAGGACATCCTCACCGCGGGCACGATGCTCGGCGACGCCGCGGGCAAGAAGGTCACCGTCCTGGCCCAGGACTCCACCTTCGGCCAGGCCAATGTCGCCGCGGTCAAGGCGGTGCTCGGCGCGAAGGGCGCGAAGGTCGGCTCCGTCCTGGCCCCGCCCAGTGCCACGGATCTGACCCCGTTCGCACGGCAGGTCAAGGCGGGCGGCCCCGATCTGGTCTTCGTCGCCTGGGCGGGAGCGACCGCCCCGGCCCTGTGGACGGCCCTCGACCAACAGGGGGTGCTGACCGCGAGCAAGGTCGTCACCGGACTCGCGGGAACGGCCTCGTACCCGGTCTTCGGAGCCGCCGGGGCCAAGGTCTCCTTCCTCGCGCACTACTTCCCCGGCGCGGGCGGCGGGAACGCCGTGGAGAAGGCCATGCTCGACGGGGTCACGAAGGCGGGCGGCACCCCCGACCTGTTCACCCCGGACGGTTTCACCGCGGCACAGATGATCGTGCAGGCCGTCAAGGAGGGCAGCGCGACCGACACCGCCGCCATGGTGAAGGCCCTGGAGGGCTGGACGTTCGACGGTGTGAAGGGCCAGGAGCAGATCCGCGCCGAGGACCACGCACTGATTCAGCCGATGTTCGTGGCCAGGCTGAACGGGAAGGGCGCCACCGCCGAACCCGAGCTGCTGAGCACACAGCCCAAGGACGCGGTCGCACCGCCCGCGAAGCCCTCGGCGGGCTGAGCGGTGACGGCACCCGGCGCCATCACCGCGCACGACGGGGGAGCGCGTACGAGTGCTCCCGTACTTCGACTGGACGGTCTCGGCTGGAGCATCGGCGGGGCGACCATCCTCCAGGACATCACGCTGAGCGTCCGCGAAGGCGAGTTCCTCGCCTTCATCGGCCCCAACGGGGCGGGAAAGACCTCCCTGTTCAACCTGATCAGCGGGCTGAACCCGCCGACCGGGGGCACCCTCGAGCTGGACGGTACGGACATCACTGGGTTGCCCGTGCACACCCGCGCCCGGCGGGGCATCGGCCGGACGTTCCAGACCTCCAGCCTCTGGCCGCAGATGACGGTGGCCGAGCACGTCAGGCTGGCCGCACAGGCCCGCCACGGCGGCTCCTACCGGCTGTGGCGGCGCGCTTCCCCGTACACCGCCGAGGTGACCGGCGTACTGGAGCGCACCGGTCTCGGCCACCGCGCCCGGGCTACGGCCGCGGAGCTGTCGCACGGCGAGAAGCGCAAGCTGGAACTGGCGGTGCTGCTGGTGGGTGAGCCCCGGGTCATGCTGCTCGACGAGCCGATGGCCGGGGTGAGCGCGGAGGAGGTCCCCGCGCTCACCGAGCTGATCCGCACCCTGCACCGGGACGAGGGCCGCACCGTCCTCATGGTCGAGCACCACATGGACGTCCTGCTGGGTCTTGCCGACCGGCTCGCCGTGATGCACCACGGCCGACTGCTGGCACTGGACACCCCGCAGGCCGTGACCGCCGACCCGGTCGTCCAGCAGGCCTATCTCGGGGAGGGGCTGTGACGTCCGACCCGAAGGTGCTGCTCGCCGTGCGGGACCTGCGGGTCCTCATCGGCGGCCGGCACATCCTGCACGGCGTGGACCTGGACGTGGCACGCCACGGGGTGACCGCGCTGCTCGGCCGCAACGGTGCGGGGAAGACCACGACCGTGCGCGGCATCCTCGGTCTCGTCCCGCGCGCCGGGAGCGTGCGGCTCGACGGCGAGGAGACCGTGGCGATGCCCACCCACACCCTGGTCCGGCGGGGCATCGGATACGCCCCCGAGGACCGCGGGATCTTCGCCGGACTGACCGTGGCGGAGAACCTCCGGCTGGCCGAGCGCCGCGGCGCGGGCGAGCCCGCCTATCCCCTGGTGCACGAGCTCTTCCCCGAACTGAAACTCCGTGAGAGGCAGTTGGCCGGGACGCTGTCCGGCGGCCAGCAGCAGATGGTGGCCATCGGCCGCACCCTGCTCAACGGCAACCGGCTGATCATCGCCGACGAGCCCACCAAGGGCCTGGCGCCGAAGGTGGTCACCGAGGTGGCCGGGGTGCTGGAACGGGCGGCGGAGGCCGTGCCCGTCCTGCTCGTGGAGCAGAACCTCGCCGTCGTACGGCGCCTCGCCGAGCACTGCGTGGTGCTCGCCGACGGCCGGACGGCCCACCGGGGCACGGCGGACGGGCTGCTCGGCGACGCGGAGGCGACCCGCCGACTGCTCGGCGTCGGGTCGGGCCCGCTCACCACACACCCCGCGGAGGCGGATTCCTGATGTCCACCATCGTGCTGCTCACCATGACCGGTCTCGGTCTGGGTGCGCTCTACTTCCTCATCGCGTCCGGGCTCTCGCTGATCTTCGGCCTGATGGACGTGCTCAACTTCGCCCACGGCGCGCTCCTTTCCATCGGCGCCTACGGCACCTGGTGGGCGGCCTCCGGGAACCTGCCCGGCGCGGACGCCGGAGGCTGGGGCTTCGTCCTCGCCGTGCTGTTCGGTACGGCGGTGGGCACCCTCGCGGCCGTACTGCTCGAACTGGCCGTCGTACGGCCCCTCTACACCCGGCCGCGCGAGCAGGTGCTCGCCACGGTCGGGGTGGGGCTCGCCGTCCCCGCCCTGCTGTCGGGCATCTGGGGTTCCGACGCCCTGACCTTCCCCGGACCGCAGGCGCTGTCCGGCACCTTCGGGCTGCTGGGCGCCGAAGTCCCCGTCAACCGGCTGGTCCTGATCGCGGCGGCGGTGCTCGTCCTGGTGGCGCTGCGCCTGTTCCTCGGCCGGACCCGGCACGGTCTGGTCGTGCGGGCCGGGGTGGAGGACCGGGCGATGGTGACCGCGCTCGGCATCGACGTCCGCAAGGCCTTCACACTCGTCTTCGCGATCGGCGGCTGCGCCGCCGCGCTCGGCGGGGCGCTCGGCGGCCTGTACTTCGGCTCGGTCGACCCCCGTCAGGGCACCTCGCTGCTGATCTTCGCGTTCGTCGTGGTGGTCACCGGAGGCATGGGGTCGGTGACCGGTGCCGCAGTGGCGGCCGTGGTCATCGGCCTGGTCCAGCAGTTCGCCAACTACTACACCGCAGCGGGCCTCGGCGACCTGGCCGTCGTCGTCCTGCTCGCCGCGCTGCTGCTCGTCCGGCCGCGCGGACTGACCGGGAGGCTCGCGTGAGTACCGCCACCCAGACACCCGACCGTACGGACGGCGGACCGGCGCCCACCGTGCCCCCGGCATCCGGGAGGGCCACCCGGCTGCTGCGCCGGTGGCCTGCCGCCGTGCTGGTGCTCCTGGTGGTCGCGCCGTTCAGCGCGCTTCCCCTCCCGGGCCTGCTGGACGGACCGGTCGGCAGCCCGGGAAGCCTCCAACTCCTGGCCACCTGCCTGCTGTTCGGGGCACTGGCCACGGGCTACGACCTGCTGCTCGGCCGTACCGGCCTGCTCTCCTTCGGGCACGCGCTGTACTTCGCCGCGGGCAGCTACGCCACCAACATGTTCCTGCTGGAGGCGGGACTGCCGTTCGCCGTCGCCGCCGTGCTGGGGCTGTGCTTCGGAATCGCCCTCGCCCTCGTGCTGGGGTCGGTGAGCCTGCGGGTCACGGGCATCGGCTTCTCGATGGTGACGCTCGCCTTCGCCCAGGCCGGCTCGATCCTGGTCTCGCGGAACCCCGGCGGCTTCACCGGCGGCGAGGAGGGCCGGGCGGCCCCGGCGGAGTTGCTGCCGTCCTCGCTGGTCGGCATCGACAACACCGCGAACCTCTACTGGATCGCCCTCGCCTACCTCGTCCTCACCCTCGGCGTCGTCCACTGGGCGGTCCGCTCCCCCACCGGGCGGGTCTGGGAGGGCATCAAGGAGAACGAACGCCGGGTGGAGGTCCTGGGCCTGAAGCCGTACGGGTTCAAGCTGACGGCCTTCGTGCTGGCCGGGGCGCTGGCGGCGGTCGGCGGCCTCGTCCACCTCCTGCTCACCGGCGGCTCCACCCCGCAGACGACCACCTCCGACTTCACGCTCTCGCTGCTGGTGATGGTGGTCCTGGGCGGATCCGGCACCCGCTGGGGGCCGATGGTCGGCGGCATCCTCTACACCTGGGCGGACCACCGGCTCGGCGACCTCGCCGGATCGGGAGCGGTCGCCGACCTGCCCGCCGTGCTGCGGGTGCCGCTCTCCCAGCCGCTGTTCCTGCTCGGGGTGCTGTTCGTGGCCGTGGTACACCTGCTGCCCGGCGGCCTGGCCCGCCTGCCGTCCCGTCTGCGCCGACCCCGCAAGGAGAACCCGTGACACCGTACGAGGAGATACGCGTCCCCGTGACCGGCGGCGAACTCACGGCGCTGCGCTGGCCCGCCCGGGACCCCGGCGCGCCGGTGGTCGTGGCCCTGCACGGCATCACCGCCAACGCGCTCTCCTGGGGCGCCGTGGCGGGGGTGCTCGCGGGCCGCGCCACCCTGGTCGCCCCCGATCTGCGCGGCCGCGGCGCGAGTGCCGAGCTGCCCGGCCCGTACGGCATCGCCGCACACGCGGACGACGCCGCCGCGCTGGCCGGGGCGCTCGGCCCGGGCCGGGTGGTGCTGGCCGGCCACTCGATGGGCGCGTTCGTGGCGGCGCTGGCCGCCGTACGGCACCCGGGCCGCTTCGGTCCGCTGGTGCTCGTGGACGGCGGATTCGGCTTCCCCGCCCCCACGCACCTGTCCGCGGACGAACTGCTGACCGCCGTGATCGGCCCGGCCATGGACCGTCTGTCGATGACGTTCACCGACCGTGCCGCGTACCGGGCGTTCTGGCAGGCCCATCCGGCGTTCCAGGGAGATGCCTGGTCGCCGGAGGTGGACGCGTACATCCAGCGGGACCTGACGGGCGAGGAGCCCGCGCTGCGCTCCGGCTGCCGGCTGGAGGCGGTCCGCACGGACGGCATGGGCCTCTTCGAGGACGAGGTGCTGTCGGCGGTGGGCAAACTCCAGGAGCCCGCCACGCTGTTGTGGGCGGAGCGCGGCCTGATGAACGAGGAGCAGGGCCTGTACGACGCGACACGCCTGGCGGCGGCGGGACTCTCCGGCACCGGGGTCCGGGCGGTGCGGATCGACGGCGTCAACCACTACACGGTGCTCACGGGCGAGCCGGGAGCCACCCGGATCGTCGAGAGTCTGCTGGCGGCCTCCGTACCGGACGGACAGGGAACGTCCGGCGGTTGAGAGCGGGTCCCGCACCCCGGGCGGCCCGGATCACTCGTCCCGGCCGCCCGACAGCAGCTGCAGCCGCAGCGCCAGCTGAAGCTCCAGCGCCCGGTCCGGCTCGTTCCAGTCGCGGCCCAGCAGCACCTGGATCCGGTCCAGCCTCTGCACCACCGTGTTCACATGGACGTGCAGCTCATCCTTGGCGCGGATCAGGCTGCCCCCAGCGGCGAAGTACGCCCGCAGCGTCCGGACCAGGTGTGTGCCGCGCCGCTCGTCGTACCGCAGCAGCGGGCCCAGCACCGCCGTGACGAAGCCGTCCACGTCCTTCGCGTTGCCCAGCACCACACCGAGGAAGCCGAGTTCGTCGACACAGGCGCCCTCGCCCGTACGCCCCAGCACCCGCATCGCCCGCAGACAGCGCGCGGCCTCCGCGTGGGCGGCGGCCAGTTCGCGCGGGCCGCGGGCGGGGCCTGTGCCCGCGACGGTGACGGGTGCCTGGACCAGGTGCCCGAGCTGCGTGGCCGCCGCCCGCGCGGCCTCGCCGGCGGCCTCGCCGGACATCGGTGTCCGGTCTCCGCAGTCGATCAACAGCACCACGGTTCCCGCGTGTTCGGCGCTCACTCCGTGGATGTCCCCACCGAACAGGTACCGCATCGCCGCGCCGCCGAGCTTCTCCCGGGCCGCCGCCTCCGCCACCAGCAGCAGATGCGGCCGGTCCAGATCGATGCCGAGCCGTCTGCCCCGCTCGGCGAGTCCCGCCGGGTCGCGCTCCGGGTCGCTGAGCAGATCACTGATCAGCTCTCCCCGTATGCGGTTCTCGGTCTCGGCGACCGTGCGGCGCAGCAGCAGGAGCAGACCGGTGACGACAGCGGCGCGTTCGAAGAGCCGCCGGTCGGAGTCGTCGAGGTGGTCCGGCCGGTGCAGCACCAGGCTGGCCAGGAGCTCCTGCCCGGCGAGCACGGCGCAGATCCACCGGCCGTCGCGGTGCACCGCGCGCGCCCCGCTACGGGACTCCTCGGCGGTCCCGGCGAGCCAGCCCGCGTCCATGCTGTCGACGGCGAACACCCCGCCCTCCGGCGATACGGCCGCCAGCGGCCGCCCGACCGGATCGTGAATGGTCAGGGCGCTGTCCAGCAGCCCCGCCACGGACGCGGCGACATCCTTGACGTCGCCCCCGCGCAGCACCAGGTCGGTGAGCCGGTCATGGGCCTCCTCGGCCCGTTGCATGGCGGCCGAGTGCGCCCGTACGGCGGCGTTGGCCTCGGCGAGTTCGGCGTTCGCCCCGGCGAGTTCGGCGAGGGCCGATCTGGTGTCGTCCAGTGCCCGGGCGGTGTCGATCGCGATCGCGGCGTGGGCGGCCAGCGAGCACAGCAGGGCCACCTCCTCGGGGCTGAAGACGCGGGGGGCCCGGTCCGCGGCGAAAAGGACGCCGATGACCTTTCCCGTACCGCCGCGGCTGGAGCCGAGCAGCAGGGGCACTCCCAGGATCGCGACGAGCCCCTCGTCCAGCACCCCGGCGTTGATGTTGCGGGTGTGGCGGAAGCGGTCGTCGGTGCGGTAGTCGGGGGTGGCGTACGGGCTCGCGGTCTGCGCCACGAGTCCGCCGAGGCCCTCTCCGAGTTCGAGGCGCAGCCGCTGGAAGAGGACGGAGACCGATCCGTCGGTGACCCGCATGTAAGTGTCGCCCGCCTCCTCGTCGGGGAGCGTGAGGTAGGCGGTGTCGGTGCCCAGCAGCATCCTGGCCCGCCGCACGATGGCCTTCAGCACATCGTCCAGGTCCCGGGAGGCCGCCAGGTCGCCCGCGGTGTCGAAGAGGGCGGTGAGCTGGAGTTCCCGGCGCCGGTGCTGGCGCAGGACCCCCCTGATCCGCAGGGCGGTCGCGGCCGCCCGCTCCACCTCGGCCAGTTCGGCGGCGGGCACCCCGGCGGCCCTGGCCTCCGAGGTGACGACGCCGAGCTCCTCGGCGGGGGCGTCGTCGGCCAGCAGGTCGAGGAGGCGCGCCAGGAGGGGGGCGGCGGAGGGGGACGGTTCAGACATGGGCGGCCATCGTTCTTCGGGGAGCGGGGGG
The DNA here is from genome assembly GCF_042749285.1 of Streptomyces sp. NPDC059499. NCBI lineage: Bacteria > Bacillati > Actinomycetota > Actinomycetes > Kitasatosporales > Streptomycetaceae > Streptomyces > Streptomyces sp. NPDC059499. The sequence goes on from NZ_JBHYTT010000006.1 coordinate 289,744, forward strand.
AGGTCAGTTGGCGGTCCAGCCGCCGTCCATCGCGAGGGAGGTTCCGGTGATGTGTCCCGTGCCGGGACCGCACAGCCACAGGACGGCGCCGGCCACGTCAGCGGGTTCGATGAGCCGCTTGATGGCGCTGCGCTCCAGCATCACCCGGCCGACCACGTCCTGTTCCGAGATGCCGTGGCTGCGGGCCTGGTCGGCGATCTGGTTCTCGACGAGGGGGGTGCGGACGTAGCCGGGGCTGACGCAGTTGCTCGTCACCCCGTGCTCCGCCGCTTCGAGTGCGACCACCTTGCTGAGTCCCTCCAGTGCGTGCTTGGCCGAGACGTAGGCCGATTTGTAGGGGCTGGCGCGCAGCCCGTGTACGGACGAGATGTTGACGACGCGCCCCCAGCCGCGTTCGTACATGCCGGGGAGCGTACGGCGCAAGATGCGGAACGGTGCTTCCACCATCACCCGGTGGATCAGTGTGAAGCGGTCCGGCGGGAAGTCGTGCACCGGGGCCACGTGCTGCAGCCCCGCGTTGTTGACCACGATGTCCGCGTCGTCGGGCAGCGCGTCCACCGCCTCGGCCACGGAGAGGTCGGCCACCCAGGCCGTACCGCCGATCCGCTCGGCCAGTTCCTTGGCGGCGTCGGCGGCCTTGTCCACCACGTGCACATGGGCGCCCGCGACGGCGAGGGCCTGCGCGCAGGCCAGTCCGATGCCGCTCGCCGCACCGGTGACCAGCGCGGTGCGCCCGGCCAGGGGCCGGTCTGCGGGGGGCGTGGGGGGTTCGTGGTCAGGGGTCCGGGAAGTCTGCATGAGCGTCACCGTAAGGACGTCACCGCCCGCATCACACGGGGTCGGTGCACACACCCTCGGGCGGCGGCATGGTGGCGGCGTACATGGTGCGGGCGCAGCGCCGGGCGCGCGGATCCCGGGGCGGGAGCCGGGTGCCGCGGGGGCGGAAGCCGGGCGCCTAAAGCCGGGCGCCGGACGCAAGAGGAGTGCCGCACACAGCACGGCGCGGCGGGTGTCCCCCTGCCACATGGGCGGCGCCCTGCCCGGCTCATAGGTTCCGGCAGCAGTCCGCACGTCCGACCAGGGAGGCCCCACCGTGCGCCCACCGATCCTCCGACGCCTGTTCCGCCGCGTCGCCTCCACCGCAGTCCTCGGCCTTCTCGCCGCGACCCTCGGTACGGCCGTGACCGCCCCGCCGGCCGCGGCCGCGGCCGGTCTGACACAGGTCACCGGCTTCGGTACGAACCCCGGCAATCTGCAGATGTTCGCGTACACCCCGGACAACCTGGCGGCCGGAGCGCCGCTGGTCGTCGCCCTGCACGGCTGCACCCAGACGGCCAACGCGTACTACACCAACTCGGGCTGGCCGAAGTTCGCCGACGCCTGGGGCTTCGACGTCGTCTTCCCGCAGACGACGTCGGCGAACAACGCGCTGTCCTGCTTCGGCTGGTTCGACCAGGCGGAGAGCACCCGGGGCCGGGGCGAGGCCGCGTCCATCGTGCAGATGGTCGAGTACGCGAAGCAGACGTACGGCTCCGACGGCCGCCGGGTGTACGTCACGGGGCTCTCCGCGGGCGGCGGCATGACGGCGGATCTGCTCGCCGCGTACCCGGACGTGTTCGCGGGCGGTTCCGTGGCCTCCGGGCTGCCCGCGCAGTGCGCGACCAGCCAGGCCGCCGCGTCCGGCTGCCAGACCGGGCCGCAGAAGCTGACACCCGCCCAGTGGGGCGACAAGGTCCGCAACTCCTACCCCGGCCACACCGGACCGTGGCCCCGGGTCGCGATCTGGCAGGGCACCTCCGACTACACGGTCTACCCGGCCAACGCCACCGCACTGCGCGACCAGTGGACAAATGTCTGGGGCATCGGGCAGACCCCGTCCAGCACCCGGAGCCTGCCCGGCAACACCACGCAGACCACCTACGACGACGCCTCCGGGCAGCCGGCCGTGGAGATGTTCTCCGTGTCCGGCATGGGGCACGGTCTGCCGGTGAGCCCGGGCTCGGGTGCCGATCAGTGCGGGTCGACGGCCGCGTACTTCCTGAACACCATCTGCTCCACGTACTACACGGGTGTGTTCTGGGGCCTGGACAAGGGCACCCCCGGCGGTGGGGACGGGCTGCCCGCCCCCGCCGGGCTGAAGGTCACCGGGGTCACCGACAGCACCGCGTCGCTGTCGTGGAACGCGGTCGCGGGAGCGGCCTCGTACAAGGTGTACCGCGACGGCGCCGCGGTGGGCTCGCCCGCGTCGGCGTCCTTCACGGACACCGGTCTGTCCGCCGGGGTCTCCTACCGCTACACCGTGGCGGCGGCCGACTCCTCGGGCACCGCCGGAGCCGTCACGTCGGCGGTGACCGCGACCACCTCGGGAGGCCCGGCCCCCGCCCGGTGCTTCACCGCGACGAACTACGCGCATGTGACGGCGGGGCGGGCGTACACCTCGGGCGGTTACGTGTACGCGAACGGCTCCGCGCAGAACATGGGGCTGTACAACGTGTTCGTCACCCACACACTCAGGGAGTCACCGGTCGGCCACTTCGTGATCGCTGACTCCGGTTGTCAGGCCGGGTCCTCGTAGTCGCCGCGGATCGCCCCGGGCAGCTCGCAGCCGTCCTCGACGGCTGTGAGCGACACGATCTGCTCCGTGCCGAAGCCCTCCATCGCGTAGTGCCGGGCGAACACCTTCCACCCCCGCTTGGCGAGGGTGCGGAAGGTGACGTCCTGCTCCTCGTGGCTGGAGACGATCTCCCAGTCCTGGCCGCGCAGCGCCCTGACCGTGGCCTCGAAGGCGCGGGCCGCGTCCGCCGCGGGCGCGTCCCCCATCCAGGGGGCCACGCAGTCCCGCCAGGCCCCCTCGGGCATGCCGGCCGTGGAGGTGTCACCGGGCGGGAGCCCCGCCGCGTCGGCGAGGGCCGCTATCTCGTCGCCCACCGTCTGCTTGGTGAACGGTGCGACGGGCGAGGGTGACGCCTTCGGCGCACCCTCGCTCCCGCCGACGAGACCGCAGCCTGCGGCCATAGTCATGAACGCGCTCACCGCGGCCGCCACGGCCACCGTTCTTCTTGTACGCACAGGTGCTTCCCGCCCCGGTCGTTCCTCCCCACGGGCGGGTGCCCGTGCGATCCCCGCCGGGAGTTTCGCATGCGCTCTGACCTGCTGGGAAGGCCTTTCCTCCGTCGCCCTGCGGCAGGTCCGCCGCGTGCGGAGCCGTCCGCACACAGAGGCGCCGGGGTACCCCGGTAGAGTGAGCGGGTCGTCATCATGCCCGTACGGGGGGAAGCCGGTGCGAATCCGGCGCTGACCCGCAACCGTCATCCGCCCTCGGGGGCGGTGAGCCGGAATGCCCCGTCCGTGAGCGTGACCGGCTCGCGCCACCGGAACCCCGGTGGCCGGCACCGTCGAGGTATACGGGGCCGGAGCCCGGTGCATCCGTGTGCCTGTGCCCGGTCCTCGCAGGAGAGGCCCAGCCCGCCATGACCGTACGCCGCCGCGCGGCAGCACTCGCGATCACCGCCGTGCTCTGTTCCGCAGCCGCCCCCGCAGCGGTCGCCGCACCGAGTCCTTCCCCGTCGGCGGATCTGCCGGCCGGGCTGTACGGGACGAAGGACCCCACGTACGACGGTGTGTGGCGACAGTCGCTGGCCTTCCTCGCCCAGAAGATCGAACTGGTCACGCCCGCCACGGAGTCGGTGGACTGGCTGGTGGGCCAGCAGTGCGCCGACGGCGCCTTCGCCTCGTACCGCGCCGCGTCCGGGTCCTGCGACGCGAAGACGGTGGCGGACACCAACGCGACCGCGGCCGCGGTCCAGGCCATGGTCGAACTCGCCGTGCACCGCGAGGTCGTGGACAAGGGCGTCGGCTTCCTCAAGTCCGTACAGAACGAGGACGGCGGCTGGGGGTACAACCCGGGCAGCCCGAGCGACGCCAACTCCACCGCCGTCGTGATCGGCGCGCTGGCCCGCGCGGGTGTGCCGCTGGCCGACATCACGACCGATTCGGGGAAGACGCCGTACACGGCGCTGCAGACGTTCGCCCTGCCGTGCGGCGGCGAGGGCGGCGGCGCGTTCGCGTACCAGCCGGACAAGGACGGCAAGCTCACCGCCAACGCGGACGCCACGGCGGCAGCGGTGCTCGGCTCGATGGGCAAGGGCCTGGCCGCCGGCAACTCCAACGCGGTGAAGGCCCCCGTCTGCCACAAGGGCACCGGCCTCACGGCCGAACAGTCCGCGCAGAACGGCGCCTACTACCTCTCGGGCGCGCTCGCGGAGTCGGGCCATCTGGACCTCCCCCCGATGCCGGGTGCCGAGGACTCCGCGCCGCAGCCGGACTTCGGCAACACCGCCGACGCGGTCGTCGCCCTGGCCGCGTCCGGTCACAAGGACAAGGCGGCCGGAGCGGTCACCTATCTGCAGAAGAACTCTCGGGCATGGGCCAAGGAGGGCGGCCCCGCCGCCACCGCCCAGCTGGTGCTCGCCGCACACGCGACGGGCGCGGACGCCCGTGACTTCGGCGGCGTGGACCTCGTCAAGCAGCTCAACGCGTCGGGCCCCAAGCCGGCCGCCACCGCCGTGCCCTCACCGACCGCGTCGGCACAGCAGCAGAAGGACACGAGCAGCGACGACGGCGGACTGGGTGTCTGGTGGCTCGTCGGCATCGGTCTCGCCTTCGGTGCGGGCATCGGCTTCCTGCTCAGCGGACGCCGGAAGAACCAGGGCCTGTGAGGCGCACGCCGGTCACCGCGGCGCTTCTCCTCCTCGTCGGCGCTCTGCTGACCGTGCTGGGCGCGGGCAGCGCGCAGGCGGCCGGTTACCGCTACTGGTCGTTCTGGGAGGGCGACGGCGGGAAGAACTGGTCGTACGCCACGCAGGGCCCGTCCCTGGTCCGGCCGGACGACGGCGCGGTGCAGGGTTTCCGGTTCTCGGTGAGCGAGGACTCCCAGGATTCGGCGCAGCCGCGCCGGGCCCCGGACTTCGGTGCGATCTGTGCGGGGACCCCCGCGAAGGACGGCAGCAAGCGGATCGCGCTGGTCATCGACCCGGGCACGGCCGCGGACGCCCCGGACGGCGAGAAGCCGCCCGCGCTGCGTACCGCGTGTGCCCGGGTGGAGCCGGACGCGACCACCGCCGACGCGCTCGCCTCGGTGGCCAAGCCGCTGCGGTACGACAGTTCCGCGATGCTCTGTGCGATCTCGGACTATCCCGCGTCGGGCTGCGGTGAGCAGGTCGGTGAGGACTCCGGCGCCTCGGACACCGACGCCTCGGACTCCGGCGGTCCTGCCACGGCGTCCGCCACGGACGACGCCTCCGGCTCCTCCGGCGGCGGCCCGTCGGCCGGTGTGCTGGCCGGGGTCGGCGCGGTCCTCCTCCTCGGTGTCGCCGCGGTGCTGCAGGCCCGACGCCGGCGATGACCCGTCCCACCGGCACGGCCCGGCTCCACCGTGCGCTGCTCGCGCCCCGGGCCACCCGCAGCAACGCGCTGCCGGCCGGGGCCTGGTGGCTGTGGGCGCTCGGCCTCGCCACGGCCGCGTCCCGTACGACCAATCCGCTGCTGCTCGGGCTGCTGGTGGGAGTGGCGGGCTATGTGGTGGCGGCCCGCCGGACGGATGCGCCGTGGGCCCGCTCCTACGGTGCGTTCATCAAGCTGGGGCTGTTCGTCGTCGGTGTGCGGCTGGTCTTCTCCGTGTTCCTCGGATCGCCGATCCCCGGGACGCACACGGTGTTCACGCTGCCCGAGGCTCCGCTGCCCGACTGGGCGCAGGGGGTCAGGATCGGCGGCCGGGTCACCGCGGAGCAGCTGGTCTTCGCGTTGTACGACGGGGCGAAGCTGGCCACCCTGCTGATCTGTGTGGGGGCGGCGAACTCGCTGGCCAATCCGGCCCGGCTCCTGAAGTCGCTGCCGGGCGCGCTGTACGAGGTGGGAGTCGCCGTCGTCGTGGCGATGACCTTCGCGCCGAACATGGTCGCCGATGTGGTGCGGCTGAGGACCGCCCGGAGGCTGCGGGGGCGTGCGACGGGCGGGGTCGGGGCGGTGCTCCAGATCGGGCTGCCGGTGCTGGAGGGCGCGCTGGAGCGTTCGGTGGCCGTGGCGGCGTCGATGGACGCGCGGGGGTACGGGCGCACGGCCCAGGTCCCGCCCGCCGTCCGGCTCACCACGAACGTGCTCACGCTCGGCGGGCTGCTGGGCGTGTGCGCGGGAACGTACGGGCTGCTGGCCGTGCAGGGCGCGGTGTACGGGCTGCCCCTGCTGCTGGCCGGGCTGGTCGCGGCCTTGGCGGGGCTCAGGCTCGGCGGGCGCCGCTCGGTCCGTACCCGCTACCGCCCGGACCGGTGGGGTGTACGGGCCTGGCTGGTCGCGGGCTCGGGTGCGGTGGTCGCGGCGGCGATGATCCGGGCGGGAAGCGTGGATCCGGCGGCGTTGCGCCCCGGTGTCGTACCGCTGACCGCTCCCGTGCTGCCGCTGTGGCCCGCTGCGGCGGTACTGGTCGGGCTGTTGCCCGCCGTGGTGGCGCCCGTCCCGCCGCCGAACTCCCGCACGTCCAAGGAGCAGCCGTGATCCGGTTCGAACAGGTGTCGGTGCAGTACGAGGGCACGGACCGTCCCACGCTCTCGGGCGTCGACCTCACCGTCCCCGAGGGTGAGCTGGCCCTGCTCGTCGGCCCGTCCGGAGTCGGCAAGTCGACTCTGCTGGGTGCCGTATCGGGTCTCGTGCCGCATTTCACCGGCGGTGTGCTGAGGGGCCGGGTCACGGTCGACGGCCGTGACACCCGTACCCACAAGCCACGTGAACTCGCCGATCTCGTCGGCACGGTGGGCCAGGACCCGCTCGCCCACTTCGTCACGGACACGGTCGAGGACGAGCTGGCGTACGGCATGGAGTCGCTGGGCCTCGCCCCCGATGTGATGCGGCGGCGGGTCGAGGAGACGCTGGACCTGCTGGGTCTGGCGGAACTGCGCGACCGGCCCATCGCCACGCTCTCCGGGGGCCAGCAGCAGCGCGTCGCGATCGGCTCGGTCCTCACTCCGCACCCCAAGGTCCTGGTCCTCGACGAGCCGACGTCCGCACTGGACCCGGCGGCGGCCGAGGAGGTCCTGGCGGTGCTCCAGCGTCTGGTGCACGACCTGGGGACGACGGTGCTGATGGCGGAGCACCGGCTGGAGCGGGTGGTGCAGTACGCCGACCGGATCGTCCTGCTGCCCTCGCCCGGCGCTGCCCCGGTCATCGGCGCGCCCGCGGACATCATGGCCGTCTCACCCGTACGCCCGCCGGTGGTGGCCCTCGGGCAGCTGGTGGGCTGGGAGCCGCTGCCGCTGTCGGTGCGCGACGCCCGGCGCCGGGGCGCGGAGCTCCGGGAGCGGCTGGCGCAGGTGCGGCTGCCGTCCGGGCCCGCCTCCCCGCCCCCCGTCGTCGCCCCCCTCCCCGCTCCCGCCGCCGCGCCCCAGGGGCTGTTCGGCCGGCTGCTCGGCCGGGGCCCGCGCACCGCGCCCGGACCCGGTGCGGGCGATCCCGTCACCCGGGTCGAGAGGCTCGGCGTGCGGCGCGGGCGCGTCGAGGCGCTGCGCCGGGTGACGCTGTCCGTCGCACCCGGCGAGACCGTGGCGCTGATGGGCCGCAACGGTGCGGGCAAGTCGACCCTGCTGTCCACGCTCGTCGGAATGATCGAGCCGACCACGGGTTCCGTACGTGTCGGCGGCCTGGATCCCTCCCGTACGGCCCCGCGCGACATGGTGCGCCGGGTCGGGCTCGTACCGCAGGAGCCACGCGATCTGCTGTACGCCGACACGGTCGCCGGCGAGTGCGCGGCGGCCGATTCCGACGCGGGCGCTCCCGCGGGCAGCTGCCGTGCCCTGGTCTCCGAGCTGCTGCCCGGTGTGCCGGACGACATCCACCCGCGCGACCTGTCCGAGGGGCAGCGGCTCGCCCTGGCCCTGGCCCTGGTGCTCACCGCCAGGCCTCCGCTGCTCCTCCTGGACGAGCCGACGCGCGGCCTCGACTACGCGGCGAAGGCCCGCCTGGTCGGGGTGCTTCGCGCGCTGGCCGCCGACGGCCACGCCATCGTCCTCGCCACCCACGATGTGGAGCTGGCGGCCGAGCTGGCCCAGCGCGTGGTGATCCTCGCCGACGGCGAGGTCGTCGCCGACGGCCCGACCCGGCAGGTCGTGGTCTCCTCACCCGCGTTCGCCCCGCAGACCGCGAAGATCCTGGCCCCGCAGGAGTGGCTGACCGTGGCGCAGGTACGTACGGCTCTGGAAGCGTCCGGCCTCGGGGAGCCCACCGCATGACCGGCTCCCGTCCGGCACGCCCGGTCCGTATGGGCCCGCGTGCCGCCGCCGCACTCGTCCTGGTCAGCGCGATCGGGGTGATCGCCTTCGGCTGGCCGCTGCTGGCCGGGGAGGGCTCCGGTGTCACCGCCCACGCCCAGGACGCGCCGTGGCTGTTCGCCGCGCTGCTCGTCCTGCTCGTCGGCGTGCTCGTCGCGACGATCGCGGACGGCGGCCTGGACGCCAAGGCGGTCGCGATGCTCGGCGTCCTCGCGGCGGTGGGCGCCGCGCTGCGCCCCCTGGGGGCGGGGACGGCGGGCCTGGAACCCATGTTCTTCCTGATGGTGCTGAGCGGCCGGGTCCTGGGCCCGGGCTTCGGCTTCGTGCTCGGCTCGGTGACCTTGTTCGCCTCCGCCCTGCTCACGGGAGGGGTGGGCCCGTGGATGCCGTTCCAGATGCTGGCGATGGGCTGGTTCGCGATGGGCGCGGGCCTGCTGCCCGGCCCGGAGCGGCTGAGGGGCAGGGGCGAGGTGCTGATGCTCGCGGCGTACGGGTGTGTGGCGGCGTTCGCGTACGGCACGGTGATGAACCTGCAGGGCTGGACGCTCGTGGCGGGGCTCGGTTCCGGGATCTCCTTCGTCGAGGGCGGCCCGCTGCACGAGAACCTGGTCCGCTTCCTCGCCTACTGCATGGCCACCTCGCTCGGCTGGGACCTGGGCCGTGCCGTCCTCACGGTGGTCCTGACCCTCACGATCGGGCCCACCCTGCTGAAGGCGCTGCGGCGGGCCACCCGGCGTGCGGCCTTCGAGGCCCAGGTCACATTCGAGGCCCCGAAGGCGTGAGGGCGCCCACAGGACCTCGGTCCTGTACGACCCGGCCCCGTAGGGCGTGACCCCTCGCCCGGGCCCCGTTCCCGGCCAGGCTTCCGGGGCCTTCGGCCCCCCGCTACTACGCGGGGCCGTACCGGCGGTCGTTGCGCGGTCCGGGCCGCGTCGCCGAGGATGGATGACGTCGCCGAGCACCGCGGAGTCCGTACGGACGGACCGCGGTCCACGAGTACCGGTCCCGCACTTCAGGGCCGGCCGCGACCTCCCCGTCCCCGACGTTAGGTTCCACGTGTCGTTTGCCCGTCGCATCCTCGCCCAGCCCCGCATCACCCGTCGCAAGGCAGCCGTCACCGGCGCCTCCGTGCTGCTGGGTGCCACCGGACTGGCCCTCGGCGTGACCCCGGCGATGGCCGCTGCGCCTGCCGCCGCTCCGAGCGCCACGGCGAGCGCACAGGACACGGCGAAGAAGATGATCGACGACAACGCCCAGTACACGTGCTTCGACAAGATCGTGGACCACGAGAGCGACTGGGACGTGCACGCCTCCAACGCGTCCTCCGGTGCGTACGGCCTGGTCCAGGCCCTGCCCGGCTCGAAGATGGCGTCGGCGGGCTCCGACTGGCAGACCAACGCCAAGACGCAGATCAAGTGGGGCGTCGACTACATGGAGGACCGCTACGGCAGCCCGTGCGGCGCCTGGGACTTCTGGCAGTCCAACGGCTGGTACTGATCCTCCGGCAGACACATCCCACAGGGCCCCGACCGGTTCACCGGTCGGGGCCCTGTGGTGTCCGGACGCGTTCACGTCCGCTGGGCGGCGAGCCGGACGGGGGCGTTCTGGGCCCCGTATCCGTCGTATCCGCCGGTGCGCTCGACGAGTTCGAAGAAGAGGCTGCCGGTCGTCACGGTGTAGCAGTGCCGGAACTCCCCCTTCTCGTCACGGTCGTAGAGGATGCCGAGTTCGCGGTACGTCTCCAGCTCGCCGGGGGCGAACTCGTGGCGCGCGGCCAGGTCGTCGTAGTAGTTGGCGGGCACCGGCAGCAGCCGCGCACCCGCCGCGCGGGCCCGGCGGACCGAGGTGACGAGGTCGCCGGTGGCCAGGGCCACGTGCTGGGGGCGCGCGGAATCGTCCGTGGGGGACGCCCCGACGCCGAGGGCGATGCGTACGGTTCCTTCGGGGTTGCTGGCGGCCCGGCTGCGGAGCAGGCCGTACGGGTCCGCCAGGTCGATGCTCGCGTGCGGCCGGAGGCCGAGCACGCTGCGGTGGAAGAGGGCCGCCTCGTCGAACTGGTGCCAGGGCTGGGTGAGGGCGACGTGGTCGATGCGGGTGACGCCGATGCCGCCCGGCGTGTGCGGGGCGGGGGCGAAGTCGCCGGTCCAGCCGGGGTGCCCGGGACGGCCCGTGGCACAGAAGAAGAACTCGGTTCCGTCGGGCGCGGCCACCGCGTCCAGCGGGGCGTCCCGGGGCGCGCGGCGCCTGGGCAGTACGGGGGCGAGGAGGGACTCGGCCCGGGCGGACGCCGCCGCCGGGTCGGGGTTCTCCAGGCCGACGGCGGTGAGTGAGGGGTCCGGCCGGTGGCTGCCGGTGTCGGTATCGGTGTTGAGGAGGATGCGGGCCTCGCCCTGTTCCCAGAGGTCCACCGGCTTGCCGGAGTGCCTGGCCGTGCGGGAGAAGCCGAGTGCGCTCAGCAGGGGTGTGATCCTGGCCGTGTCGGCGGTGGCGATCTCGACGAAGGCGAATCCGGTGGGGACGACCGGCGCCGGGGGTGCGGTCAGGCCCGCGGATTCCTGCAGCAGGGCGAGGGAGCGCTGGGCGTCCACCGCGGTGCGGCCCGCGTCCGCCTGTCGGAAGACGTCGTTGAAGACCTCGAGGGAGAGGGGGCCCCGGTAGCCGGCCCGCACAGCGGCCCGGACCAGTCCGGCGACGTCCAGGTCTCCCTGGCCCGGGAAACAGCGGTAGTGCCGGCTCCACTGCAGGACGTCCAGGGCCATCAGCGGGGCGTCGGCGAGCTGCAGGAAGAAGATCTTTTCGCCGGGGATGTCCGCGATCCCCGCGGGGTCGGAACCCCGGGCGAGGATGTGGAAGCTGTCCAGGCAGACGCCGAGAGCCGGGTGGTCCGCGGTTTCGACGATGCGCCAGGCGTGGTCGTACGTACTGACGTGACGCCCCCAGGCCAGCGCCTCGTACGCGATACGGATGCCGTACTCCTGGGCGAGGTCCGCCAGCCGGCGGAGCTGCTCGGCCGCGAGCGCGTCGTCGTCGAGTGCCTGCGGGGAGACGCTCGAACAGACCAGGACCGTGTCGACGCCGAGCCGTCGCATCAGACGGAACTTGTGCTCGGCTCGCCGCAGGTTTCGGGCGAACACGTCGTCAGGGACGGCCTCGATGTCACGCATGGGCTGATAGAGGTCGATCGATAGACCGAGGTCCGCGGTCCGTTCCCTGATCTCCTCCGGTGCGAGGGGGCTGCCGATCAGGTCGTTCTCGAAGATCTCGACGCCGTCGAAGCCGGCGCGCGCGGCAGCGGTGAGCTTCTCGGTGAGCGGGCCGCTGAGCGAGACGGTGGCGATGGACGTACGCATGTCGGTCCTCCGGGCTTCGGGGGTCGGAAATCGGAAACGGGGCCACGGGCTTCCGGGGCTCAGCGGGTGGACGTGAGATCCGCGATGTCGGCGAGCATGCGCGCGGTGTCGGGTTCACGGCCGGTGAAGAGCCGGAAGGAGTCGGCGGCCTGGTAGGCGGCCATGCCACCGCCGTCGAGGGTGGCGCAGCCGAGCGCGCGGGCGGTGCGTACGAGGGTCGTCTCCAGCGGGCGGTAGACGACCTCGGCCACCCACAGGCCGGGGTTCAACAGGTCTGCGGGGAGCGGGAGTCCGGGGTGTGCGGCCATCCCGATGGGGGTGGCGTTGACCAGCCCGTCGGCGCCGGCGGTCCGCGCGGCGATGTCGAGGAGGTCAGCGGCGTCCGCCCGCCCCTGACCGAAGTGCAGGTTCAGGGAGCCGGAGAGGGCGGCAGCCCGCTCGGGAACGGCGTCCAGCACGGTGAGTCGGCCGGCGCCCAGGGCGAGGAGGGCGTGGGCGACGGCCGCTCCCGCCCCGCCGGCGCCCAGCTGGACGACCCGGTCCAGTGCCGCGTCGGGCAGCCCCCGGGCGAAGGAGGCGGCGAAGCCCGTGGCGTCGGTGTTGTGGCCGGTCGCCCTGTCCCCCTCGAAGACAACGGTGTTGACCGCGCCGAGCGCCTCGGCCTGCGGGGAGAGCGCGTCGAGGTGGTCCAGGACCTGCTGTTTGCAGGGGTGGGTCAGGTTGAGGCCGTCGTACCCCATGTCGCGTGCGGCGCGCACGAGTTCACCGGTCCGCTCCGGCGGCACACCGAGTGTGCCGATGTCGATGAGGCGGTAGAGGTAGCGCAGCCCCTGCCGGTCCGCTTCCCGTTCGTGGAGCGCGGGGCTGAGCGAGGGGCCGATGCCGGAGCCGATGAGGCCGACGAGGTACGAGTCCGGGCTCAACGGTTCTCCTCCAGGAGCTGGGCGAGATGGGCGAGGGCCATGGCGTACCCGTGGGCACCGGCCCCGCAGATGACGGCGTCGGCGACGGCCGAGACGTAGCTGTGGTGGCGGAACGCCTCACGCCGGTGGATGTTCGACAGGTGCACCTCCACGACGGGCAGCTCCACGGCGGCGAGCGCGTCGCGCAGGGCCACCGAGGTGTGGCTGTACCCGGCGGGGTTGATCACGATGCCCCGGTGCGCCGTGCGGGCCTCATGGACGGCGTCGATGAGCACGCCCTCGTGGTTGCTCTGCCGGCAGTCGGCGCGCAGGCCGTGGTCCTGTGCGGTCCGGCGGCAGAGTTCCTCGACGTCGGCGAGCGTGCCCGTTCCGTAGACGGCGGGTTCGCGTGGACCGAGCAGGCCGAGGTTCGGCCCGTTCAGCACGAGGACCGGGGCGCCGTGGGGTGTGTCGGCGGCGTGGTTCGACATCGCTCACTTCCCATTAATGTACGGACTGGTTAGTTAGTCTTACCGAATGCGGGGCGCCCTGGGAAGACCCCCGGCCCGGATCGACCCCCTCGCCCCCCGGCTTCTAGAATCGCGAGCACTCACCGACTGCCCGCGGAGGATCCGGATGACCAGCACCGAAGGACCCGCCCGACCCGCCGGGCGCACCCGCGACGCGGCCCGCACGCGGGACGAGATCCTCACGGTGGCCACGCGGGAGTTCGCCCGCCTCGGCTACGCGGGGGCCAGGGTCGACGAGATCGCTGCCCGCACCCGCACCACGAAGCGGATGATCTATTACTACTTCGGCGGCAAGGAGCAGTTGTTCACCGCGGTGCTGGAGCGGGCGTACAGCAGGATCCGGGAGGCGGAGCAGCTCCTGGACGTGGAGCACCTCGACCCCGTGGCTGCGGTCCGTCGGCTGGCCGAGCTGACCTTCGACCACCACGAGGACCACCCGGACTTCATCCGGCTCGTCAGCATCGAGAACATCCACGAGGCCGAACACATCGCCGCCTCGGCCGAGTTGAGCCGCATCGGCTCCCCCGCGATCGATGTCCTGCGGCGCATCCTGGACTCGGGGCGCGCATCGGGGCTGTTCACGGCGGACGTCGACGCCGTGGACCTGCACGCGATGATCAGTTCCTTCTGCTTCTTCCGGATCGCGAACCGGCACACCTTCGGGGCGCTCTTCGGCCGCGACCTGGTCGCCACGGACCGGCGGGAGCACTACCGGACCATGCTCGGCGACATGATCATCGCCTACCTGACGGCCGACCGGGCAGCCTGAGCCCTCGGCCGGGGCCGGTACCGGAGCGGGCCGGCAAGGACGGCCGGGGAGCGGGGCGGGTACGCCGCGGACCGGTCGAGTTCTGCGCGGACCCTTGACAGGGGCGTCATCTCCTCGCAGCATCCCTAGCCATCCGCAACTAACTACCTAGTGCGTTAATTAGCCGCGCCGCTCGCTCCGCCCGCTCGCCCTCCCCGCACGGAACGTCCCCGAAGGAGTACGACGTGACCGTTCACGACCCCGCCACCGGTCCACCGCTGCCTCAGGCCCAGCCCCGTAAAGCCGCGCTCGCCGCCTGGATCGGCAGCGCCCTGGAGTACTACGACTTCTTCATCTACGGCAGCGCGGCCGCGCTGATCTTCCCGAAGGTCTTCTTCGACGAGTCCGATCCGGCCAACGCGACGTTGCTGTCGCTGGCCACCTTCGGTGTCGCCTACGCCGCCCGTCCCGTCGGCGCCCTCTTCCTCGGCCATGTCGGAGACCGGGTAGGACGTAAGAAGATCATGGTCTTCACGCTGATCCTGATGGGCCTGTCGACGTTCCTCATCGGCTGCCTGCCCACCCGGGAGCAGATCGGTGGTGCCGCTCCGGTCCTGCTCGTGCTCCTGCGTATCCTCCAGGGCATATCCGCGGCCGGCGAGCAGGCCAGCGCCAACTCCATGACCCTGGAACACGCACCGGCGCAACGGCGCGGCTACTTCACCAGCTTCACCATCAACGGAACGCAGGCCGGCCAGCTCATCGCGACCCTCGCCTTCATCCCGGTCGCCGCCCTCCCCGAGGAGCAACTGCTCTCCTGGGGCTGGCGCATCCCGTTCTGGCTGAGCATCGCCGTCGCGGTGACGGGCTACGTCATCCGCCGCACCCTGGAGGAGACACCCGTCTTCGCCAAGCAGGCAGCGACCGAGGGCGTGGCGAAGATGCCGCTCGCCGTGCTGCTCCGCGACCACTGGGCCGACGTGCTGCGGGTCGTCGGGTGCGCGGTGATCGCCACCGTCAGCACGATCTTCACCGTCTGGGCGCTGTCGTACGCGACCAGCGACGCCGTGGGCATGGGCCGCACCGGGATGCTGTGGGTCGGCGCCCTGGCCAACCTCGTCGCCCTGTTCACGATCCCGCTGTGGGCCCGGCTCTCGGACCGTGTCGGGCGCAGGCCGGTCTTCCTGATCGGCGCCATCGGCAGCGCGGTGGTCATGCCGCTGTACCTGTGGGCGATCTCCACCGGCAGCTACCCACTGGTGCTGGGGCTGGGCATCCTCGTCTTCGGTGTCGTCTACAGCGCCGCCAACGGCATCTGGCCCTCGTTCTACGCCGAGATGTTCCCCACCCGGGTCAGGCTCTCGGGCATGGCGATCGGCACCCAGACCGGCTTCGCCATCGCCGGTTTCGCCGTGGCCTTCGCCTCGCAGATCGCCGGCCCCGACGGGGACAACTGGGCGGGCGTCGCGCTCTTCGCGGCGGCACTCTGCCTGCCGCCCGTCGTCGCGGCGCTCACCGCCCGTGAGACCGCCCATGTGGAGACGGAGCACCTCGGGGAACGGAGCGGTGAGGCCGCCCCGAAGGCCGGGATGTCCGTCGGGGTCTGATCCCACCCCGCCCGGGCGGGACGTCCTGCCGTGGGCCCGCCCCCCCCCGCCGGCCCGGCCCACGGCACGCAGGGATCATGAGCCGCATGCATGACCTGCTCTCCGCCTTCGCCCCCATCTGGACGCTGACCGCCATCGGTTACGCGGCCGGGAGGGGGCGGCTGCTCGGGGAGCAGGCCGAGGCGGTACTCGGCCGTTTCGTCTTCCATGTGGCCATGCCCGCGGCGTTGTTCACGATGGTCTCGGACGCGCGCCTGGGTTCGTTCGTGAACACGACGATGATCGCTTTCGCCGCGGGCACGCTACTCGTCTGCGGCATCGGCCTGCTGGTGGCCCGGCGCTTCTTCGGCCGCAAGACGGCCGACGGCTCGATCAGCGGGATGGCGTCGGGCTACGTGAACTCGGCCAACCTCGGCATTCCGGTGGCCGTCCAGGTGCTGGGCGACGCGTCCTTCGTCGCCCAGGTCATCCTGTTCCAGGTGCTGGTGGTGTCGCCGGTGATCCTGACGCTGCTGGACTCCGGCACGGACCGGGGAAAGCACCACTGGCGCGCGGGGCTGCGCCGCATGCTGACCATGCCGGTCCGCAACCCGGTCATCATGGCCTCGCTGCTCGGCCTCTGTGTTTCGGCCACCGGCCTGCGGCTGCCGGAGGCGTTCACCCACTCCTGCGATCTGCTGGGGTCCGCGGCCGTTCCCACGGCCCTGATCACGCTCGGCCTGTCGTTGCACACCCGTCCGGAACCGGCGGCCTGCACGGCCCCCGTCAGCCGGGCGGAACTGGGGACGGTGGTGGCTCTCAAGACGCTCGCGCAGCCCCTGGTCGCCTTCGCCGTCGGCGGCCCCCTGCTCCTGGACCTCGCCGGCCATCAACTCCTCGCGGTCGTGCTGTGCTCCGCGCTGCCGACCGCCCAGAACGCCTTCATCTACGCCGGGCAGTACGGGCTGGACACCACGCTCGCCCGCAATTCGGTGGTGGCGTCCACGATCGTGTCGATGGGCACGCTGTCCGTGGCGGCCTGGGCGCTGGGGCCGTCGCACGGCTGAGCCGTTCGAGTGGCGGCCCCGCGGTTTCGGGCGGATGCTGGTCAGACGCGGCGATCCCGGCCGAAGGGGTACCGGGGAGGCGGACGCCTCCCCGGTACCCCTTCGGCCACACCCGCGCGCCCCGGTATCGGCGGGCTGCGGCGGTGTCTCCGGCACCACCCGCCGGAACAACTCCCCCAACAGGTCCGGCACCAACCGATCAGCAATCCCCACCGTGGCTGATACTCCAGCTGTGGTGATCAGCCGTGGGGCAAAGTGGGGCCATGACTACGTACGAGACGATGCCGTTCCACCTGGAGACCGAGCGGCTGATACTGCGGCCGTGGGCCGAGTCGGACGCCGCCGATTTCTGCGCCCTCCTCTCCGAACGCGGCAAGGGAACCCCCACGGTTGAGCACATCCGGACGTCCATCGCGGAGCTGCTCACCGCGACGGCGACGACGGGGATCGCCCTGTTGCCCATCCAGCGCCGCGACGAAGGCGACTTCATCGGCTACTGCGGGCTGATCATCGGCCGCTCCTCCGTGGAGGAACCCGAAATCGCGTATGAGCTGTTCCAGCGCGCGCATGGGCGTGGCTACGCCACCGAGGCGGCCGGCGCGGTGCTCGACGCCGCTGTCGCGACCGGTCGGAAGCGGCTCTGGTCCACCGTCGGCGCGTGGAACACACCGTCGCTCCGCGTCCTCGAGAAGCTCGGGTTCGAGCGGGATCACGTTTCCACGGAGGACAACGGTGAAGTGGTCTGGCTCACACGCTCGTTGCCGTGACGCAAGAGCACGCTCCCGGGGCTCCGTGCCGACATGATCGCTTCGGCCGGGGGAGCACATCGAGGCCACTTCTTCCGTGACCGGAATTCCCGGGCGCAGGGCGGCGCAATCGAGGTGCACCCCACTCAATCCATCGGGTAGAAGTCAGGCTCCGGCATCAGCCTTGCGATCGAGAACGGCTCGAACTCGGGATCCGTCAGTACGCGGTGGACGAACTCGCCGGTGGACATACTCACTTCGTGCCAGGGATACGGGTCGCCCTGCGTCACCACGGGCCAGTTGGCCGGATCCTCCTCGGCGGATGCCAGCCAGAAGTAACTGCACCTCATCTCACCGAACGCCCAGGGAAGGAGACCGCGCTGACCAGGCCGGTACATCCGGTAGGGCTTGAAGGCGGGATCGGGCCCGCTCTCGGGGCTGCCGTCGAGGAACGTCTTCCAGATGCCGACCAGGTCGAACTGCCTCGTGGCATCGACGGTGAGAATGCGCAAGAACTCCGAGAATTCTCCCTTGCCGAACCTGTCGGCAAGCTCTTTGTAGTCCTCGGGCAGTGCCGTACCGAGCTCTTCCTCAACGCTGTTCCAGGAAATCTTCGGCCGAGCCTGCTCCCAGCGCGTGGCCTCAGCGATTCGCTCGATCCACATTCTCTTCACCTTCCGATCGCCACCGCGTTCGGCGATGACACTCAGTGTTTACTGCCCACCGGCTCACCCACCGGGTTCCCGGCATCCTCCGCAGTTCCGGCTTCGGCCGTGGGACCCTTCGGCGCAGCTGGCTCGGGCCGGAGCGTGCGGGGCCCGGACAGGACGTACGTCAGGCCGAAGCCCATGCCCACGACGGCCGCGCCGCCGACCGCGTCCAGCACCCAGTGATTGCCCGTGGCGACGATGGCGGAGACCGTGAAGAGCGGGTGCAGCAGGCCGAGTGCCTTCATCCACGCCTTCGGCGCGAGCATCACGATCACCACACCGCACCACAGCGACCAGCCGAAGTGCAGCGACGGCATCGCCGCGTACTGGTTGGTCATCGACGTGAGCGTCCCGTAGTCCGGCTTGGCGAAGTCCTGTACGCCGTGGACGGTGTCGATGAAGCCGAGGCCCGGCATCAGCCGCGGCGGGGCCAGCGGGTAGAGCCAGAAGCCGATCAGGGCGAGGACCGTGGCGAAGCCGATGGAGCTGCGGGCCCAGCGGTAGTCCGTGGGCCGCCGTACGTACAGCACACCGAGGATCGCGAGCGGCACGATGAAGTGGAACGTCGAGTAGTAGTAGTCGAAGAAGTCCCGCAGCCAGGCGACCTCCACGACCGCGTGGTTGGCCCAGTGCTCCATGTCGATGTGCAGCCACTGCTCGAGGGAGTGGATCTGCCGGCCGTGCTCCTCGGCCGTCGAGCGGCCCGCGGTGGCCGCCAGCCGCACCTTGGCGTACGCGGAGTAGACGACCCGGATCAGCAGGAGTTCCAGCAGCAGGTTGGGCCGGCTGAGCACCCGCCGCCAGAACGGCAGCAGCGGCACGTGCTTGAAGCGTGAGGCGACAGGTTCGGCGTAGTCCGTGGGAACCGGCCGCTGCCAGTACGGCGAGGTGCGCGACAGGAACGGAGCCACGCAGGCCGCCCCGAGCGCCGCGATGAGCAGCACGTTGTCGCGTACGGGAAGGAGCACACCGATGTTCGGCAGCAGCATCTTCCCGGGGAGCGTGAGAGCGAGCACCACGACGGCCGGCCAGACCAGCCGGTCCGAGGCCCGGGTGCCGACCCGTCCGACGACGGCGAGGAGCACCCAGAGCAGCTGGTGCTGCCACGCGGTCGGCGAGACGGCGACGGCCACACAGCCGGTGACGGCGACGGCGAGGAGCAGCTGTCCGTCCTGGGCGTAGCGCACCGCGCGCCGCAGACCGAGGAAGGTGACACCGGCGGCCAGGACGAGGAAGAGCGCGATCTCCAGGGGGCCTTCGAACCCGAGGCGGAGCAGCGCGCCGTGCAGGGACTGGTTGGCCAGGCTGTCCGGGCTGTCGCCGAGCCCGGCACCCGCGACGTGGTGGACCCAGTAGGTCCATGAGTCGTGCGGCATCGCCGCCGCGGCCAGCGCGGTGCAGGCGGCGAACGCGGCACCTCCGGTCACGGCGGCCCGCCTCCGGCCGGTGAGCCAGAGCAGCCCGGCGAAGAGCAGGACGGTCGGCTGGAGGGCCGCGGCGATGCCGATCAGTACGCCGGGAAGGCGTTCGCCGCGCACGGCGAAGCACGCGACGAGCACCAGCAGGACGGGCAGGATGCTGGTCTGTCCCAGGTACAGGGTGTTGCGGACGGGCAGCGACAGCATGAGCAGGGCGATCGCGACGGGTGCCGCGAGGAACGTGGTGCGGCGGCTCACGGGGGTGGGCAGGGCGCGGGCGGCGACCAGGCCGAGCGCCGCGACGAGCAGCAGGGACCCGAAGGTCCACACGACGCCGAGGGTCTGCTCGGCCGAGGCCGTCAAGGGCTTCAGCACCAGCCCCGCGAAGGGGGTGCCGGTGAACCGGCCGGAGTCGTACACGGATCCGGCCACGTGCAGGACCCCGTTCTCACCGATCCAGGTCTCCAGGTCGGTGAGGCGTTCGCCGGGCGGCTGCCGCAGCACCACCGCCATCTGCCGTACGGCCAGCGCGGCCACGAGCAGCCAGAGCACAATCCTGGCCGCCCCGGTCCTCGCTCCCAGGTCCGCCGTCACGTTCCCCCGCACACTGCGCTCCGCTTCTGCCACGCGCGCCGCCCCTCCCACCGTTCGTGCACCGTTCCCTCGACCCGGGTGGGTGCGGATGAAGCCTCGCATTGCCCCATCACGAAGACACAATCACCCCCTCTTCACCTGACTGTCACCATGCTTTTGCCCGAAAGAATGCTCAGAACATGAAAGCCACCCCTGTGCGGTACCCGGAGTCGGGCGGTCCGGTTGCCCGTCAGCCCTCGTACGCGGGGGCGTCCGCCTGCCAGCCCGCGAACAGGGGAACATCCGCGGAGCCGTCCAGGACGACGATCCCGAACGGCCGGTCGAACGCGAGGTGCCGCACCACCTGCGGCCGGGGCGCGGCGGCGCGCCGCATCGCCACGACCGTGACCGCCGCGGCCTCCACACCTTCCTCGGCGATCTTCAGCACGGCCTCCTGGACCACCTCCGAGATGTGGAGGGGCTGGGGCGACAGTCCCGAGAAGTCCGCCTCGGCCGCACTCGTCGCCAGCCGCACACCGAGCGCGGGCAGCTGTTCGGAGACCTGGACGTTCGTACGCAGGGTGAATCGAGGAACCCCGATGGTCACCTGGTCGGCATCCAGCGGGGCACCCTCGTCCCGGGGCGCCCACGCGAGCGGCAGGACCTGCGCCGCCCCCGCGCCGGGCTCCCCGAGGACGAGCCTGACCCGGGCCGGGGCCGCCCCGCCCGGCTCCGTACGGCAGCGGAGCTCCACGACGTACGCGCCCGAAGCCGCCCACGCGTCCCGCAGCGGCACCGAAGCGTGCATCGTCGCTGCCGGGAGGGTTCTGCCCGCCGCGTCGGTGAACGGGACCTCACGGGTGCGGTTCACGTCGAACGGCGCCTCCCAGAGCGCCTTCAGAGCCAGCGCGTTGACGAGTGCGAGAGCGACACCGTCGAGCTGCAACGGCAGCCGTTCGATCAGGCCGCCGGTCCTCTCGCGCACCCAGGCGTCGATCTCGTCCGTGCCGACCGGTCCGAAGCCGATGTCCGGCAGCGCGTCCATGTACTCCTGACGGACAGGCACCCGGCTCCACACCCGGGTGGCCACCCGCAGCGCCTCGGTACACCCCCACTCCCGCGCCGCCTCCGTCACGACGGCGGCCGCCTCCTCGTCCGCCACCCCGAGGACCGAGCGGAGCTCACCGGCCGTCGCCCCGCGGGCCCCGGTCGCGACGGCGGCCATCGCCAGCCACAGTCCGGCCGGCGAGCAGACGAAGCCGCCTCGCGGACCGGGCCCCGCCAACTCCCGTATCCACTGCTCGCCGAGCCGTTGCACCGCTGCCGTCCGGGTCGCCGGGTCCGAGTCCTGCACCATCGCTGCCCCCTGCACGAGTTAATGGTTCGTCATCCGGGTCGTACGGGAGCCAGAATGAACCAATGACCTGGATCGTCGCCCCCGAACACTTCGGCACACCCGACGCGGAGCTCCTGCGCAGGGACTACTACGACGAGGTGGCGAGCCGCTACTGGGGACGGCCCGCGACCACGGGGGAGATCGACGAGGGGCTGACCGGCGACGGCGTCGAACTCCTCGCGCGGCCCACCGGCGAGTTCCTCGTCGGCCGGTACGACGGCAAGGCGGCGAGCTGCGCGGGCCTGCGTCTGGCCGACGCGGGGACCGCGGAGCTGACCCGGGTGTTCGTACGCCCCGCATTCCGCTCCACCGGGGGCGGCGGGCTGCTGCTGGCGGCGATCGAAAGTGCGGCGCGTTCCCTGGGAGTGCGGCAGATCCGGCTGGACACCCGCAACGACCTGGTCGAGGCGCGCGGACTGTACGCGAAGCACGGTTACCGGGAGGTTCCGGCGTTCAACCAAGGGCCGTACGCGGAGCACTGGTTCGCCAAGGAGCTGTGAGCCCGCGGCCCGCTGCCTGCGCAACGCGCCCGCGCTCGGGCCGGTGAGGCCGTCAGGCGGGTCAGGCAGGTCGCGCGGGTCAGGCCAGGTGGTCGCGGGGCGGTTCGGGCATGTGCGGCCGTTCCTTGCTCGACCCGCTCACCTCTGCGGTCAGCTCCGCGACGAGACGCACCAGGTCGGTGGGCCGTTCCGGTCCCCACCAGTCCCCCAGCATCTCCGCCAGGGACTCCTCACGGGCATTCGACAGCTTGACCACGGCCTCGGCACCCAGGTCGGTCAGCACCATCTCCGGGCCCTCGCGCCGGACCAGGCCACGCTCCTCCACCTGACGGGCCGCCGCGAGGATCACGTGAAGGGGCACGGGGGCGGCCTCGGCCAGCCTGGCGGGTTCGACGGTGCCGTGCCGCTTGATCCGCAGCAGCAGCCAGCTGGACGCGGGCAGCAGGTCGTACCCGGCCCTGGCAGTGATCTTCTCGTAGATCTCCCGGCGCCCCTCCCGGGTGGCGAGCACCGAAAGAGCGCGGGCGCACTCGTCGAACGAGGAGCGCTGGACCGGGTTCGACGCCAGGGTCTCGCTGGTGTCGGGGGCCCTCACCGAACCGCGCAGGGGATCCTCCCTGAGGAACCAGGCGACGACGAAGGCGACGGCCACGACGGGAGCCGCGTAGAGGAAGACGTCGGTGATCGAGGTCGAGTACGCGCTGAGGACCGAGGGGCGCAGGTCGGCCGGGAGCCGGCTGATGGCCCGTGGGTCGGCGGCGAGGGCCTCGGCGTCGACCCCGGGCGGCAGGGAGCGCCCGGCGAGCGCGTCGCCGAGTTTGCCGGTGAGCCGGGTGGTGAAGATGGTGCCGAAGACAGCCACGCCGAACGAGGCGCCGATGGACCGGAAGAAGGTCGCTCCGGACGTGGCGACGCCGAGGTCCTCGTAGCTGACGGCGTTCTGCGCGACCAGGACCAGCACCTGCATCACCAGACCGAGCCCGGCGCCGAAGACGAAGAAGCAGATGCTCATCTGCCAGGTGGAGCTGGTCTCCGAGAGCTGGTGGAGCAGCATCAGACCGGCTGCGGTGATGGCTGTTCCGGCGAGCGGGAAGACCTTCCAGCGGCCCGTCCGGCTGACGATCTGTCCGGAGGCGGTCGAGGTGATGAGCATGCCGAAGACCATCGGCAGCATGTGCACACCGGACATCGTCGGCGTGATGCCGTGCACCACCTGGAGGAAGGTCGGCAGATACGTCATCGCGCCGAACATCGCGAAGCCGATGATGAAGCTGATGACGGCGACGAGGCTGAAGGTCCTGATCCGGAACAGCTTCAGGGGCAGCACGGGTTCGGCCGCCCGGCTCTCGACGCGGATGAACGCCACGAGGAGCACCACGGCGAGGACCGCGAGGGCGATGATCTGGACGGAGTCCCAGTCCCAGGTGGTGCCTCCGAGCGAGGCGACGAGGACCAGGCAGGTGGCGACGGAGGCGATGAGGAGGGTGCCCAGGTAGTCGATGGTGTGCTTGGTGCGGCGGACCGGGATGTGCAGCACCGCCGCGATGACGAGCAGCGCGACGACCCCGACGGGCAGGTTGATGTAGAAGACCCAGCGCCAGCTGAGGTGCTGGGTGAAGAAGCCGCCCAGCAGCGGCCCCAGGACACTGGTCACACCGAAGACCGCGCCGAACAGGCCCTGGTACTTGCCACGTTCGCGCGGGGCGACGATGTCTCCGACGATGGCCATGGACAGCACCATCAGTCCGCCGCCGCCGAGTCCCTGGAGCGCGCGGAAGCCGATCAGCTGCGGCATGTTCTGGGCCATGCCGCAGAGGGCCGAGCCGATGAGGAAGATGACGATGGCCGTCTGGAAGAGCTTCTTGCGGCCGTACTGGTCACCGAGCTTGCCCCAGAGCGGGGTCGCCGCCGTCGCCGCGAGCATGTAGGCGGTGACCACCCAGGACAGGTGGTCCAGGCCGCCCAGCTCGCTGACGATCGTCGGCAGTGCGGTGGAGACGATGGTCTGATCGAGTGCGGCGAGCAGCATGCCGAGGAGCAGTGCGCCGATGGCCACCAGGACACTTCGCCGGGACCTGCCCTCGCCCGGTGCAAGGGGCTGCGGGCTCAGCTGCTGGGCCATGAACGTCTCCTCGGGTCCGCTTCTCCCCCATCCTGGCCGCTGCGTCCCGTTATGGCCTGCCGAGCAGCGGTGGGGGGCGTTGGGGTTCCCGGTGGCGGCCTGCATAATCACAGCAGTTCAAAGGGGAGGGGAACCCACGATGACCGGACATATATGCCCGGAGTGCGGCGGCGAGCAGGGCGCGAGACCGGGACCCGGGGGTGCGGAACCCGGGAGCACGGGGCACCGGTGCGCCTGTGGGGCCCGTACGGCCCGGTTGCCGGGTGAGGAGCACCGGGCCGCGCGCTCGGCCGAGATGGCCGCGGCCGAGGACTTCGATCCGCTCCGGATCCGGCCGTACGTGACGCTGTCGAGCGACGCCGGGCAGGAGCACACCGCACCCGCGACGGCCACGACGATGCCGATCTTCATGGGCGGTGCGGCGGGTGCCGGCGCGATGGGTGCCGGCGTGACGGGAGGTGCCGCGGGCCCGATGCCCGGCGCCGACCCGGCGGACGAGACCCGTCGGCGTACCGCCGCCGCCTATGCCGGCGGCGGCCCCGAACCCGTTCAACCGCGCCGTCGGCGGCCGTTCGCCGTCCTCGCCGCTGCAGCGGCTGTGGCCGCGGTGGTGGGTACGGCCGCCTTCGCGGGCGGCCTGTTCGACAAGGACGACAGCCGGGAGGAGGCGCTGCCCGAGGTCGCGACGAGTGTCCCGGACGCGAGCGACGGGCCTGCGGGCTCCGTGTCGGAGTCACCCTCCGCGTCCCCCTCCGCGACACCCTCCCGGTCCGCCTCCGCGTCGCCGTCGTCGTCCCCCTCGGCCTCCGCGTCGAAGAGCCCGTCCGCGTCCGCGTCCGCCACCGCCTCCCGGACACCGTCGCCCTCGGCGACCGCCACGCAGTCCGCGGAGGAGACGGAGGCGCCGCCCGCCCAGATCGCCGGGCCCACGCTGCGGCGCGGTGACCAGGGCCCGGAGGTCGCCGAGCTGCAGCGCCGGCTGCAGGAGCTCTGGATCTACCGGGAGCCGGACAACGGGGAGTACTCGGAGCGCGTGGAACGGGCTGTCCGCGAATTCCAGACGTGGGTGTCGGTCCAGAGCGATCCCCCGGGTGTGTACGGCCCCGAGACCCGTCGCGCACTGGAGGCGCAGACGACCGGCAACGGACGGCGGTCCTGACGCTCGGACGTACGGGAAGGGGCACCGGGCCGGGTGGACGGGGCGGCCCGGCCTGCGGGATTGGCGTTCCGGCGACGGTTTTTGTATCGTGATGGAACAAAGTAGCCTCCGCCCGTTTCCCCTGACCGGCGGGCGGGGCTGCTTGTTCTCTTGACCTGCCCCGTGCCGGTCGTACCCCCGCGCTCTGGAGCCTGCCGATGTCGGCCACCGTCCTCGAAGCCCGCGCCCTCCTGTTGGACATGGACGGCACCCTCGTGAACTCCGACGCGGTGGTGGAGCGCTGCTGGCGGCGCTGGGCACTGAAGCAGGGTCTCGACCCCGAGGCCGCGCTCAAGGTGGTCCACGGACGGCAGGGGTACGCCACGATGGCCGCCCTGCTGCCGGACCGCCCCATGGAGCAGAACTACGCGGAGAACCGGGTCATGCTCGCCGAGGAGACCGCCGACATCGACGGTGTGGTGCCCGTCGGGGGCGCCGCCGCCTTCATGGCGTCCCTCGCCGGCCTCCCGCACGCGCTCGTGACCTCGGCCGACGCGGCGCTCGCCCGGGCCAGGATGACGGCCGCGGCACTGCCGATGCCGGAGATCCGGGTCACCGCCGAGCTCGTCGGCGCCAGCAAGCCGGACCCCGAGGGCTTCCTCAAGGGTGCGGCCGAGCTGGGCTTCGACCCGGCGGACTGCATCGTCTTCGAGGACTCCGAGGCGGGCATCGCCGCCGGCCGGGCGGCCGGCATGCGGATCGTGGGTATCGGCCCGCGCGCGGCCGCGCTCTCCCCTGACGCCCACGTCGAGGACCTGACACAGCTCCGGGTGGAAGCGGTCGGCGACGGTTCGATCCGCCTGCACATCGACGCCCGCTGACCCGCACCCCCGCTTTTCCCGCGCGCCCCCCACATCGGCGTGCCGCACCTCGCACGCCCTCTCCACCGCGGGCCTCAGTCGCGGTGCAGGCGCCCCCGCGCCACCAGTTCCAGCACCAGCGCGACGGCGACCGCCTGCACCGCCATCAGTGCCACCAGGACGAACAGCTGCACGGCGCCCGCCTCCACGGGTGAGGCGCCGCCCAGCAGCATGCCCACGAAGGCGCCGGGGAGCGTGACGAGCCCCACGGTCCGGGTCTGGTCCAGCCCCGGCAGGAGCGCGTCCGACGCCGCCGGGCGGGCGATCTCCAGCCTGGCGTCCCGGTCGAGCAGACCGAGCGCCATCCCGGCCTCGACCTCCCCCCACCGGGTCCCGAGCTCGTCCAGCGCACGCCGCCCGCCCAGCACGGTCGCGGTGAGCGCACCCCCGATGAGAATGCCCGTGACCGGGATCAGCGCGATGCCCCGTACCGGGACGAGCCCGGTGAGCAGCAGCGCACCGACGACGGGGACGACTCCTGCACCGATCGGCAGCGCCGCCCACCACCAGGTGCGGTTGGTGGCGATCCGCCGCCCGGCCGTCCACACCGCCACCGCGAACATCAGCGCCAGGAAGCCGAGAAGCGGTCCCGCGGAGCGCACCACCCAGCCGATGAGCAGGGAGACGACGGTGAGTTGCACCGCCGCCCGCAACCCGGCCACGAGGATCTCCCTCGCACGCCCGAGCGAGGCCCCTGCGGCGACGGTGGCGGCGAACACCAGGAGTACGGCGAGCGCGACACCGAGTGCGGGAGTGACCGGAAGCAACACCCGGCCACCCTAGGCGCTTCGGGTGCCCCACCCGCTCGCACCGCCAGGAACCACCCCGGAACGGATCGCGTCCGCCCGGCCGAGCCGTCCCTCCGTCAGATCCTCTCCCCGAACAGACTTCGGACCGGACGTCAGACCGAGCCGTCCAACCCCTTGATGTGACGTGCGCATGTCGCCACTCTGTTACCTGGCAACCATCCCCTGGAAACCCGGCGCCGCCACGATGGCCGGGCCCACAGGTCGCCCACCCGAGTACCCCCCACATCAAGGGAGTTCTTATGTCCGGTATCTACGCGCGTCGCATAGCCGTCGTCGCCGCCTCCGCCGCACTCGCCGCCACCACCGGGCTCCTCTCCGCCCCGGCCGCCCAGGCGGCCATGCCCACCCCGGTCAGCGCGTCGACCGCCCGCACGTACCTCGGCCAGCTCACCGTCTCCGCGGAGGGCTCCTCGACCGGCTACAGCCGCGACAAGTTCCCGCACTGGATCACCCAGTCGGGCGCCTGCAACACCCGCGAAGTCGTCCTGAAGCGCGACGGCACGAACGTCGTCCAGGACTCGGCCTGCGCCGCGACCAGCGGCAGTTGGTACTCGCAGTACGACGGCGCCACCTGGACCGCGGCCTCCGACCTGGACATCGACCACATGGTCCCGCTGGCCGAGGCGTGGCGCTCCGGAGCGAGCAGCTGGAGCACGGCCCAGCGCCAGGCCTTCGCCAACGACCTGACCCGCCCCCAGCTCATCGCGGTCACGGACAACGTCAACCAGTCCAAGAGCGACCAGGACCCGGGCGAGTGGCTGCCGTCGCGCACCGCGTACCGCTGCACCTACGCACGCGCCTGGGTCCACGTGAAGCACTACTACGGCATGAGCGTCGACTCGACCGAGAAGAGCGCGCTGCAGTCCGTGCTGAACGGCTGCTGACACCGAGCGGCCGCGGAGCCGCTCCCCGGCCGCTCCGCAGGCCCCTGACCAGCGGAGCGGAACCAACCCGCCCTCCTCCGTCGTTCCGTACCGTACGGAGCCGGTCACGGCGACCCGTACCGTACGGAGCCATCGGTCACGGCGACGCGAGGAGGGCACACATGGCCGGGCTACGCCTGGGACCACTGTTGCGGTACGTCGACTGGGAGTCCGGTTCCCGGGCGACGGTCTGGGTCGAGGCGAGCCGGCCCTGCACGGCCGAGGTCCGTTGCGCGGACGGTGCGTCGGGTTCCACCCCGACCTTCGCGGTGGAGGGGCATCACTACGCGCTGGTGGTGGTCACGGGCCTGACGCCCGACTCGACCACGGCCTACGAGGTGCTCCTCGACGGCCGCCGCGTCTGGCCGCCCGAGGACTCCCGCTTCCCCGCGAGCACCATCACCACACCCCCTGTTCCGCAGCCCGAGGAGGCCGGACCCGTCCGGATCGCCTTCGGTTCCTGCCGCTGGGCGGCCCCGCCGAAGGGCGAGCGCGACCCGCGTTCCCGGCTGCGCTCGAGCAGGGGGGACGCCATCGGCCCGGACGCCCTCGACACCCTGGCCGTCGAACTCGCCGCCGACCCCACGGCCGTACGCCCCGACGTGCTCCTGCTGCTCGGCGATCAGGTGTACGCGGACGAGACCTCGAAGGCCACCCGGCGCCGGATCGCCGCACGCCGCGATCTGAACGAGCCGCCCGGCGGGGAGGTCGCGGACTACGAGGAGTACACCCTCCTCTACGACGAGTCCTGGCGCGACCCGGACGTGCGGTGGCTGCTCTCCACGGTCCCGAGCTGCATGATCTTCGACGACCACGACGTCATCGACGACTGGAACACCAGCGCCGCCTGGCTCGAGGACATGCGCCGCACGCCCTGGTGGCACGAACGGATCGTCAGTGGCCTGATGTCGTACTGGGTGTACCAGCACCTCGGCAACCTCTCCCCCGAAGCCCTGGAGGCCGACCCGCTGTACGCGGCGGTGCGCGCCGTCCCGGACGCCACCGAAGTACTGCGGGACCATGCCGCCCGGGCCGACGCCGATCCCGCACACACCCGGTGGAGCTACCGGCGTGTTTTCGGCCGAGTACGGCTGCTGATGGTGGACACCCGGGCGGCCCGTGTCCTCGGCGAGCAACAACGGTCGATGCTCGACGCCGGAGAGGCCCGCTGGATGCGCGACGAGGCCCTCACCGACCCGGACGCGTACGACCATCTACTGATCGGCACCTCACTGCCGTGGCTGCTGCCGCCGCTCATCCATGACGCGGAGAGCTGGAACGCCGCGCTGTGCCGGGGCGAGCGCGGCGGACCGGACGGGCGCTGGGCGCGCTTCGGGGAGAAGGTGCGCCGCGCCTCTGACCTGGAACATTGGGCGGCCTTCCCCGAATCCTTCAAGGAGTTGACGGAGCTGCTGCGGCAGGTGGCCGACGGGCCGGACGCTCCTGCCACGGTATGCGTCCTCTCGGGCGATGTGCACCATGCGTACATCACCGAACCCCACTGGCCAGATTCCGTACCCGGCGCCACTCCCGGCGCACGCATACTGCAGCTGACCTGCTCCCCCGTGCACAACTCGATCCCCGCCACGATAAGAGCGGGATTCCGTTTCGGCTGGAGCACGCCCGGCCGGTGGCTGGGACGCGCGCTGGCGCTCCACGGCCGGACGGGAGCGCCGCCGATGCGCTGGCGCAGGACGGGCGGACCCTGGTTCGGCAACCAGCTGATGTCCCTCACTCTGCATGGCCGGAAAGCTGCGCTGACATTGGTTCAGGCCAGACAACGGCCCACAGGCGCGCAGCTGGAGACGGTCCTGGAGCGCGAACTGACGTCGAACAAGTGACCGCTTTCGGCCAGTTGGGAATATGTTGAACTTGCAAGTAATAATGAGGTCTACCTAACCTGAAGGGCCCCGATCGGTTCACGTCCCCAGACCGAAGGAGCCAACCCCCCATGTCCGCACGTCTGAACAGGGCACAGCCCTATGCACTCGGACTCTTCCGCGCCGTCATCGGTTTCCTCTTCGCCTGCCACGGCGCCGCCTCGCTCTTCGGCGTCCTCGGCGGTGCGATGGGCGGCGGCACCGTACCTTCCGGCACCTGGCCGGGCTGGTACGCGGCCGTCATCCAGCTCGTCGGCGGCACCCTGGTCGCGCTCGGCCTCGGTACCCGCATAGCCGCCCTCGTCGCCTCCGGATCCATGGCGTACGCGTACTTCAAGGTTCACCAGCCGGAATCGCTGTTCCCCCTGCAGAACGGCGGCGAAGCGTCGGCCGTCTTCTGCTGGGCCTTCCTGCTGCTGGTCTTCACGGGCCCCGGCGCCGTGGCCGTGGACCGGCTCTTCTCCTCCCGCACAAGCGCCACCCGCGAGGACCGGAGTCCCCGCGAGAACTCCCCGGCCGTCCCGGTCTGACCGACCGTCCGCCGGCCCAGGTCACGTGCGCCCCGGTACCCCGCTGTCGCGGGGGCCGGGGCGCACGTGACCTGCACAACATCATCCGCCCCACGGCGAACTCCGGGGAAACGGCAGGCGTACTCTGAACCGCTGACCCCGCCGCTCCTGCCGCTGCCCTGCGACGCCGCGGCGTCGACACGGTCACATGGGGAAACGGACGGGGAGCAGAAGGTGCTCGAGAGTGTGGGTGCGCTGACCGGCAGCCCATGGATCTACGCAGTGGTCGCCCTCTCGGTACTCCTGGACGTCTTCCTGCCCGTCCTGCCCAGCGGCGTGCTGGTGATCACGGCGGCGACTGCTGCCGCGGCAAGCTCGACGACGGTCACCGCCACCGCCGACGAGGCCACGCGGCAGGTGCCTTCGCTGCTGGTGCTGACCCTGTGCGCGGCCACCGCCTCGGTGCTCGGCGACCTCGTCGCGTACCGCCTCGCCTGGCGCGGCGGCGACCGTCTGGACCGGGCCATCGCCCGCTCCCGCCGGCTCACCACCGCGCAGGAGCGCCTCGGCGCGGCGCTGAGCCGCGGAGGTGGCGCCCTCGTCATCGTCGCCCGTTTCGCCCCGGCAGGCCGCTCGGTCGTGTCCCTGGGGGCGGGCGCCGCCCACCGCACGGTGCGGGAGTTCCTGCCCTGGTCGGCGCTGGCCGGGGTGGCCTGGGCGGGCTACAGCGTGAGCCTCGGTTACTTCGGTGGCCAGTGGCTGGGCGCGAGCTGGCTGGGCACGGCCGTCTCGGTGCTGGCCCTGTTCCTCGCGGGCGCCCTGGCAGCACTGGTCGTCCGGCGGCCGCCCCACACCCGGCGGGCACCGGTCGTCGACGGAGCTCCGGCAGGCAGCTGACACCGCCTGCCCGGCCGGTCAGCTCGCCCCGGGCTCACACCCGGGCGGCACCGCCCCGGATCTCCAGGCCGTCGAGCAGCCGGTGGGTCGCCTCCGCGATCTCGGCGACGGCGCGGTCGAAGACCTCCTGGTTGTGCGCGGCGGGGGCACGGAAGCCGGACACCTTGCGCACGTACTGCAGGGCGGCGGCTGCCATCTCCTCCTCGGTGGCCTCTTCGGGGATGGCCGGCGGACGAAGCGTCTTGATACTGCGGCACATGTCTCCAGTGTGTACCGCGGCACTGACAGCGGCACCGACGAGGAGCCGCGGCCTACCGGTCCTCGACCCGCTCAATGGGCGGGATCACATAGCTCCCGTCGAGAACGGCCTGCTCAGGGGTGTGGAGCCGCATCACGGCCCGGAAGTCACCGGCGGGTGCGGGCAGCCAGTTCGCCGCCCTGCCGGGGTCCGCCGGCCGCTGCCGGGACAGGTAGAGGGTCAGTGATCCGTCGGCTGCGTACACGACACCGGGGGTACGGTCACCGATCGCGTACCGGTCCGCCGGATTCTCGACCAGGTGGCTGCCCGGGACGTCGTACACGGTCACGGACCAGAACCCCTCGACCGGAGGTGGCCGGCCCAGCCGCAGCACGTAGTCGTGGGCACCGCTGAGCCGCCGGCCCCGGGAGTCGCCGCGGGTGTACGCGCACACGGCCTCGTATCCGTGCGGCCCCCAGAGCGCCTGCCGTGCCGCCACCGCCCTGACCAGGTACGACGCCTCGCGGTCCGGGATCCTCCACTCCGGTGAGCTGATCGTGCCGACGCCGAAGTGGTCGAGGTTGTGGTCGAAGAGGTGCGGGTTCATCGCCCACGCACCCGGTGCCGTGTCCGCGCCCTCCCGGGCATCGTCCTGGTGACGGCACGCCTCCGCCACCCGCGCCCTGCCCAGCGCGAGCCCCTGTGTCAGCGCCCGCAGGAGACCGGGCCCGGCCGACACGTACGGCGAGACGCCCTCCTCCAGGAGTCCCAGGGGCTGGAACCGGTCCTGGTAGGCACGGTCGGCGGCCGCGGGCGGGAAGTCGGCCATCCACACCCGGAGCCGTTCGAAGAACCGAAGGGCCTCGGGTACGTCGGAGTCGGGCGCGGGCAGACCGGTCCGATGGGCATGGGCTCCCAGGTGCGTGAGCGTGAGCTCCTGCTGGAGCGCCCGGACACGGGGCATGTCGTCCGGCCCGTCGCACGCGATGCGGCCGACGAGGGAGACGACGGAGGTGGGCGCGTCGATCACCCCCGTCACCACGTCGGGCACGGTGCCGGACCAGCCGGGCGGCACGATCAGCCAGTCGCCCTCGCCCGTACCGGTTGCCCGCCGCCCGACGTAGGCGAAGGTGCCGCTCCACGCGTCCACGAACTGCAGCGCGTAGTACGCACCGCCGGTGTCCGGCACGTGCAGTCCGACCGGGCCGCCGGACAGATCGAGCTGCGCGATCGCGTCGACGGTGTCGACCGCCGCGTTCGCGACACGGTCGGCGGGAACGGCGGGCCGGACCGCGTGGGCGAAACTGTTGAAGGGCGTCGGCGCCAGCACCCCGAAGCCCTCCTGCAGGCACGATTCGACCGCCGACAGGGCAAGGACCAGCGGGGAGCCGTAGACGTACGCCTCGGCGGCCAGGGCAGCCGTACCGTCGCCCTCCCGGCCACCGCGCCCGCCACTCACGTCAGAAGGCCACCTTCGTACGGTCCGCCGTGCACAGGGCCCAGATCACGAAGGCGTCGATGGCGATCGAGACGATCGCCCACACCGGCTGGTACGGCAGCCACATGAAGTTGGCGATCAGGTTCAGCGCCGCCAGTACGACACCCACGCCTCGGGCCCAGAGCGCACCCTTCAGGATGCCCACGCCGACGATCACGAGGACGATGCCGAGGATCAGGTGGATCCAGCCCCAGGACGTCACGTCGAACTTGAACGTGTAGTCGTTGATACGGGTGTACACGTCGTCGGTCGCGATGCCCGCGATCCCCTTGATCACGGCCAGGACACCGTCGACGAGGAGCAGGACACCGGCGAACAGCACGCCCCCGGACGCCCACGCGCTGCCGGATCCGGGGCTCGGGGAGGTGCCCGGTGCGGGTGCTGACTGGGCCATGGGAACTCCTTCGGTCGTCGGACGCCCCGCCGGCGCGGCCGCGGGCAGATCCGACGCTGCGCGACACGACCGCCCGCGACGACCCGAACGCGTCCGTCCGGGTGAGGGCGACGCCGTGCTGTCCGGGTCCTCCGGCTCGTGCGGGGTCGGCGCTCAGGGGCCGCCGACGCTCACGACGTGCCCCTGGGCATCGACGGTGAGGGCGACCCGCTCGACCTTGTTCGTCAGCGCGAGAGCCACCCATACGGCGCCCCACACGAAGCACGAGACGACGGTCAGGAAGGCATGCAGCACATGGTTGACCGGCTGCCCGCGCACGAGGACGGCCTGAGTGCCCGACCGGGACTCCACCCGCCAGCCGCTTGCCACCCGCTGGCTCACCACCCAGTCGAGGATCAGCCCTCGCTGCATGATGTCGGGCGCCGCCCCGTCCGCCCCGTAATACCCGGGCGGAGGTTCGAGGGACGCCTCGCCCCGGCGTGCTCCACGAGACTTCATGGGGCTCACCTCCAGGTATCGAGGTCTCCGCCTCGCCACTCGATCAGCTCGGGTTGGTCCAGGTCGATCTCTTCCACCCCTACGGCGAGCCCGGCCTGCCGCAGGAAGGAGGCCACGTCCCCTCGCCCGTGCGCCAGTCCGACGATCTGCCCCCGCACGGTCACCCGCCGCCCGCCGGTCGGCGAGGGCGGATACACGATCACAGGTGGATGTCCGGACATGCCTCCACGGTCCCCCGCCCCCCGCCGGACCGCATCCCGGGAAGCGCTTCAGCGGCTGCGTTCGTCTGCCGGGAATCCCGGTGCGCCCGATCCCCTCACTGGCCCACCCTTCCGTCGACGCACTCGCGCAACAGGTCGGCGTGCCCGCAGTGACGGGCGTACTCCTCGATCCTGTGCACCATCAGCTCCCGAACGGCGATCCCGTCCTTCCCCAGCCGTTCGCCCAGATCCGGGTGCCGGGCCAGGGCGGCATCGGTCGCGGCCTGCTCGCGCTCCAGATCGGAGTACGCGGCGTCGACGACGGCCTGGTCGGCGACGGCTCCGTCGAAGTCCGCGTCCCTCTCGCCGTACAGCTTCGGCACCGGATCACCGTCGCCGATCCAGTTCTGCCAGTCCCGTTCCACCTCGACGAGATGGCGGAGCAGCCCGAGCAGCGACATGGTCGACGGCGGAACCGACCGCCGGGCCAACTGCTCCGCATCCAGGCCCTCGCACTTCATCCGCAGGGTCAGGCGGTAGTCCGCCAGGAAGTCCTGCAGCGTCGCGAGCTCGCCCTCCGAACCGGCACCTTCGCTGTTGCGGGGATCCTCGTCCGGGTCGGCCCACATGTCGGGGTAGGTGGTTGCCTGGGTCCATCGTGCGGGCTGATCATTCATGCGCCCATGCTCGTCCGCGGAAGCCCGGGCTCGCTACTGCTTTACGCCTCGGATGCCGGTGACGGCGACGGCTTGCCGCACGGCCACGATCAGGATGGAGAGATCACATGCGAACCCATCGCTACAAGGTGCAGAAGGGCGGCTTCGGACTGTTCCTCGGGATCGCGGCCGAGGTCATCCGGCCGGCCTCCCCGCCACCCGGCGGCACCCCCGTCAGCGACCGGGTCTGGCTGGACGCCTCCGAGGTCCGCAACGCCTACTACGGAAGTCGGCTGACACTCACCGAGTCCGAGATCGCCTCGCTGCGAGCCGGCCTGGGCAAGGTCTCCGGCGCCATCGAACTCGTCGACGGCAGCCCCTGCATCCTGATCGCGGTCCGCGCACTGGAGATCGTCGAGGCCGACTACGCAGAGGTGGCTCTTGCGCCGGCCATCGCAGGATGGGCCGAATCGGAGTGGTCTCTGGCACCCCGCCGCTGTGACGCCGTCCGTGACAGCGCCACCGGCCGGTACACGCTGAACTGGGACGAGTGACCTTCGCACCCACTGGTGCCATCGGTTCCGCTGCCTCCTCCGAGGCAACGTCCCTGCGCTTCCCGGTGATCAGCCCCTCAGGAATTCTCGGTGAAGCGGACGGACCAGGCGTAGCCGCTCAAGCTGTCGTGCGGAACTCGCCGGACCTCTCTGACCTGGCAACCGTCGTGGGCGTACTTGAGGGCGAACCGGTCCTGACGCTGCGCGTCGGTGAGATCTTCCATGGACAGAGGCGCTCCGACGACGAGGTCTTCGTGAACGACTGAGTCCGCGGCGCTGTCCGAGCATGCCGAGCAATGATGCGTTCTGGGTAGGGCCATGCGATCAGTGTGCTCCTACCTGGAAGCCCCGACGCGCACGGCGCACATCGTCGTGCTGTCGATGGACTTCCTCGCCGACGCACGGATTCCTCTCGGGCGCAGGGCGTGCCTCAAGCGCTTCCGCCAGGTTCACGCATCGCGATCCGGGCCAGCTTCGTCAGCATCATCCCGTTGCGGACCGCGACGAGGTAGTCCACGGGGAGTCCGTGCATCCGGGTGCCGGGACCCCTGAGGGGATGCCAGTCGAGGGTGAAGAGTGTGTTCTCGCCCCAGGGGGTCAAGGTCATGGCGATGCGGGCTGCGCCGAAGGGCTCTGCCTTCGCCTCCAGTTCCAGGCGGTGCCGGGGCACACAGATGCGGACGACGCAGGTGTCGTCGAGATTCAGGTGGCCCGCGCCGACTCGCACCTTCAGCCGGGCTCCTACCTCAGGCCACTGCGGGTCCACGGCAAGGACCTGCTGGGTTCCTGTCACCCACTCCCCGTAGCGGTGGCCGTCGGACAGCAGGCGCCACACCTCGGACGGCGAGCTCAGGATCAGACGGCGGTTCCGGGCCACGCTGATCACGCTCCTTCTGGAGATACGGACATGGAAGGCGCCGCCGAGATCATGTCCGGCCGCCAAGGGCTTGACCTCCAGCCTCGTGCGACCGCACCACATGCACAGTCCGGCAGGTCCAGAAGGGTGGCTCGACCTGCCCTCTCGCACGCCTACGGGCAGACGGGCCGGAGCCACGGTTGGCGAGATCCAGGAGAAACGAGGAAGGCCCAGGCCCCCGGTTCGGTACCGGTGGCCTGGGCCTGTCGTGGTTCCTGCTGTGTGCGGGCGGTTGGGATCGCCGGCCTCATGACGCCGACGATCCGGAGCTTGATCGAGCTGACGAAGCCCTACGAGTACTTGCTGATCTCCCAGAAGCGGAAGACGGTCGACGCGTCCAGGGTCCATTCCAGACCGGAGACGTTGTCGTACGCCACCGCGTACTGCTTGCCCTGCCACAGCGGCAGGATCGGCAGGTCCTCCGCCACAGTGTCCTGGAGCTCGTCGAAGGCCTTCTGGGTGGTGCCCCGATCGGCCAGGGCGGTGGTGCCGGGGATGATCCGGCCGGTGATGTCGTTGTTCTCGTAGCCGTTCTGCAGGACGTTGTCCTTGCCGAAGAACGGCTGGGTGAAGTTGTCCGGGTCGGGGTAGTCCGGGACCCAGCCCTTCACGTAGACCCCGAGCTCACCGGCCGCGATCCGCTCCTCGTACTGCTTGATGGGGAGGGACTTGACCTCCGCGTCGAACAGTCCGCTCTCGTTGAGCTGCTTGGCGATCGCCTTGAACTCGTTGTCGGTGGCGGGGCCGTAACGGGTCGGCGTGGACCACAGCGTGAGCTTCACCTTGTCGGTGATGCCCGCGGAGCGCAGCACCTGTTCGGCCTTGTCCGGCCGCGGGCTCCCGCCGTACTTGTCGAAGAACGCGGTGTTGTGGGCGGTGATACCGGCCGGGACGATCGAGTACAGCGGAGTGGCCGTGGAGTGGTAGACCTCGCTGACGAGGGCATCACGGTTCACCAGGTACGCGATGGCCTTGCGCACAGGAAGCTTCCCGACCACCGGGTCCTTCATGTTGAAGACCAGGTGCTGCACCTCCGCGCTGGTGCCTTCGACGATGTCGATGCCCTTGTCGGCCGCGGCGCTGGATGCCTCCAGCTCGGCGATGTCCTGCGCGGCCATACCGCGGTAGGCGACATCGATGTCCCCCTTCTGCAGCGCGGACGCCAGCTTCTTCTGGTCGCCCCGGAAGAATTCGAGAGTGACGCCCGAGTTCTTCACCCGCGCCGTGCCCTGGTAGTCGGAGTTGACCGAGAAGACGGCCTTCGACTTGTCGAGGGACTTCAGCGCGTAGGGCCCGGAGCCGACGGCCTTGCCGTCCTTGCGCAGGCTGTCCGCCGGGTACTCGCGGTGGTCCACGATGGAGCCGGCGCCCGAGGCGATCTTGCTGGGGAAGGTGGCGTCGGGAGCTGTGAGCCGGAAGACGACCGTACGCGGGTCCGGAGCGGTGATCTTCGCGATGGTGCTGAGCAGCGGCGCCGGGCCGGCGGGGTCGTCGATCCTGATCGCCCGCTCGAAGGAGTACTTGACGTCCTCGGAGGTGAGGCTGTTGCCGTTGCTGAAGGTCAGGCCGTCACGCAGCGTGCAGCGGTACACCCTGTTGCCGTCCTGGAACGCGCAGGACTTCGCCGCTTCCGGCTCGGGTATCGAACCCCCGCGGGGGAAGCTGAGCAGGGACTGGAAGACGTTGTTGAACAGCAGCCACGACCCCGGGTCGTAGCCCGAGGCCGGATCCGCGGCCAGGACGTCGTCCGACATGCCCACGACGATCGACTCGCCGCCTCCGGCGGCCCCTCCGTCGGTCTGGGTGCCGCAGCCGCCCAGCAGAGCCACCGCGAGACCGGCCCCGATGGGAGCAATTGTCCGCCGTTTGCGTACGTTCACAGAACTGCCTCTTGTTTTCCGGCGGCCGCGCGGGGTGCAGTCGTCGCTGCTCCGAGCCTCGGTCCGCATCCCCTCCAGGCATGCGGAAGCTCCGCAGATCCGGATCGGGGAGGTGAGCACCTTTACCCAGATCATAAGGGTGAGGCGGAAGCCCCTCGTTTGCACCCTTTGCCTTGGACCGGCTGCTCCTCGGCAGCCGGTCGGCACAGGGCGGCGGACGCCGGAGGCGACCGCACGGGGCCGGGCCTCGTCGGTTGACCGACTCGATGCGAACCAACGGCTCAGCGGTCACCGAGGGCTGTCGACGTGCACACGTAATTCTCTGCTGTACTGCTGACCCTGGAGCGAACCGATACGGGGCGGTGGAACGGTGAGCGTAGGCAGTCGTGGAGTGCTGGCAGTCGTGGGTACGGCAGCTGACGGAGTCGAGCAGCTGCGCACCGGCCTGGTCGAGCCGGCCATGGCCCTCGGATGGCAGGTGGCCGTGACCCTGACGCCGAACGCCGGCCGTTGGATGCGAGCGAACGGCGAGCTGAAGAGGCTGGAGGCACTGACCGGTCTCCCCGTACGGGACACACCTCGTCTGCCGACCGAGCCACGCCCGCACCCGGTCGCCGACTGCTACGTCGTCGCCCCGGCGAGCGCGAACTACGTCGCCAAGCTCGCGACGGGAATCGCCGACAACCAAGCCCTGACACAGGTGAGCGAGGCACTCGGCACGATCGACGTCCCCGTCGTGGTGTTCCCCCGGGTCAATGCGGCTCACGCAAGGCATCCGGCCTGGCAGGGGCACATCGAGTCACTGCGGAGGGCCCACGTGCACCTCGTCCACGGCCCTGACGTCTGGCCGTTGCATGAACCCCGAGAGGGTCCAGACGTTCGAGAACTGCCATGGTCCACGATCATGGAATCCACCCAGCACATGACGAGTCAATCTGCTCGACACCCGCTCTGAGGTCGTCCGCCGAGCGCAGACGGCAGGAACAGGCGCGCAAAGCTCAGCACGGCCACATGGCTCCGTTCGTGACAGGGCGGCCGGTGTTCAGGCGGGACGCCACCGAGCCAGGTAGCCCGGGCCTTCCGGAAGGTGGCGACCGCCGGGCCTCTCGTAGGACCGCCACTCAGGCACGAGGCGTCGGGCATCCGCCGGCGCCCGGCGCCGAGGGCGGAGCATCGCCTGCAGCTCGTCGTAGCGCGCGTCGACACCCCCGCAGCCTGGATGCGTGTCGGCGTCAGCCTCGCCTGCCTCGTAGAGGGCGTTCCATGAACAGAAGATGTTCCACTGCTCGCGTTCCAGGTCCAGGGTCAGGCGGTCGGCCGGCCAGACCAAGAACTCCTCCGTGTCGGCTTCGGGGCTCGCACAGCCGCCGACCGATTCGAAGTAGTGGGGCAGCCCTCCGATGGATACCAGGCCAGAACGAGGCCCGTCATACCATTCGTTTTCCACATGGACCTGCTCGAATCCCGTCTCCAGCAGGCGCGCCCATTCCCCCGGTTCAGTCATCCACCCATGATCTCTCGGACGGGCCTTGAGAGATCAGCGCGGTGCCCCCGGCTCGGGCTCCGAGGCACAGCCACCGGCTTGCTGGGCGGCTCGGCTAACCTGCGCGGGTGCGCGCCGAAGAGATCTCCACCTGGCTCGTGGAGCACGATGCCTTGATCAGCACAGTCGAGCTTGCTGCGGCGTTCGACGCCTATCCCTGCACCCTCCCCTGGGCGGGGCAAGGCATCGACTGGCGGGGACTGCCCTGCCGGTCCCTCGCGCTCGATGGCGTCTCGGACGATGAGGCGGTGCGTTGGGCCAGAGCGACGCCGATGGGAACCCATGATCACGTCCTGGTGATCGACTCCGCGACGGAGCCCGGTGTCATCTGCGCTTTCGACGATGCCGTGCGTGACTTCGAGCTGTTGTCGAACCGCCCAGAGCTCTACATGTGCGGCCTGGACCCTGTCGGCGTATCACCCGGGCCGGTGTTTGAGCACTTCATCGAGCGTCGCTCGTTCATGACCCTCAACGCAAAGCTGTGAGGTACCGAGGAAGGGAACAGCCTTGATCCTTCGCGGGGTGCTCGAACTACTCGTCGGAGGGGGCTTGATCGTGGTGGCCTGCGACTACCGCAACGTGGCCCTGTGGGTTTGGGATTGGGCAGACGTGGTGGTCACACGGCGGTCCCGACATGGAACGCCCTGGAAGAGCCCTGACCACATGCGATTCGGCTTCGGTGTCGCGGGAGCAGCGTTCGTGGTGCCGGGTCTGGTGACCGTGGCGGGCTGACAGCGCGACCACCGGACCTGCGCCTGTTGCTGGTTGCTGCACCTCATTGCGTACAGCGGTTGGGGCGTTGGCTACCGTTCCGAATGTCTGGTCAGGACGCACCAGTTCATATTGTCGGGATCCCCTACGGTCAGACCAACCAGCAAGCGCCCCTTGTCCCGATAAAGGTCGAACAGAATAATTCCATCCCCCGTGTCCACTTCGAGTTGCTGCTCAACGCCGGACCCGTCGATCTCCCAGGCGCCATCCCCGCTGATGTCGCGCGTGACCTTGCCGTCGAGTTCCATCTCGGTAGGAATACCGGTGGCGGACGCCGATCCGTCCGGACTCAAGGTCAACGTGGTCCCGCACTCCCGGGCACGCCAGGTTCCTACGAGCTGAGAGTCGTGGACGTTCTTCGCGGGCGGATAGCCGCCCCAACCCATGCACGCAGAGACCGACAGCACCACCGAGACCGAAATCAGCGCCCACTTCCACGCTCGGCCGCTCATCGCCCGCCCCCTTCGCACATGTGGCCTGATCATAGGCTTTCGCGAACCGGGCCAGCATGCGGGTTACGCGCGACGACCCGGGCGGCAACTGAAGCTTCTGGGGTCGACAGACCGCCCGTGGCCCATCGATGGTGAGCCGAGTAACGCCTGCCGTGAGGCGGGTGACCGCAGCTACTGGCCCAGCCACCACGGCACTTCCAGGTTGTCGGTGGGGATGGCTTTGGCCCTCGCCAGAATCTTCTCGTCGAGGGCGCGTACGAGGACGCGCAGCTCACGCGCGCTCTTCTTGGGCAGTGCGTGAAGCACGGCTTCGAGGTCCCCGCGGAAGCCGGCGCCGTAGCACCTGCACTCAGGAAGGCCGCAGTCGGAACCCATGCGTTGGTCTACGAGTTGCCTGAGAGGGCCGTGGGCAAAGACCTTCCAGTGCCAGAACGCTTCTTCTGCGGCTTCGGGCCAGAAACGGGTCCGCTCCAGCCGACGCAAATCGGCTGTACAAGATCCCGAAAGCTGATCGATCAATGGGTACCTCCGCCGCCTCACGAAGCGGGTGGGAAGGTCGCCCCGCAGGGCTGTCGGGCGCCTACGCGGCATTGCCCCTTCGGTCGTCAGTCATGAGGGCAAGGTACAGAGGCGGGCGTCGGGTGGCTACCGCGTATTCCGGAATAATCGTCAATACTTGTGGACAGGCCGACCGTCTACGCCGCCGCGTCCACGGTGTTGTCAGTGGCACGGTGCTTTCCTCCGGTGCCGGCGACCCCGTGACAGGGACTGTCAATGGGGCGGCAAACCGATGAGTTCTGGCTCGTCGGCAAGTCAGCAGTCCACCGAAGCGCCACATTCGAGCCACGCCCAGAGGAAGGCCCCGCCAATGCCGCTCTCCCGCATCATCGTCAGTCTGCCAACCGCGGATCGCCGAACGGCGTTTGAGTTCTACAGTGAAGGGCTCGGCTTCGATGCCATCGGCGAGGTAGCGGACGACGGAGTGCCTGAGCCGCTGCAATTCGCTCTTAACGACGGCGTCCGCCTCATGCTGATCCCCACCGGCGGTTTCGGCTGGGTCATCGGCGACCGCGAGGTGGCCGGGCGTGGCCAGAGCGAGTGCATGTTCAGTCTGCCCGCAGAGACCGAGGCCGGTGTTGACGAGTTGATCGAACGTGCGCGCCAGGCAGGCGGCGAGATCGTCACGCCACCCGGCAAGCAGCCGTGGGGCTACGCGGGTGCGTTTGCCGACCCCGATGGTCATGTCTGGATGGTGACGTCGGAGTCGTTTCCCCCATCGTGAGCGGATCCGTGCCTGAAGCTGCATGAGGTCAAGACTGGTCATGCCACGGCGGTCTCGGGGCGTTCGATGAGGTGGCCGCGTTCGAAGCAGGCACCGGCACGGACGAGGGCGATGAGGTGGGGTGCGTTCACGGCTCGCCACCGCTGCTGCGGTGAAGCCGTGGAGCCGACCGCCCCAGCCGATGAGGGTGTCTCCACTTCACGCCGGCATCTCGCGCCCGCTCCGTGCGCGGGCACTGTTTCATAGACCTGTGCCGCTCACTGTCGGGCATCTGCGGTTGCTGTACGTCGCTGTGTACCGCCCGGTCCGCAGCTGACCGGACGCCCCCTGAGCAGATCGCCTTATAGGTGTGGATAGGGTCGATCCGTGACGACTGAACAGCCGCCTCCGCCCTCCCAGCCCCTCCGTGTAGCCGCAGCTCAGGCGTGTCCTGAGCCTGGCGATCTCACTGCCAATGTCGCCACCGCCGCCGCGATGGTGTACGAGGCCAGGGACGCGGGCGCTCGCGTGGTCGTCTTTCCGGAGAAGTTCCTCACCGGCTACGAACCGGACCTGATCCGTGCCGACCCGAAACGCTGCGCGGTGCAGGCCGCAGGGGACGACCGGCTGGACCCTCTCCTGGAAGCCTGTCGGGAGACCGGTACCGTCGCCGTCGTCGGCACGGCCGTGCACGACGCCGGTCAGCTGTACGTCTCGGCTCTCGTCCTCGGCACGGACGGTACCTGGCTCAGCCGCTACGAC
Organism: Streptomyces sp. NPDC059499; assembly: GCF_042749285.1. Lineage (NCBI taxonomy): Bacteria > Bacillati > Actinomycetota > Actinomycetes > Kitasatosporales > Streptomycetaceae > Streptomyces > Streptomyces sp. NPDC059499. Next base: position 332,406 of record NZ_JBHYTT010000006.1, read on the forward strand.
AAGCAGCTGCTGTTCAGCACCGAACAGGAGATTTACTGCCCCGGGGCGCAGGGGCTTTCGCTGGACATCGACGGCTGGCGACTCGGCCTGGGCATCTGCTACGACTCCGGCTTTCCCGAGCATGCTCGCGCCGCGGCACTGGACGGCTGTCACGCCTATCTGGTGGGCGCATTGTTCAGCGTCGGCAACGGCTACCACGAGTCTCGGATGTGGTTCCCGTCCCGTGCTTTCGACAACACCATGTACACGGTGCTGGCCAACCACGTCGGCTCTACGGGGGGCTGGTCCACATGCGGCGGGAGCGCCGTGTGGGATCCGACGGGCCGCCTGGTCGTCGAGGCCGGGCCCGACGAGAGGGAACTGGTCGTCGCCGATCTCGACCCGGACCGTCTGCGCCGTGCTCGTGCCGACCACACCATGCTCAACGACGTCCATGGCCTGACCGCCGGACCCCGGCAACGACTCGCCCTGGACGGGCGACCCGCGTAGCTGGTTCGGCGGGCCGCCCGCTCAAGGAGCGAGGCGGCTGCGGCTTCGCCCGTCTCACCACTGCCTCAGTAGCCGAAGAGGTGAAGGCGGGGGCCTACCCTGCGGCCGTGTCGCCGCACGGTGTCGGCGCTGGTCACGCTCGGCTGATGGTGCGACGTCGAGAACCGGTAGAGCAGCGTTGGCATGGGTCATAGTTTGCCCACGAAGAAGCAGGCGCTGGCGACTGCGAGCAGCAGGTAGCCGCCAGGGAAGGCGATGTTGTAGCAGACGCGTGCGCGAACGTGAGCCAGGACCGCGCCGATGAAGAACGCGGTCAAGCCGATTCCTGCCGCCAGGCCCAGCCGGTGGACCCCGAGAAGCCCCATGAGAAGGCCGGCAGCGCCCGCGAGTTTGAGGGTCGCCAGGTACGGCACCGCAGCCGACGGGAGTCGAACCTCTGCGGAGTTCGCCAGCACGAACGGTGCCCGCGCGTAGTCCGCGATCGCAATGAACACGTTCGCGACGACGCACCCGACAGTGGCGATGATCAGTACGGAGGTCACGAGTCGCACGACCTCACGGCAGTAGACGGCTCTGGTGGAACCGGCGCACCCACGGCGCGGCTGATCAGGTCCCGAAGCCGAGCGCCTCGCGGCAGTCCCACCGACGGATTCCCTGCTGCCTCCTCCAATTCGAGGGCCAGGATGAAGTCCGGCCCCGACTCACTGGGGTACGCCGTGTGGACCACACCCTGGGGTGATGCCGCGTGGAGGGCGGCGAACGCCCTCGCACGTTGCGAACGGACCACGGCAGCTGCGCCGCTGTCGGTGCGGAACCGCACCATCTGTAGGCTCATGACGTTGTCATCTCCTCGGGATGCGAACAGGAATGGGTTTGAACCGACCGTCCTGACGTCCGCAAGCCCGGAAAGGTGACACCCATGCCGATCACGGTCGAAGAATTCGAGACCGCACGACCGCATCTGCTGTCGGCTGCCCACCGCATGCTCGGCTCGGCCCATGACGCCCAAGACGCCGTCCAAACGGCATGGTTGCGGGTTATGACTGCCCGATCCTCGCCATCGATCGAGAACCCGTCAGCCTGGCTCATGACCGTCACAGCCAGAGTCTGCTTGGACGAGCTGCGTGCCCGACGCCGTCGCAACGAAGCGCCGCTGCTCGCGAACGCCGTCCCGGCCGCAGAACTGGCCGCGGACGAAGCAATCCTGCGTACGGAGGATGTCTCCCGGGCGCTCATGGTCCTGTTGAACCAGTTGACCCCGCCCCAACGGGTCGCGTACGTCCTGCATGACCTGTTCTCCATGCCGTTCGACCGGATTGCACAGGTGCTGGGCGGGACAGTGCCCAGTGCCAAGAAACACGCCAGCAGGGCACGACAACGCCTCGACAGCCCCCAGCATGCCCCGAAGCAGAACAGCCGACCGGACCAGCAGATCGTCGAAGCCTTCCTGGCAGCAGCCCGAACCGGGGATACGCGCAGAATGATCCAGCTGCTCGCGCCCGACAGCGTCCGCGACGCCGACGCTGCGCTCCTGCCTCACGGGGCCCGCACCACCGTCATCGGTGCTGTCGACATCGCCACCGAGACCGAGCACTTCCGTGATCGTATTCAGGCGACTTGCAGACTCACCGTCAACAACAAGTCGGTGTACCTCATCGCCCCGGGAGGACATCCCCTCGCCACGATCGAGATCAGCACCGCCCATCAGATGGTCACTGGAATCGCGCTGCGATTGGCCCAGGCCGACGACCACTTCGCGGCCGCCCTACCGTCAACAACCTTCTGACCCGGAACAACTAGGCTGCCGCGCATGAGTTCCTCTTCGCCTCCTGGCCCCGCACCACTCAGGCAGGAGCCTGTCGACGAGCCGAGCGTCAAGGACGAGAGCGACGATGCGCTGATCGAGAAGCTTCGTGCTCGGGCGTACGATCCGGGACGGCGCTTCGACACGGCTTACGTTCCGGCTCTTTGGATCTCCGAGCGCTATGGCAGCGCGCGATTGGAGCAGCGCCAGGACGTCATCAGGTCGTACGGCAACGACGGGACGGTACAGCTCGAGTCCGACGTCGAGGAGGTGGCCGCTTACTACGCTGACGCTCCCCGCGGCCCACTGTTTCCGCCGCTCTCCGTGGCGGACGCTGACAATGCGGAACACAGAATCGGACACCGCCTTCCCGAGCTTCTACGGCGCGTCTACACCGAGATCGCCAACGGAGGCTTCGGTCCCGACAGCGGTCTTGCCTCGCTCACCGACGGCAACCGGGCCCCGACGCACCTGAGTGACTGGCCGAGCGCGGTCAGCATCCATGAACGCAACCGTACGAGTGGAGTGCCGGCGTCGTGGCTGCACCTTGCATACGGCGGATGCACGATGGAATGGCATCTCTCACTCACCGGGGTCGGTAACCCGGTACTGCTCTACGACGCCGACGGCTGGGCACCCAACTGGGACCAAGACGCGCACGACGGCCTGAGACACGCATCGGCCTCACTCCGTAATTGGCTATGGACCTGGGCACATGGCGGAGACGTCTGGGAAGCGCTCAACCGGTGAAGCCTGCCCGAACAACGCATTTGGCTCAGACGGTGATGTCGGATTGGATGGCCCTCATGGAACGTGTTGAGGCTGAGCTGTTCACGGACGGCGGGAACAATGCGGTGGTACGCCTGCCCGACCGACGGTTCCCGGGTGTGCTGATCCAGGGGGACTCTCTCTCCATCCTCCGCAGCGACATCGCAGAAGTGGTGGCGGCTTGCGAACAAGGTGACGCGGCTGCGGCCTGCGAAACCGCCGGCCTTCTCCTGACCGACCTCGACGCGCTGCTGACGCGCTACTCCGCCGCGTTGGACGCACACGAGATCCCTCGGCCGTACTGAGGACGCGAAGACCTGACCTTGGGAATCACGAGTGGGTTCCCTCTGTAAAGCCTGTCGAACTGGGGAAACAACCGGGATCAGAAGGTGCGTACCGCCCGACCGTGGTTGACCGCCGATCCCTGGTCTACCTGGTGGGCATCTGGTGCGGCCGCCACTGTTCAGGGTGGTCCGGATGATCGGCGTACGGCAGGGCCAGGTCCAGGAGGTCGGGGCAGGGCCAGTCCTCGCCGTCGTACTGACAGTCGTCTCGGTTGTCCCAGGGCAACTCCGGGTCGCCGGTTGCGGGGCTGAGCACGTGCCGCGCCAAGACGCGGCGTTTGGCTTCTACGTCACGGAGAACGTGGGCGGGATCGTGGAATGCCACATGCTGGGCGATCGTCGGGTGAATTCCGGAGAGATCCATCTGGCAGAAATCGACAGAGTCTCCGTGGGCGGTCCACTGTCCGCAGTCATCGCCGGCGCATCGGCCGGCCAGTTCGGCCACCTCGTCCAGCCGCGCTCGCAGGAACTCCACCAGGTCCTCTCTCATGAGCGCATCATCGATGATGGGATGCCCGCCTGACATCCACTTCAGGAGCGAGGTGGGGCTACTGCACCGCAGTGTCCTGCCGGTAGCACCGGGACACAGGAAGGCAGACCGTTCGAAGTGGTGGGAGAACTGTGGATCTGACAGAGGCCCTGGACAAGGCTGTGGCCACCCTGAAAGCTCCGCTGGAGCGAACTGACCGTGCGCAGGGCTGGACTGACGACCTGCGGCGCGAGATCCAGGAAGAGATCTCGATCAACCGCTCGACGCTGCGGCGACATGGGCACTGGATGGTCACGTACCTGCGCCCCCGTCTCGATGAGTGGATGGCACACGAGGGCGTGCAGCCGGGGCGCCTCCGCGATGTGGTCATGAACGTGCAGGTCCTCATCACCGAACCGCACGATGCAGCCGACCTGCGATGACGACCTTGAGAACCGTCGTCGCAGCAACGTGGCGTGGGTTCACATCCCACTCCCACGCGGATGAACGGCCTCCGCCCAGGTAGATAGGTCTGGGGCCGCTCTCTCCGTAGCCGGCCTGATCGGTCAGCAACGGTCACACCGGCCGCTGCGCAGAGGTTGCGGTACGGCGCTGCGGTACGCCTACGTCGACTCGGCGGTCTTGCCGCTCCGGCGAGGCATCCCGCGGTAGATAACCCAGAGGCTGACGAGAACAAGCACCGCTCCGCCGATCGGCCAACCCACGGAGCCTCCGTCGCGGTAGTCCCTGATGCCGTTCGCGAGAAGGAGGGCGGACGACTGCCACGCGCAAAGCTACTCGTTCGGGTGCACATCTCGTGCAGGTTTTGGCTTATATGTTCAATATTGCCCTCACGATATGTCTCCTCGTGAAGGTGTAAGAACATGCCGACGTACGTCACCTTGCTGAACTGGACCGAACAAGGGGTCCGAAACTACAAGGACACCGCAAAGCGCTCCGAGGCCTTCGGGTCAGCTGTACAGAAGCTCGGGGCAAAGCTCCTGAGCATCTACTGGACCGTCGGTCCGTACGACCTCGTGGCCATCGTCGAGGCACCCGACGACGAAACCGCCACGGCAGCACTCCTGCAACTCGGCGGGGTGGGCAACGTCCGTTCCACGACTCTGCGGGCCTTCGGCCCAGAGGAGATGGGGCGCATCATCGCCAAGGCAGCCGGCTGACGACCCACGCCGTCCAGGACACGCAGCGCGAGGCCGTGAGTCACCCGGACCACGGTGAAGTGGCAGCGTCCCGACCGTAGGTGACCACGCCCGTTGATGTCAGAAGTGGATGCCCTCATGGAGCACGTCGAGCTCAGCTGTTCACAGGGCCTTCGCCTCCTGGGGACGAGTGCGGCGCGCGGACAACCGGGACGCTACGTCCGCACCGTCCTGGTCCGCAGTTTCCCGTGCCCCGGCGAGTTCGCCCTGGTCGCAGGCCTCAATGACTTCGGCAACTTCGCCGCGGATGATGGAGAGAGAGTCGCCCTCAATCAGGACGCCGGGGAACCGGCGGGGTGGCAGGCGCACCACAGCGTTGTTCCCACCGTCAGTCAGCGGGAGCGGCTCGACAGTGGGCGACGACGACAAGCCCTCGGAGGCCAGCGATACCAAGGGAGTCGCGATACGTCTCCTGTATAAACCGGACTTGAACTCGCCCTGCATCGTCTTCAGTTCGATGCCCAAGTGAGAGGTCCCGGATGCACAGCGAATCCCTCCACGATCCGACGTGTGGACCGTCGGCGTCTCTGGACGCCAGCACGTGGTCGGCGGCGGTCGAGATATACCGCCATCGGTACTCATTCATCGCTGTGGGTCCGCGGACTGGGGAGGACTGGCTGCCTGACGTAGCCGCGATCATGCGCAGGGAGGTTGCGGACCCCCGGGGGTGGCCAGGCGACGACCCGGAAGTGGGGGAACCGGAGTTGCTGGAGGACCCGGCCTTCCCGTTTCGCGTTCCGCCGGTGGACGAGGAGGGCGCTGCGAAGTGGCGAAGCGGACTGTTCGAGATTCCACGCCGTTCGGTGGTGCGCCTCCTTGTCATGCTGGCCACCAATGAGATGAACGTGACGCGGCAACATGGTTTTGCCGAGCGCAGAGCCGGCATGGAACTCCACGCGGAGGCGATCCTTTCGCGCTTCCCCGGCGGATCGGCATTCTTCACCAACACCCGCCATGGCGGCGAGGATCCGGACTTCTATGAGCGGGTTTCCGGCTGCTGGCCGATGTCTCAGTACGTCTGGGACTTCGGGCTCCTCGCGGTGTCTGATGAAGAAATCGGCCTCATCTGGTCGTTCGACGCAAGCTGAAGTGGACAGACATGACCGTACGGACCCGCTCGGCCACCTATCCAGACCGAGAAACCGCCCACTGGGCCACCCAGCAGGAGGTGACCGCCAACGAGCAGAGGATTGGACCAGGTGATCAGCGCGCACATCGGTGTGCCGACCGACGACGATCCGGATGAGCCGAGCGAAGCCCTCCAGGCTTACCTCCGCCACACCTGGCACACCCGCCCCCGGGCCTAGGCCGCCGCCGAACAGCAGATCCGCGAGTACGCCCGCAACCCACCGGGCCGGCTGCGCCTGAACCTCGGTGAGTTCTACCCTGCCCCGGACGTCGGCCTGACCGAATCGGCAATCCAGGACTGGCTGTTCGTAATCGCGGACCAAAGCGGTCCATCGAGGAGGGCGAGGTCCCACCCACGTCCACCCCTTGTACCCACTGGGAGTGGCATGCCCGCTTCCCCGAGCTCGGCCAGTTCCTCGGCGGCTGGTTCTCGCAGGACATGCCGGACGCGTTCCCGGACTACGACGCGGCCGTACGCGACTACACCAACACAGGCCCCGGCAGCCGGTGCACGCCGGGCTGGCGCTGGCCGAGCGGGGCGGGCCCGTTCTCGGTACGCTGGTAAGGAATCTCCGCGCCGGGTCGGCCTCCCTCAAGCAGTTCACGATCGTCCTCGTGAGGGAGAACAATTCCCATGGATCTCAACACCATCACCGAAGTCGTGCGCCTCCCGGCCGACCGGCCGGGCGTGGACTGGCGCGAAGGAGACGCCTGGCTCGCGGGCGGCACGTGGCTGTTCTCCGTCGAACAGCCGAGCCTGCGCCGCCTGGTCGACCTGACCTCGCTGCACTGGGACCCTCTCGTCCCGAGCGACGCCGGCCTGGAGATCGGTGCTACGTGCACCATTCGCGACCTGTATGCCTTCGCGCCGTCGAACGGCTGGGTCGCGGCCGGCCTCATCCGGACGGCATGCGAGGCGTTCCTGTCCTCGTTCAAGGTCTGGAACGCGGCAACCGTCGGCGGAAACATCTGCATGTCCCTGCCCGCCGGCCCGATGGTCACGCTGACGGTCGCGCTGGAGGCCCGGTACGAGCTGTGGGCCCGCGACGGGTCCGTGCGCACCGTCGACGCGCTCGATTTCGTGACCGGGAACAACCGCAACGTACTCGCGCCCGGGGAGATCCTGCGCCGCATCGACATTCCGGCGCATGCCCTGCGTAAACGCGCCGCGCACCGCCGATTCGCGCTGACCCACCTCGGCCGCTCGACCGTGTTCCTCATCGGTACGCACACTCCCGGAACGAGCAATCTGCTGCTGACCGTCACCGCCGGCACCACACGGCCGATACGGTTCGCCTTCGACTCCATGCCCGATGCTCACACCCTGCGGCAGAGCATCGACGCCATCCCCGCAGACGTCTGGTTCGCCGACCCCAACGGGACCCGCGATCACCGTCGCCACCTGACACAGCACTTCGCCGAGGAAATCCGCGGCGAACTCATCGCCGGGGGCCCAGCATGACCTACCGGGTGAACGAACGGAGCTTCGACGAAGAACCGGCCCCCGGCCAGTGCCTGCGCACCTTCCTGCGCGCACTCGGTCACTTCGGAGTCAAGAAGGGGTGCGACGCGGGCGACTGCGGCGCGTGCACGGTGTGGCTGGACGGCACTCCGGTGCACAGCTGCATCACCCCCGCCTTCCGGGCGAACGGCCGTGAGGTGACCACGATCGAGGGTCTCGGCACGCCCGGCGACCTGCATCCGGTGCAGCGGCAATTCCGCGATGCCCCGGGGTTCCAATGCGGTTTCTGCACCGCCGGGATGATCATGACCTCGGCGTCGTTCACCGACGCCCAGAAGGCGGACCTGCCACGGGCGTTGAAGGGCAATCTGTGTCGTTGTACCGGCTACCGGTCGATCGAGGACGCCGTGAAGGGCAAGGCCGCCGTGCAGACGGCCGCGCCGGGCAGGGCCGTCGGAGCGAGCGTCGGCGCGCCGGCGGCCGAGGACGTGGTGACCGGTCGGGCCGAGTTCACGATGGACACCCGCATGGAGGGCATGCTGCACCTCAAAGTGCTGCACTCGCCCCACGCACACGGCCGGATCCTCTCGATCGACAAGACCGCCGCGCTCGCGGTCCCCGGCGTGCACCGCGTCTACACCTGGCAGGACGTGCCGCGCAAACGCTTCACCACGGCGATCCACACCGACCACCTGGTCGATCCTGACGACACCTACATCCTCGACGACACGGTCCGCTTCGTCGGCCAGCGCGTCGCCGTCGTCCTCGCCGACACGGTCGGGGCGGCGGAGGAGGGCTGCCGGAAGCTGGCCGTCGAGTACGAGGTCCTGCCGGCGGTCTTCCACCCCGAGGAGGCCATGGCCGAGGGGGCGCCCCAACTGCACGGCTCGGAGGACCCGTTCGTCCGCGATTCCGTCCACAACCTGCTCCTGGAGACCCACTCGCACATCGGCGATGTCGACGCGGGCTTCGCCGGGGCCGACGTGATCCACGAGGGCACGTACGTCTCACCGCGCGTGCAGCACGCGCACCTGGAGACCCACGGCTCGATCGCCTGGATGGAGGACGGCCGGCTGAACGTCCGTACGAGTTCGCAGTCCCCGTCGATCGCGAAGGTCAAACTGGCTTACCTGTTCGCGCTGCGCCCGGACCAGCTCCGCGTGTTCTGCAAGCGCGTCGGCGGCGGTTTCGGCGGCAAGCAGGAGGTCATCTCGGAGGACCTGGTCGCGCTCGCGACCCTGGACACCGGGCGGCCCGTCTCCCTCGAGTACACGCGCGAGGAGGAGTTCACCACCGCCTCGCCCCGGCACCCGATGAAGCTGACGGTCAAGCTCGGAGCGAAGGCCGACGGCACGCTCACGGCCATCCAGGTCCGCAACGTTTCCAACACGGGCGCCTACGGCAACCACGGCGGCGAGACGCTGTACGCGGGCGGCGCCGCCGTCATGATCTACCGCTGCCCCAACAAGAAGTACGACGCCTTCTCCGTCTACACGAACACCGTTCCCAGCGGCGCGCTGCGCGGTTACGGCATGACCCAGCCGGCCTTCGCCGTGGAGTGCGCGATGGACGAGCTGGCCCTCGCTCTGCACATGGATCCGCTCGCACTGCGCCGCCGCAACATCGTGCGCCCCGGCGATGCGCTCATCGCAATGCACGACGGCCCCGACGACGTGATGTTCAACGAGGACGGGCTCGCCAAATGCATCGACCTCGTGGACGGGGCCCTGGCCCGTACGGCCGATCAGCCCTCCCCCGGCCCCGGGTGGCTCGTCGGGGTCGGCGTCGCCAGCTCCCTGCACGAGACCGCGCCCCCGACCGACCACATCTCCGAGGCCTGGATCACGCTCGGCGACGACCTCGTGTACGAACTGGCCGTCGGCACCGTCGAGTTCGGGGAGGGAACATCGACCGCGCACGTGCAGATCGCGGCCAACCAGCTGGGTACGACCCCGTCGCGGATCCGTCTGGTGCAGTCCGACACCGACCGCACGGGATTCGACACCGGCGCCTTCGCGAGCGCGGGCCTCTTCGTGGCGGGCAACGCGGTGCTCAAGGCGGCCAACGCGGTGCGCGACCGCATCATGGAGTTCGCCGCCGCGCACAGCGGCGTCCACCTCGTGATGTGCTCCATGGACGACGAGCACGTCGTCTGCGGGGACGAGCGCGTCCCGCTGGCCACGCTCGTCGCCCTGGCCCGGGCACGGGGGATCCGGTTCACCGCCGCCCGCAAGGCCTACGGCTCACCCCGCAGCGTCACCTCCAACACCCAGGGCTTCCGCATCGCCGTCCACCGGATGACGGGCGAGATACGCATCCTGCACAGTGTCCACGCGGCCGACGCCGGTGTGCTCATCAACCCCGAGCAGGTCCGGGGGCAGGTGGACGGCGGCGTCGCCCAGGGCATCGGATTCGCGCTCACCGAGAACTTCCAGGTCGACGCGGACGGTGCCATGGTCAACCCGAACCTCCGCAACTACCGGATCCCCACCTACGCCGATGTCCCCCGCACCGAGCTGCTCCTGGTGGCCTCGTCGGACTCGGTCGGGCCCATGCGGGCGAAGGGGATGGCGGAATGCTGCATCAACCCGGTGGCCCCCGCGCTGGCGAACGCGCTCCGCGACGCCACAGGCGTCCGCTACCGCGAGCTGCCCCTGACCCCGGAACGGATCTACAGCCGGCTGGGTGAGAGCCAGTCGGCACGGACGGGGCCGGGCCGATGACCACCGAACGCAAGGCAGACGCAGCCGCGACGGTCATCCTCAGCCGGAAGGTCCGGCCCGGCATGGAGCGGGAGTACGAGCAGTGGCAGGAGGGCGTCAACGCCGCTGCCGCCGAATACGCCGGACACCTCGGCGCCGAGGTGTCCCCGCCGACCGACCTGCAACCCGAGTGGGTCATCGTCTACCGGTTCGACTCGGTGGCCCATCTGCAGGCGTGGATGAACGGCGCGACCCGGCAGAGACTCCTCGACGTCGGCGCGAAGTACTTCGACGGTCCCGCGACCCAGCAGGTGATCAGCGGCGGCAAGCAGCCGACGGACCCGCTCGTGACCGTCGTGGTGACCCACCGCGTCCACCCGGGCCAGGTCGACGACTTCCTCGAATGGCAGAGCCGCATGAGCCAGGAGGAGAGCAAGTTCAAGGGGTTCCGCGGCACGGAGATCTTCCGCCCGATCGAGGGGCTTCAGGACGAGTGGACCACCCTGTACCGCTACGACAACGCCGAACACCTCGACGCATGGTTGACGTCGGCGAAGCGGCAGGAGGTCCTCGCCGAAGGGAAGAAGTTCAACGACTTCAAACTGCGCACCATCGACAACTCGTTCGGCAGCTGGTTCGCCTTCGAGGAGAACGGCAAGGAAGCGCGGCCGCCCTCGGAGACCAAGACCGCCATCGCGGTCTGGGTCGGCCTGTACCCGACGGTCGTACTGCTGACGCTCGCCCTGTCACCACTGAAGTGGCCGCTCTGGCTCGGGCTGCTCGTCGGCAACCTGCTGTCGAGCTTCATCATGAGCTTCTTCACGATGCCCTACTACGTCAACCGGCTGCTCAAGCGGTGGCTGCGGCCCGCACCGGACGAACCGGCGACGAGGAGCAACCTCTTCGGCCTCGGCATCGTCGCCACGGTGACCGTGTTCTGGGTCGTCGTCTTCTACCTCGTGACGCAGCAGTTCTGGACTCTGCCCTGACCCGCCGCCTTCCCGTTCACGGAGCTGGGGCCTGTGTGACGTCGTGATCAGTCGGCGACCTTCAGGAGGTCCTCGGGGTAACTGTCCGGGGTTTTGTCGTACTGGGTAGCGATGCCGCGCCCGGCCTTGAGTTTGTGATTCGAGACGCCTCGCACCCGGACCGCATGCTGAAGCGGCAGGTCCCGACCGTGAGTGACCGCGCCCGTTAATGTCAGAAGTGGATGTCAAAGGCGCCCAACCATGATCGGTTGGGGGCCTTTGCACTGGTGGGCGCGGACGGTTTCGAACCGCCGACATCTGCTTTGTAAGATATCGCGTCGGTCGATCTTGTCCCAGTGAGTCTCAGTGAGGGGCCGTGAGCCGGGCCTAACGAGCCGATCGCGGTGGAGAGTGAGGGGCAGTGAGGATCCGTGAGGGGGTTTTGTGGCCCCAGAGTGGCCGCATGTGGCCCCACGCCCTCACACCACCCTGCGCAGCGTCCGCCCGGACACCAGCGCCGTGCGCACCTCATCGACCAACTCGGCCCCCGCGTGCTGGTACAGCCACGTGACCCGACCGCCTCGCTCGTGGCCCATGACGACCTGGACGTCCTTCTCCGGCACCCCCGCGTCCTTCAACCGGGTCGCGAACGTGTGCCGCAGGTCGTGGACCTTGGGCCACCACTCGGTGCGCCCGGTCTCCGGGTTTGTCACCTGACGGGCCAGGCCTGCCGCCTGAATCGCGGGCAGCCACGACCGCCGGAAGTTCGGCCGCGTCAGCGCCCCACCGCGCGGGCCACGGAACACCAGCTCCTCCTCGTGGAGGTCCGCACCCTCCCCGATCGGCGACTCCGTGGTCGCCGGGTCCCACATCTCCCACATCATCTCGACTGCCTCGACAGCGGCCGGCGTGAGCGGCACCGTACGGAAACCCGCTTTGCTCTTCGGCGCCCCCTTGCGGTGGACGCGGCCCCTGTCGTCGATGAGAACTTCCTTCACCTGCATCACGGCTTGCCGTAGGTCCACGTTCACGGCGCGCAGGCCGGTGAACTCCCCCCACCTCGTACCGGTCTCCTCGGCGAACACGATCAGCGGCTGGTAGTACTCCGGCAGGTGCTCACGGATGAGGGCGCACTGCTCGCGGGTCGGGGGGATCAGCTCGTCCGGGTGTCGGCTGGTCGCCGCGGTGACCTGAATGTCGACGGCAGGGTTGAGCTGAATCCGGCGGTCGCGGAGCGCGGCCAGCATCATGTGCCGGAACAGCTCCAGGACTTTGAGCTGTGTGGCCCGGCCGCGCACCTCGTTGGTGATCCAGTCCTGCACCTGAATCCATGTGATGCTCGACAGCTTGCGCTTGCCCCACTTCGGCTTCACGTGGACCGTCCAGGCGCTGAGTTTCCGGTTCCGCGTCGTCACTGACTTGATGTCGACGGTCGGCCACCAGACCTCGTACCACTGGTCCACCGTGATAGACCCGCGCTTCGGGTCCTGGTACGTCCCGGCGTCCAGCGCGGCCTTGACCTTGTTGAGGTGGGCCACCGCCTCTTTGTACGTGTCGAAGCGGGGCCCGCACTGCCGGCCGTCGGCGTCCCTGTACCGGGCCTGCCACCGGCCGAGACAGTCGCGGCGCGCCTTACGCTCGGCGTACTCGCCGGGCGGGTACGCCTCAATGCACTCCTTGCACCCGCATTCCTTGCTCCTGATCTGCCGGGGGTTGTTCGTCGCTCTACGCGCCACGACGCATCACCTCGCTGCTCCTCCGCTGTGTGGGTACGCGGGGCAGCAGATGGATGGGTGCCCCGCAGAAGCAGACTGCACCCTCGGAGGGCTGCTCTACAGCGAGTTCAGTGAGAACCGCCCGGACGACGGCGGCCGTGCTCGCGGAGGGCAGCGTCACAGGGAGTGTGATGACGCGGGCGCACGGATTCCAGGGGTCAGCCGACAGGGACGAAGAGGAGTATTCGACACGGACGCACATGGGACCCCCAAGGTACGCAGGCGATACAGGACCTGGGTCGATGAGGGGAGGGCATCGGCCGCACGCTCGACCGTACCCCCGGTTGGTGGAATATGCGACCACTGTTACACGTGTTGACGATCCGTCATACACAAGGAGTAACGAAGTCCATTTAGCGGAGACTCACGAGGGCAACGAACGGTTGCGCTCGACGAGGGCGCGGATCTGCACCTCGGTCATCTCCTGCTGGTCCTCGGTGAGCTCCTCGATGAGGGCGATGATCCGCACGCGCGCGTCTTCGGAGAGCGGGCCGGGTGTGGTGCGGCCGGCGGCGGCGAAGATTTCGGACTCGGTGAACTTGGGGAACTCGCGGGCAAGGGCGCGCAGCTTGTCCTTGTTGGGGCCGCGGGTGCCGCCTCGCTTGCGGTTAACCCAGCTGTTCACGGTGGCAGGGGCAACGCCGATCCGGCGCGCGATCGCTGAGTCATTGACACCGTAGGCGTCTTTGAGTCGGGCGATCAGCTGCGCGAGGTCCTCGGGCTGCTGCTGCTCATGGGTGCTCACGGCCCTAAGGGTGCCCTTTGATCTTCTACTTTTGCAAGTAAAAGTAGAGGCATGGCGGGATCTCGCTGCGGCGCGTGACCTCCCCGTCGCGCGCCGTAGCCTGTGGCATATGCACACAGTAGAACAGGCGTTCGCTTACCCGCCAGCACATTCACGAACTCACTGAAACTCACTGCCCCTCACTTGACCTCACGACACTGACACAGTAGAAATGTGTCAACGGCGGCGCAGCATCAGCCGCACAGACACCACCTGGCGTGAGGCACACATGACCAACCTGATCCGCAAGGGCGCGGGCAAGCCACTACGGGACGCAATGAAGCGAACCGGGCTCACCCAGGCCGAGCTCGCCGCCAAGACAAAGGCGGTCGACATCCGCGGACAGGGCGTCAGCCTCGGCACCGTCATCAAGGTGACCGGCCGAGGCGAGAGCGCGACCGACAGCTGCCGACTCCGCACCGCATGGCTCGTAACCACCGCACTCGGAGAGCCGCTCCAGGAGCACTTCGACATGCCCACAGTTTCAACCGACACAGTTGAAAGGTCTACCCCCCATGGCCACTCTCGCTGAACGCACCGAGACGCTCCGCACCGTCGGCCTGGCCCCCCTGCTCACCACCGTCCAGCTCCAGGCCCGTTACGGCGTCTCGAACTGGACGGTCAACGAGTGGGTGAAGGACGGATGCCCCGTCGAGCCGACTCGGTTCCGCGGCCGGCGCTTCGACCTGGACAAGGTCGCCGCGTGGATGGCGGCAGAGCCGCAGCTCGCCGCGACCGCCTGACCCCTGACGCACCACGGGGCCGCCCCGGACGGCAATCCGGATGCGACCCCCACGGCTTCACCTCAATCACTGCAACGAAATCGAGGACACCGTGTCTCAACAGCTTACCGACCCCACGAACTTCCCCGCCGGTGACCGGCGCCCGGTTCTCGTCGACCTGCCCACGCCGCCCGCTCCGGAGCTGTTCGCAACTCCCGAGGGCAGGCAGTGGCGTTACGCCGGGACGAAGGAGGACGGGCTCCGCTACTTCGTTCCGTCGCACCTCGACCCGGCGAAGATCCCCAGTTGGAACTGGGCGTCTGAGGCGTACCTGAACGCCGAGCTCGGCGACGTCACCCCGGTTGCGCAGGTGGCGGCATGAACGCCCGCGACGCAGTACGCAAGGCGCTGCTCGCCTCGACCGGTACCGCCACCCCCGAGTGGCGCGAGTGCTTCAGCACGGACGGCAGCGACGAGCCCACCGGTATCGCCCCGGTGTGCACGGACGAAGACCACGAGCCGGATGACGGCAGTGTGTACAACTGCTGCCCGGAGCCGGTCATTGAGTGCGGGTCGCACTCGACCGCCGCGTACGTGGTGGAGCTGCTGAACGCGGACCGGGGTGCGGCATGAACGCCCGCCGGGTGAACGCGGCGGCCGGGGTCATCCTCGCCGCGCAGAAGAACAGGCAGACGGCGGCCGAGCTGGCTCGGTGGCGTGAGCGCACCGAAGAGGCCGAGGTCGGAGAGGCCCAACTGCGGGGCCAGGTCCGAGGTCTTAAGGCCTACATTGCCGAGCTGGAGGCGCTGAAGCCCGCGCCGATCCAGACGTGCCAGTCGTGTGGCGCGGGCTACGACTACGGCCACCCGTGCTCGGTGTGCGAGTTCAAGAAGCGGGTTGCCGCCGAGCTGGCGAAGCCCAGCGCCGAGGACCCGCACGACAGTCCTCGCCACCACACGTACGAGCTCGGCCGCGACCTGCCCGAGGTGACGTGGGTGGACCCGTGCCACCCCTGCGGCTGCCCGAAGCGGTTCGATCGGCACTCCTGGGGCTGCCCCGCCCTCCCCGAGGTGACCTCGTGACCGCGGACACGGCCGCCATCGCGTGCCTCTCCGTCGCCACGTTCGCGACCTGCTCCATCCCGGTGCTGCTCCTCGCCGACGCCGACCACCTCACCCCGGCCTGCGTCCGCAGCACCGCCCACCACACCGCCACCGCCGTGCGCCACCTGCCCCTCACCGGGGCCGCGCTCCTCATGCTCCTCGGAGGCACCAAGTGAAGATCACCCGAGCTATGCGGTTCTTCCGCTTCTTGGCCACCGCCCGCCCCGCCGAGGTGGAGCCGGAGCCGTTGGGCCCGGCCGAGCAGGCGATGGCCGAGGACGGGTTCACGTCCCTCACCCGGTACCTCGCCGTCCGCCCGTTCCCGCAGCAGCAGGACCGGAGCGCGGCATGAGCGGCCTCGTCGTTCGCCTCCTCCTCTGCGACGGGGTCGACGACGGCGAGGTCTGTGACGCCGAGCTGACCGCCACCACCGATGTCCGCTCCCTCGCCCAGCTCCGCACCGTGGCGTTCCGCGAGCACGGCTGGTCCACCCGGGGCGGCGACCACTGCCCCGCCCACAACACCGGGAAGGCGGCCACCACATGACCGGACCCGAGCACTACCGCGAAGCCGAGCGTCGCCTCCTCATGGCCTGGGAGGAGGACTCCCCCCAGGAGCGATCCACGCAGCTGGTCGCCGAGGCGCAGGTGCACGCCACTCTCGCCCTCGCCGCAGCGACCGCGCTGAACGACGCCGAGGAGGGCATGCCGCTCTCCGTCAGCCGGGCGTGGAAAAGCGCGGCGGCTGTCAGCAACCAGCCGGGCGGGGGCCAGCTGTGAGGAACCCGACCGATGCCCGGCTGACCGTGCTCCGCGCGCTGGTCCGCGACTACCAGGGGCCGATCACCACCCGCATCGTCCAGACCCACTACGTCGCGAAGTTCGGCCCGGGTGACTGGCGTGGCAAGGCGCGGCAGGACCTCGCCCAGCTGGCCGGTGAGGGGCTCCTCGTCCTCGACGACACCGACCCCGGCCGTCGCGTGTTCCGCCACCACCAGCCCTACGGCGGTGCCCGATGAGCAGCCGCCGCGCCCCCCGCGCCTGGCTGTGGCTCATCCCCAGCCTCCTCATCTGGGCAGCCATCGGCGCCCTCGTAACCATCCTCTGGGAGTCCGTGTGACTGACACCGCGCTGGTCGGGGCCCTGGCCCCGGCCGCCCGGCCAACCGTCCTCGGATGGTTTGAGCCCGGCACCACCGAGTGGCACGCCGCCCGCGCGGCTGGCATCGGCGGGTCCGAGATCGCCGCCGTCATGGGCATCAGCCCGTACGAGAGCAGGTTCTCTCTCTGGCACCGCAAGCAGGGGCTGCTTGCCCCTGTCGAGGAGTCGGAGGAAATGTACTGGGGCAAGGTCCACGAGCCTGGGATCTGCGCCCGGTTCGCCGCCCTTCACCCTGAGCTGGCCGTGTCCCTGGCGCCGACGTACGCCGCTGCCGGGCACCCGTGGATGGTTGCGAACCCGGACCGGCTCATCATCCCCGCCCCCGGTGCCGACCACCCTGTCGAGATCGTCGAAGCGAAGACCGCCCGCGACGACCACGGCTGGGGCAAGCCCGGCACCGACGAGGTCCCCGTTCACTACCGGGCCCAGTGCCTCTGGTACATGCGAGTCCTCCGCGTCCCCCGGTGCCACGTCGCTGTCCTCATCGCCGGGTCGGAGTACCGCGAGTACGTCATCGAGTACGACCAGGCCGAAGCCGACCTGATGCAGGCGGCCGGCGCCGAGTTCATGCGCACCGTCCGCCAGCACGAGCGCCCCGACATCGACGGTCACACGGCCACGTTCCAGACCATCAAGGCCCTGCCCGAGGGCCAGGACGACATCGACATCGAGGTGTCGACCGCCCGCCGCGACCGGTACTTCGCCGCCCTCGACGCAGCCAAGGCAGCCGAGGACGAGAAGCGGGCCGCGGCCGGCCACCTCCTCGACGAGATCGGCACCGGCCGTCGCGCGGTGTGCGAGCGCCGCACCATCGCGACCCGCACCGTCCGCGACGGCCGCACCTACTCCCTTCAGCCCGCCCGGAACCGGAGCACCTCATGACCACCAACACCGTGTCCACCGCCGTCGCCGTGCAGGAGTCCGGGCCCGGCGCCCTCGTCGCCCAGTGCCGCGGGGACATCGAACTCGTCATGCCGTCCCACCTGCAGAAGCGGGTCGGCGCCTGGATCCGCACCACGCAGGGCCTGCTACGCCGGAACGAGAAGCTGCTGCAGGCCGCACAGAACGACCCCGGACAGTTCATGTCCGTCCTCCTCGACGCGGCCCGGCTGGGGCTGGAGCCGGGCACCGAGCAGTACTACCTCGTTCCCCGCTGGAACAAGGCCAAGCGGTGCACCGAGGTCACCGGGGTTCGCGGCTACCAGGGCGAAATCGAGCTGATGTACCGGGCCGGTGCTGTGTCCTCCGTGATCGTCGAAGTGGTCTACGACCAGGACAAGTTCGAGTACCGGCCCGGCCGCGACGACCGCCCGCAGCACGACATCGACTGGGACGCCGAGAACCGTGGGGAACTCCGCCTCGCCTACGCCTACGCGGTGATGAAGGACGGCGCGACAAGCAAGGTCGTCGTGCTCAACCGCGGGCACATCGCAAAGGCCATGGCCAAGTCCGACAGTGCGAGCGGCAAGTACCCCCACCTCTCCCCGTGGAGCACGGACACCGAGGCCATGTGGCTGAAGACCGCCGCGCACCGGCTGACGAAGTGGGTTCCCACCTCGGCCGAGTACATCCGCGAGCAGCTCCGGGCGCACGCCGACGTCGCCGCCGAGCAGCAGACCCCCGCCCCGGCCGCATACCTGCCGCAGCCCATCGATACCGACGACGACGAGGACGGCCCGATCGACGCCGAGTTCGTCGACGAGGGGGCCTGATGTTCCGCGACCTCCTGCACCCTCACGGCCGGCACCGTGCCGTCCCCGTCGCTGAGTTCCGGATCGCCGACCTCGTGCCCGGTACCCGGTGGCTGGTCTGCACCACCACCACCTGCGCACACAACACCACCCGCCACATCCCCGACGGCACCCGCTACCGGTGCACCGGATGCCAGACCCTCAAGGGGGACCAGTGACCGCGCCCAACAGCGAGACCAGCATGGTCGCCATCGACGGCACCGACGCTCTCGCGTTCGTCATCATCCGCCCGGGCACCACGGAAGGCAGCGTCTCCCTGGAGGCCGCCGCCCGCGGCATGAGCAAGAGCGCCGCCGCCTACGTCCTCCGCCACATCGCAGACCAGTGGGACGCGGAGGAGGGCCAGTGACCGCCATCTTCCGCTCCCTGACCAAGCTGGTCCCCGACACCCTCGAACCCCCGGACCGGTGGCAACGGCAGGCCGAGTGCGCCAACCCGCTGTACGACCCGGAGATGTGGCACCCCGTCGGCACAACGACCGGCGCCCAGCAGCAGACCGCGGACGCTAAAGCCGTCTGCCACACCTGCCCCGCCGTGGACACCTGCCTGCGGTGGGCCCTCGAAATGCGCGAGGACACCGGGGTGTGGGGCGGCCTCGATGAAGAGGAGCGCCGCCGCATCCACCGGCGCCGGGCTGCGGGAACCTCCTCTCCGAAGCCGCGGCCGGGAAGCCTCGCCGAAGCCGTGGCGCAGAAGTCCATCACGCTGCCCAACGGGCACACCCTGTGGACGGGATCGAACCCGGTCCGGGTCAAGGGCATCTGCTACACCCCCGGCCAAGTGGCGTGGCTCGTCGCCTACGGCAGGCCCCCGGAGGGCCGGTTGTCCGCGGGCTGCAACTTCCAGGGGTGTGTCGCCCCCGGCCACCTCCTCGACGAGGCCGGCCGGGCCGAGCGGCACGGGACACCGGCGTCATACAAGACGCATGAGCGTCGGGGCGAGCCGCCGTGCGAGGAGTGCAAGGTCGCGCGCCGGGCTGACGACAATGCCCGCCGCGCGAAGGCGGGCACCTCGAAGCAGCTCAGCCCCACCGGCTGACACCTCTGGCCCGGGGCCGCCGTGCCCCGGGCCCACCACCCGCACAACCACGATCCGTACGGAAGAAGGACCGATGGGCTACGAGCTCCGCCGGCAACTGCGCGAGGCACTGGGACCGGACATCACCGGCCTTCAGCGCGCCGTCGCTCTGGAGATCGCCGACGACGCGAACGAGAAGACCCGCGAGAGCTGGGCCACGCTCGAAGCGCTCGCCCGATGGACCGCGGCGAAGGACGCCAGTGTCGTACGGAACGCGTTGAAGCGGCTGTCTGCATCGGGGTGGGAGTTCAGAGTCCCGATCGGTAAGGGCAAGGACGGCCGGGTGTTGTACGCGGTGCCCGGTACGCGGATGACGTTCCTCGTCCCACCCTTTGAAGGGGTAGCCGTGGCTCCCCCTATGGGAGGGCAAGGGGTAGCAGGGGCACCTTCAGAAGGAGCAGGGGCTCCCCCTTCCACCCCCCAAGGGGGAGCAGGGGCTCACTCAGAAGGTGCCGTGGCTCCTTCAGAAGGTGCCGTGGCTCCCCCCTTCTCCTCATCCCCTCACTCTCCTCACGTAAATAAAGACTCTTCCCCCACGCCGCCGCCCGCCGATCACCACCTCGACGCCTTCGGAGCGTTCTGGCTGAACTATCCGAAGAAGCGTGCCCGCGAGGAAGCGAAGAAGGCGTGGATCGCCGCCCTCGAACGCGGCGCCGACCCCAAGGGCATCGTCGACGCCGCACAGGCGTACGCCCGCGAGCGCGCCCAGCAAGACCCCACCTTCACGAAGTACCCGGCGACCTGGCTCAACAAGGGCTGCTACGACGACGAGCCCGACCCGTCACCCGGCCTGCCCCAACTGCGCGGCGTAGTCGGCACCGTCGCCCCGCTCAGCCCGCAGGCCGCCCGACGGCAGGCCAGCCGAGACGTCCTCGACCAACTCACAGACCAGCTCCGCGCAGGAGGCCAGCAGTGACCCCCGACCAGATCCCCCAGCTCCTCAAGCAGGTCAGCTACGCCGACCCGCGCGTTCTCCCCGAAGACCCCAAGGAGATCGCCGGACTCGCCGGCCTCTGGGCCGTCGTCCTCGCCGACGTCCCCGCCGAGTTCGCCGTACAGGCCGTCGGCGCCCACTACGCCAAAAGCCCCTACCCGATCAAGCCGTCCGACATCAGCACCCGTTGGCAGGCCCTCGTCCACGACCGGATGTCCCGCCACACCGGGACGTTCGAGCCGACCGCACACCCCGAGCTCGACCCCGACGACGAAGCCGGGTTCCGGCAGGCACTTGCCGCGGAACGCCGGGCCGTCGTCATGGGCCACCAGCCGCCCACCCCCCTCGCCGCGATCACGTCCGGGCCCGCGGCCGAGGAGGTGGAGCGCCGCCTGAAGGAACTCGGTACGTACATGCCGCCGTCCGTCCGCGACGCCCTCGCCCCGTACCGGCCCGCTGCCGCAGCCCGCGTGACCGCCATCCGCGAGGGACGCACCGACGCCCTCGCCATCGCCTGCCCCGTCGGCACCTGCCGCGCCACCGAGAAGCAGCCGTGCACCCGGCCCGGCAAAGGCGGACGCCGCCACCGCCTGACCAACCCGCACCCCTCCCGCATCGACGCCGCCACAGGAGCCGCCGCGTGAACACCAACCCGTTCCCGCCCGCCGCCGTCGACGCCCTCGCCGCCGGCCTCGACAACTACCGCCTCGCCACCCCCACAGCCGAACAAACCCCCGCCGATGCCGCCCTCACCGCAGCCGAATACCTCGTCGCCCTCGGCTGGGCCATCCACATCCCGGAGGACCCCGCATGACCACCGCCCTTGACCGCACCCGCCGCCTCCTCGACCAACCCCCGGCGGAACCCATCCCCGGACAGCTCGCCGTATCCGTCAGGAGCGACATGGACAACCTGATCGTCGAAGGCTTCCACGGCCCCGGCGGATGGGCCGAAGGCCGACGCATCCTCGGCACCACCAACCGCGCCATCGGCCTGGAATGGGACGCCAACGCCTGCGCCACCGCCACCGCCGCCGGACATACCGTCATCCGCTGCGACGTCGCCCAGTACCCCACCGCCCCGTTCCTCGGCCGAGTCAAAGGCAAGGTCGACTCACCGCCCTGCCAGGCCTGGACAAACGGCGGCCACCGCCTCGGCCTCCAAGACCAGCCCCACGTGCACCAGGCAGTTGAAGACCTCGCCCACGGACGCGACACCCGGGCCCAGCTGCTCACCGCATGCAAGGACAAGCGGTCGCTGCTCGCCGCCGAACCCATGCGCTGGCACCACGACCTGCGCCCCGAGTGGATCGCCATGGAAGAAGTCCCCGCCGTCCTCCCCCTGTGGCAGCAGTACGCCGTGCACCTCCGCACCTGGGGCTACAGCGTGTGGTGCGGCATCCTCAACGCCGCGGACTACGGGCTCGGCCAGGCACGCAAGCGCGCCATCCTCATCGCGTCCCGCGTCCGCGACGTCACCGCCCCGGCCCCGACCCACACCGAGCACCCGGCCGACGACCTGTTCGGGGACCGGCTCCTGCCCTGGGTGACGATGGCCGACGCCCTCGGCTGGGGCTACACCCAGCGCCCCGCCCCGACCGTCACCGGCGGCGGCGCCGAAACCGGCGGCGCCGAACCCTGGTCGTCAACCAGCCGACGGGCCATGCGCGAAGCAATGGCCAACCCCGGGCACTGGGCCCACCACAAGCCCGCCCCCACCGTCACCGGCACCGTCGGGCACGTCGGCGGAAAGCAGGCCGGCGGACACCTCAGCCTCACCGTCCAAGAAGGCGCCGTCCTCCAGGGCTACCGGCCCGGCTACCCGTTCAAGGGCAACAAGGGAGAACGCTCCCTCCAGGTCGGCAACTCCGTCCCCCCGCGGTTCGCCGCACACGTCCTGTCCGCAGCCACCGGCATCCCCATGCCCGCCGCGGACCTCGCCACCGCCGCATGACCACACAGCAGGGCGCCCCCGCTCGAACCGGGGGCGCCCCACCCCAGCATCACACGCCACACACCAGGAGGAACACCGATGGCCCTGAACACCGTATTCGCCACTGAGGGCGGCCACCGCTACCACAAGACCCGGGCCTGCTTCGCGTTCAACGACGGCCAGTACCTGTGGCGCTTCGACCCGCAGCAGTGGGTCCCGGGGATGCCGCAGATCATGCTCAGCAACGGCCACCCGTGGCAGGAAATGACTGTCACGGACGCGCTGGGGCACGGCAAGGATCCCTGCGCCGAGTGCTACCCGGGGCTGCGTGCCTCCCCGTACCGCGGCAACTGCGAGGACGACTTCGGCCACGAGCCGACCATCGGCACCACGCTGACCGGCCTCGCCGAGACCGTGTGTTCCCGCTGCACCGAGCGCGGCGTCTGGTTCGGCACCGTCACCGAGCTGCGACCGGTCCACATCCTCTGGCCCTGCACCTCGGCCATCGTCCTCGGCCTCGTCGACCGCCAGCCCGCACTTCCCGCCTGACCCCACCCCCCGGCCCGGGGCGCCACCGCCCCGGGCCTCCGGTTCCGCCCCGACACCCGTGCAGGAGACACCCAATGACCGACACCACACCCACCGCCGAGACCGCGCGCGTCGTCGTCGACGTTGACCGTGACGGCTGGACCAAGCAGCTTCAGCTCAACATCGCGAAGCTGGACGATAACGACCGCGGCATGGGCTTCCGCCTGGCCGGCCCGAAGTACAACGGCAGCAGCACGAACCTGCTGCGCACCGAGCTGGACGAGCGGGACGCTGCCGAGATCCGGGCAATGCTTGACGCCGTGTTTCCGCTGCCGGACAGCGCCCCGGCCCGGCAGATCCTCGGCACGGGCGAGCAGCCGGAGACCGTGGCGGCGCCCGTCACCATCCACGCCTGCCCCGGGCCCGACGACAACGGCATGAGCCCCTGCTGCCACCGCCCGCCGTTCGAGTTCCGCGGCGAGCGCATCACCCGGGACCCGGCCTTTGTCACCTGCCCCGGGCCCTCCTCGTGAGCGGCCCGCGCCTCGCATCCCTCCTGCTGCTCCTCGCCCCGGTGCTCGCCCTCGTTGCCCAGCTGTTCAGCCTCGACCGGTACCACCGCCGCCACGCCGCCTGGGTCGCCCACCAACGGGCGCTGTTCGGGACGGAGCAGCAGGACAACGCAGCACTCGCCGCCGGGGCTGTACGCGACGGCTGGACCCAACCTGACGCCACCCGAGAGGACACAGCCGCATGAACCGCGAGGACCGCTTCCTCATCAGCCGCAAGCCCTTCGCCATCAACCTGTCCACCGTTACCGGCGAGCAGCACCCGCGCGGCGACAAGCACGCGTTCAGCGGGACCGCCACCGCCGTCTGGTACCGCCGCAAGCAGGGCGTCACCCGGGCCTGCATCGGCGAACTCGGCCTGTGGAGCCACTACCTGCCCGAGCCCCTCGACCTGGGGGACCCGCAAGCGATCCTGTCCGCCGACCTCGACGGACGGTACGGCGGCGACTGCCACGGCCGGTGGGACGGCGAACGCTACTGGGGCGCGCAGAAGCCCGAGACGATGGAGATCCACCTCGCGGTACTCCGCCCCATGCTGCTGGACCACCCGGTCATCCCCACCGGATTCGACGGCTGGTGGACCTACCAGACCGAGGGGGCGACCCGATGAGCGAGCAGCGCGCCACGATGACCGACGACGAGATGATCCACCACCTCCTCACCCGCAGCTTCGACGGCGTCATCCTCCACGGCGAGCAAGACCACCTCCGGGAACTCGTCCGACAGTTGCAGGCCGAGCGGGACACCGCCCGGGCCCGCCACGCCGTCCCCGACCGGACCACGCTCCCGGACCTGCACCACCGCATCGTGGACGCACTCGCCACCGCTTACCCCGACCCGCCGTTCGATGCTGCCGACCTTGGTCATCTGGTGCTTGCCGTCCGCGACAGCCACGTCGAACAGCTGGAGCAGCAGGTTGCCGCGCTCACCGCCGGGCAGTGCACCCACGCCCTGGCCATGTGCGAGCAGCACCACACGACTCCCGTCGACGGGTGCCCCTACCCGCGGTGCATCGCAGCACGGAAGCGGGAGACCGAGCGGCAGCCGGACTTCACCAGCCCTCTCACTGGCATCGAAGTGCGTAACCCCTGCCCGTACTGCGGCGACCACCAGCTGATCCCACGCCACCGCATGGCCGAACACATCGCCCGGCTCCACCCCGACGAGCGCCGCCCCGCCACCGCCTGACCCGGCCGCCCGGACCCCCACACCCGGGCGGCCACCCCGACTGACCCTGTCCCGCCGCACCACAGGAGCCACCGTGAACACGAGCGCCGCTGACCTCCGTGCCATTGCTCTCGTCTGGACCGACCTGCACACCGCACTGGGCGCACCGAGCATCGTCGGCGGGTTCGGCCGCGGACTCCGCGCCTACCTCACCGCATGCGACGCCCTCGACCCCGAGGAGACCGAAGCCGCCCGGCACCAGGCCGCGGCACTGCGCCTGTTGGAGCGCGACCCGCAGCAGATCGGCGAGCGCCCCATCCCGATCCGGCTGCACGTGTACGAGGTCATGCGCACCGTGGAAGCCGCCCTCGTGGAGGTCGCCGACCAGACAGCGGCCGTGGTGCAGCGCCCGGCCATGTCCCGCGCCCCTCGCCACTGGCCGGCCAACGATCGGGCCCGCCGTAACGAGCAGGCCGAAGCCGATGCGCTCGACCCCCGACGGTGGCGGTACACCGGGACCAGGACGGCCCCCTACGCGGCGCTGTGGCTCCTCGGGCGGGTGCAAGGTCGCCCCGGGCCCTTCCGGCCGCTGAGCGAGGCACAGGGGCGGCACGTCGGGTACGTTGCGGCTGAGGCGCGGCACCGCATTGAGCAGACCCTCGACACCGGGGCCGAGACAGCCGAGCTCGCCCACCCCTGCCCGGACTGCGGCGGCACCATCACCGTCCACGGCGGCAGCGGCGCGTCCCCCCTCGCCAACTGCAGCAGCTGCGGCGGAATCTGGACCGAGCTCGGGGCAGCCGCCTGACGTCAGGGGGCGGACCACACATCCGGCCCGCCCCCACGCCACTCGATCAGCCCGGACCGCTCGACATCCGACTCCTCGACGTCGTCCATGCCCGCCCGGCGTAGGAACTCGGCTACGTCCCGCAGCGACAGGGCCAGGCCGAGGATCGTCCCGTCGACACGCACCCGCCGCCCACCCGTCGGCGACGGCGGGTACACGACGACAGGCAGATGACCAGACATACGCCCACCCTCACCCGCAGCACGGCAGGGCGCACCCGGGCAGCAGCCACACGGGCAGCACGAAGCCCCCGACCACATGGCCGGGGGCTTCCGTGCGCGCTACTCCTTGGGCTTCAGGTCCGTCCGCTCACCCGGGCGCACCCGCCGCGCCTTGTAATAGGTCCGGGCTTCACCGAGGTCCCAGAACTCCCGCGTACTTCCCGGCCGGCGGCGCGACGCAGGAAATGCAGGGTCCGAAGTGCGCAGCGCGTGCAGCCACTGACGCGTGACGCCGAGTTCCGCAGCCAGCTGCGACAGGTTCACCAGCTCCCCTTCGTCCGTCGGCTCCGGCTCCTTCTTGTCCGGCATGGGTACCATCCTGCCCTAACCTTGTTGACACTGTAAAGCAGGTTCCCTACGGTGGAGCCTGCAACGAAAAGCGGCCCCGGCCGGCGCTCGCAACGCCATTGGCCGGGGCCGGCCACCCGCCTGCGTAACCAGGAGGACAGCCGCATGGATCGTATCCACGCCCTCACCCGCCAGACCAGCCACGCGCTGGCGATGCTGGCCACCACCGCCACCGGCCGGCGCCACGTCATCCGGGCCGCCGCCGATGAGTACCTCTCCCAGGTTGACCGCCACCGCCTCCCCGTCGGCTACAGCCAGCCGATCGTCGACGACCGCTCCAACAGGGGCGACGCCTACGAGATGCGCCGCGGTGACGTGTTCGCCCGCATGCTCGGCATCGCCTGCCAGCCGTCCGACGCGCAGCTCCCCGACACCGCGCGGGCCGTCCTCGCAGCGATCGATGCCCCCGTCACCGCGCTGATCACCCGCGCCGAGACCACCGGGCAGCCGCTCATCGTCGCGCTGCTCCACATCCTCGCCACGGACTCCGACCCGGACATGGGCGAGGCCCTGCGCCGCGCCCGCGCGCCCCGCCCGGCGGTGGCCGCGTGATGACAGAGCCCCTCGTCCTCAGCGACGACACCCGTCTCCTCCTCGGCCAGCTCGCCGACAAGCTCGACGCCTACCGACCCGGCGACACCATGCGCGAAGAGACCCGCCTCGCCCAGGCCCTCGTGTTCGCCGAGCAGCTCCACGGCCCCACCGAGCAGGGGTTCGACGCGGAGCAGAACCTCCTTGCCGCTGCTCCCCGCGTCTGGCCCGGACAGACCCGCGGCGAGTACGCGGCACTCCTCCGGCTCATCGCACAGGGAGTCACCCAGTGAACCGCAACCCGATCACCGGCCTCGCCGTCGGCGCTGCGGTCGTCACCGTCGCGCTCACAGCGTTCGCGTTCTGGCTGTCGTACGAGCACCTCCACGACATCGCCAGCGAGAACGGGCTGTCCGGCAAGCGCGCCTGGGCGTGGCCCGCAACGGTCGACCTGTTCATCGTCGCCGGGGAGCTCCTCATGCTCCGTGCCTCGTTGCGCGGCCGGGGCATGGACTGGTGGGCCGTTGCGCTCGCCGCAACAGGATCCCTCGGCTCCATCGCACTGAACGTTGCAGGGGTCGGCACCAACGCAGACCCGATGCGGTACGTCGTTGCAGCCGTCCCGCCCACCGCCGCACTCCTCGCGTTCGGCGCGATCATGCGACAGATCCACGAGCGCCTCGCACCGCCCGTTGCACCCGACGCTGCACCGCCTGTTGCGAAGCTGCAACGCGTCACCGACGGTCCCGCCCCGGACAGCGCAACGCCCCCGCCGCTCGCCCCTGCAACACCCCCTGTTGCGCTGCCCCCGGCAACACCCGCACCGCCCGTTGCAGCCCCGGTCAGCACCCCCGACGACCAGCACCTGCAACAGACCATTGACGACGCGATGGCGCCCGTTGCGCTCGACCTCGAAGGCGTGCGACTCCTGACCGTTGCGGACGTCGCAGAGCTGAAGGGCGTGACCCCCGGCACCGTCCGGTCCTGGGTCAACCGTCGCAAGCTGCAACCCGCGTTGCGCGACGCTAACGGGCGCTCCCACTTCCACCCCGCAGCCGTTGCAGAGCTCGACTGATGGCAACGGTCTACTTCGCCACGGCCACGTGCTTCGCCGTTGCAGCGCTCTGCACCGTCGCACTCGGCAAGGTCCCCGTCATCACCGGGACCGTCGCATTCATCGTCACGCTCGTCGCGCTCGTCGTGGCCATCCCGCATTGAGGACTGCTCGTGCTCGCCTACGCCCTCGGCTGGGGCCTCATCGCATACATCCTCGTGCGCGTCCCCGCCGCCCTGATCCACAGCGACCGGCTCGCGACCTGGGCCATTTACGCCGCGTCCGCCACCACCATCGCCAAGCTCCTCGGCTACTGAAAGGCCACCCTGATGCGCACCAACCTCGTCGCCGCCATCGACACCGCCAGCCACCACACCATGGCAGCCCCGCCCGCCCAGCCCTCGGAACTGGAGGTCAACGGCGGCGCGTTCGGCGCCCTCCTCATCGGCCTGATCATGGTCACCGTCATCGCCGTGAAGTGGAAGAACAACGTCTACAAGGAAGGCGAGCGCAAGGCCATCGTGATCACCGCGATCGCGTGCATCCTCCTGGCCGGATCCGCCGGCGGAATCATCGCCGACATCTTCAGCAGCGTTCAGGGAGTCGGCGACCAGGTCGGCAACAGCGTCACCACCGTCGGTACCGGCCGGTGAACCTCAAGCCCCTGGTCAGGCCCCTCGGTGACGGCTCGATGGTCCTCTACGACCGGATCATCGGCTGGGTCACCGCCCCGAAGTACAGGGAGATCCCCGCCCCGGAGCAGCCGGTCAAGGCCGGCAAGAAGTACAAGGGTGGGAAGGGGGACGAGGAGCCCGCCGAGCAGCCGCCCGAGCCGGAACTCGACAGGCGCGCCCCGCTGAAACGGGTCGGGCTGCTCCTCGGAGGCACGTACGTCGTCGCGTCCTCCGACTACACCACGTACGCCGCCGCAGCAGCCTCCATCGGCTGGGTCGTCGCGGCCTACATGGTCAGCGCTCCGGAGGCGCCCGCCGACGTGTCGAGCGGCCCGTCCCTCGACCAGCCGACCAACCCTCGCGCCGCCATCACGGAATGGCTCGCCACCGCCATCGGTGACCGGCCCGGCATCCACCTCTACGAGCTGTACCCCCGGATGCGCGCCCTGCCCGGCATGGAGGGGCACGAGGACACCGCCCTGCGAGAGGCCCTCGTGGCCCTGGATATCCCCATCACCCGGGCGTTCACCATCGGCGACATCAGGGGCCGCTCAGGGGTCCGCCTGGTGGACCTCGCCACTCCCCTCCCCGCTCCGGGAGAGTCGCCGCTCTCCAGCGGTGAAGACGCAGGTGAGACCGCCTTCTCTGCCCCGGAAGACCGGCCGGAGAGCGCCCTCTCTTCGGTCGAAGAGCCCACCCGAGAGGTTGCGTAATGGTCTTCATCCGCTACCGCGTGACCGCCGCCGACGGCACGTTCCTCGACGAGTTCACCACCAACTCGGAGGACTTCGCCCGCGAGCGCATCGACCGCATCCGCAAGTACCGCCCGGACCTGACCGTCACCGAGACGCCCGACAACTGACCCCCGAGGCCGGCCGCCATCCGCCAAGACATCGGCCGGCCCCGGGTCCCTATCCCCATCACAGAGACAGGACCACGATCATGGCATTCGGACGCTCGAAGAACGAGACCACCAGCAGCAAGCCCGTCGGGAAGCTCCCCAAGACGATGCCGAGCCGCCTCCCCGCCGGAGACACCCGCGGCAGCGGGCACGAGACGACCTACCAGGCTTCCCGCGGCGGCTGGTTGAAGAAGAAGTAGGCCGGTTGTCAGTCCCGGCCCGTAGCGTGGACCCGTCAGCACGACACGTTGGACTGTGAGCTGGCTGCCACGCTCCAACGGAGGACCCGAGCCCCGCCCCCACCACCCGGAGGCGGGGCTCACCCACGCCCGCACCACACCGCACTACACCCGTAGTTGCGCACAGCCGTGCCATCGGGCATCCTGAGGCCAGTTCCGCCATGCCCGAACACAAAACCCCCACACACGTGCCACACTGCCCCCACACCATCTGGGGGCCTACCTATGTCACAGCGGTACACCGAACGGCGCGGCGCGAACCACGGCCTGCACATCGTTCTTTCAATCCTCACCTGCGGGCTCTGGGCAATCACCGGCTGGCCTATCGCCGCCGCCCTCGGCCGCAAGACCACCACCACGATCCCCACGTACCAGGCGCCGCCCGGCATGTACCCGCAGCCCACACAGCAGCAGCCCCCACCGCAGGCGTACGGGCAGCAGTACCTGCCGCAGCAGCCGTACCAGGCACCCCCGTACTACGGGCCGCAGCAGGGTCAGCAGCCCGCGCCCGGCCAGTACGGGCCGCCCCAGCGGTAACCCCACAGACAAGCCCGGTCGCGTACCCCCGTTCGCGGCCGGGCTTCCTCATGCCCGGAGGTGCACATGGCACTGCCCGACGGCGTCCAGACCGTGACCCTGACCGGCAACCGCCAACACCCCGACGGCACCCCCTACACCGGAACGTTCACGCTGCGCCCCGAAGTCGGACAGGTCAGCAGCCCCGAACACGGGCTCATCATCACCGGCGACGTGATCGGCCACTGGGTCGACGGCATCCTCCACGCCGACGACGACACCCCCGGACTCACCGTCCTCGCCGTCGACGACCCGACATGCACCCCCACCGGGTGGACGTACCGCGCGTACGACGCCCCCACCGGCGGGCGCGAGCGGGATTACCCGCTGCTCCTCACCGCGGACCTCGGCACCATCGACCTCGCCGACCTCGCCCCGGCCGAGCCGTCTGCCGGCGAATACGTCCTCGTTGCCGGGCCGCGCGGGGAGCAGGGGCTCCAAGGCATTCAAGGGCTCCAGGGCATTCAGGGCCTGCCCGGGACCGTCCCCACCGGCGACACGGTCGGGGTGATCCGCACCGTCGACAAGTCAGCCGACGAACAGATCGGTACGTCCACCGTCCTCCAGGACGACGACCACCTGACTCTGCCTGTCACGGCAGGCGGCCGGTACGCCATCGCCGCCATGCTCGTCGCCTCCGGAGACCCGGCAGCAGACCTCACCCTCACCCTCGCCGCGCCACCCGGATCCACCGGCCACTGGACACCCGGCGCGATCACCCTCGGGGTGTCCGACGGCACCGGCAGCCTCCGGCTCACCCGCTACGACCTCGGAACGGCGATCGGCGTCGGCATCATCGCCGGAGGCCTCATCGTCGCCCCCCTCGGCACCCTCACCGCCGGAGCCACCGGCACCCTCACCGTGCAGTGGGCACAGAACGTATCCACCGCCACCCCAACCATCGTCCGCGCCGGCTCCTGGTTGCAGGTGACCCGTACAGCGTGAGGAGACGGCCATGCCCCACCAAGGCGGACTCCACGGAGATCAGCGGCCCGTCACCGACGAAGACCGGGCCGAGTTCCGGCGGCTCCACGCTGAGGGCTGCTCACGCAACGAGATTGCCCGCCGCACCGGCCGTTCCGGGCGCACCGTCAGCCTCCACGCCGCAGACATGGGCCTCACGTTCGACCGGGCCGCGACCGAGGTAGCCACCCGCGCACGCATGGCCGACCTTGCCGAGAAGCGGACCATTCTCGCCGAAGCCCTCACCGACGACGCGCTGCGCCTCTCCGCACAGGTGTGGCAGCCATCCGTCGTCTACAACATCGGCGGCAAGGACAACACGTACACCGAGGAGCCCGTACCCGAGCCGCCGGCCGCGGACAAGCGGGCGCTCATGGCCGCAGCTACGAACGCAGCCGCGCAAGCCCTGCGCCTCGTCCCGCCGACCGCCGAAGAGAACGGGCTCGCCGCAGCGCGCTCGGTGCTCAGCGACCTCGCCGACGGCATCAAGCACCTCGCCGGGCAGCAGGAGGACACCGAGGAGGGCTGATGCTCGACTCGCTGCCCCTCTCCCGCATGCAGATCCGGTCCATCGCTGGGGCGACCGCCCGCATCAACATCTGGCACGGCGCGATCCGCTCCGGCAAGACGATCGCGTCCCTGATCGCGTTCCTGATCGCAGTAGCAGCCGCCCCACCGTCCGGACTCATCGTCATCGTGGGCCGGTCGTTGCAGACCATCGAGCGGAACATCATCGACCCGCTCCAGGACGAGGCCGTGTTCGGGCCCGTCGCCC
Organism: Streptomyces sp. NPDC059499; assembly: GCF_042749285.1. Classification (NCBI taxonomy): domain Bacteria; kingdom Bacillati; phylum Actinomycetota; class Actinomycetes; order Kitasatosporales; family Streptomycetaceae; genus Streptomyces; species Streptomyces sp. NPDC059499. Next base: position 364,391 of record NZ_JBHYTT010000006.1, read on the forward strand.
GCATGGTCCACCACACCCGCGGGGCGACCACCGCCGTCATCCTCGGCCGGACCATCCACCTCATCGGCGCAGCAGACTCCCGCGCAGAGGGCCGGTTGCGAGGCATGACGTGCTGCCTCGCCTACGTCGACGAGGCGACGCTCATCCCCCGCGGGTTCTGGAATCAGCTCCTCGGCCGCCTGTCCGTCCCCGGGGCCCGCCTCATGGCGACGACGAACCCCGACAACCCCGGGCACTGGCTCCGCAAGGAGTTCATCAACCGGGCCGGAGACCTGGACCTCCGGTCGTGGCAGTTCACGTTGGACGACAACCCGTCCCTGGACCCGAAGTACGTGACGTCGCTGAAAGCCGAGTACATCGGGCTCTGGTACCGGCGGTTCATCCTCGGCCACTGGGTCCAGTCCGAGGGCGCCATCTACGAGATGTTCGACGCAGAGCGCCACGTCGTCGACGAGTGCCCACCGATCGCCCGTTGGCTGTGCGACGCCATCGACTACGGCACCGTGAACCCGTTCGCGGACCTCCTGATCGGGCTCGGCACGGACCAGCGCCTGTACGTCGTCTCGGAGTACTGGCACAACTCGCGGACCGCCCGGAAACAGCTCACGGACACCGAGTACTCAGCTGCTCGCCGCCGCTGGCTCGCCGGTGTCGTCCACCCGCACACCAACGTGGCCGGCGTCCGCCCCGAGTGGACGATCGTTGACCCGTCCGCAGCCTCGTTCATCGAGCAGCTGCACCGCGACAACGTGCCGTCCGTCATGCCCGCCGACAACACCGTCCTCGACGGCATCCGCGGCGTGGCTGGCCTGTTCGCCGCCGACCGGCTCCGCGTGCACCGCTCCTGCACCGGGCTGATCGATGAACTCCCCGGCTACTCGTGGGACGACGAGGCCGCGGAGAAGGGCGAAGACAAGCCGATCAAGCTCAACGACCACGGCTGTGACGCACTTCGGTACGGCGTACGGACGACAGAGGCCCTCTGGCGGCCACACATTCCTACCCTCCTGGAGGTGGCAGCCTGATGCCTCTGCCCACGGCTGACACCACCTGGCCGCCCACCGACCCCACCGTCCAGTCCCACCTCGCCGACTGGAGCGCCTGGTACTCCGGCGACCCTGACGCATTGGAGCAGCGGTACGGCGGGCACTACGCCGGATACGACCGCCCGAACCGGCCCGCGCAGCGCTCTGGCGGGGTCCGCGGCCTGCTCGCCCGCTGGTGGTGGGGCACACCCACCCCGGAAGGTGAGCGCCGCACCAAGCTCCACATCCCCCTTGCCGGGGACATCGCCCGCACCTCGTCGGAGCTCCTGTTCTCCGAACCGCCCACCCTGCTCTCCGACAACGAGGCCACGCAGACCCGCCTTGATGACCTCATGGACAGCGGCCTGCAACCCACCCTGCTCGAAGGCGGCGAAGTCTGCGCGGCCACCGGCGGGTCGTACCTGCGGGTCGTGTGGGACGACGAGGTGTCCGACCGGCCGTGGATCGACGTTGTCGCCGGGGACTGCGCTGTGCCGGAGTTCCGGTACGGGCGGCTGATCGCGGTGACGTTCTGGACGCTGCTCGCCCCCGTCGACGGCAACGACAAGAGGGTGTTCCGTCACCTGGAGCGCCATGAGAAGGGCCGCATCTTCCACGGGCTGTACGAAGGGTCGCTGACCCACCTCGGCAACGCCCGCCCGCTCCCGGAGCACCCGGCAACCGCCCCCCTGGCCACGGAGGTGGACGCTGAGGGCGGCCTCGACACCGGGGCGCCCGACCACCTGACAGCCGCCTACGTGCCCAACGTGCGCCCCGCCCGCGGGTGGCGGAACATCCCCTCGGCCGCAGGCTGGGGCCAGTCCGACTACCAGGGCATCGAAGGCATCATGGACGCCCTAGACGAGACGTACTCCTCGTGGATGCGAGACATTCGGCTCGGCAAGGGCCGCATCCTCATCGCCGACACCCTGCTCCAGTCCAACGGGCCCGGAGCAGGCGCGTCGGTGAACATCGACCAAGAGGTCTACGCCGGGCTCAACATGCTCCCGCGCGCAGGCGACCCGAACCCGATCACGGATATCCAGTTCGCAATCCGGGTGGCCGAGCACCGCGACACCTGCCAGGACCTCATCGGGCAGGCCGTCCGCCAAGCCGGGTACTCCGCATCGACGTTCGGCGACTCCGGGGACGGGACCGCGGTCACCGCCACGGAGATCCGGGCCCGCGAGCGCCGCAGCATGTCCACCCGAGCACGTAAGGCCCTGTACTGGGGGCCGGGCATCGGCGACATCGTTGGCGCGCTCCTCGCCGTGGAGGCTGGGCCGCGCTTCGGTGTTGCCGGCCTCGACCTGGAGCCGGTCAAGGTCGAGTTCCAGGACAGCATCAGCGAAGGAACGTCCGAGCTGGCCACTACCGCCGAGCTCCTGCGCCGCGCCGAAGCCGCATCCACTGACACCCTCGTGCGGATGCTGCACCCCGACTGGGACGACGAGCAGATCAAGGCCGAGACCGGGCTCATTAAGGGTGAGGCTGGCCGCGACGTCGCCGATCCGTTCGCTACGGGTGCTGAGGGTGAGGGGGTGCCGCATGCCGGTGTCCCCAGCGATGGCGGAGGACCTCGCGACTGAGGTCCGGCGCCTGTACGACGACGCGGAGGTGGCGCTCCTGGAGCGCATCGCTGCCGCGCTGGAGGCCGACATCGACAGCCCCCTGTGGGCCGAGCTGAAAGCCGCTTCCATCGGGGACCTCCGGCAGGCCGTGGAGACGATCGCCGACGCGCTGCAGCAGGACACCAACGGGGCTGTACGCGAAGCCCTGGTGACCGCGTACAACCGCGGCCGTCAGGCAGCCGTAGCCGAGCTCGGGGCCCTCGACATCGGCCGGGAGCTCCAGGCCCGCCGCATCCTCCCCGGGGCGCCCGCGGTGGACCGGCTGGCCGCATCCATGGCCGAGGACACCCGACCCCTCTACCAGCGGATCACCCGGTCCGTCGTCGACATCTACCGCCGCATCACCGGGCGCGCCTCCGGGAACGTCCTCCTCGGAGCGTCCACCCGCAGGCAGGCATCCCAACGGGCGCTGGACCAGTTCGCCAACCGCGGCGTCACCGGGTTCGTCGACTCGGCCGGCCGGTCCTGGGACATGGCGTCGTACGCGGAAATGGCGGTGCGCAGCGTGACGGCGCGCGCCGCGATCGAGGGGCACATCGACGCGCTCGCAGAGATCCGCGTCGGCCTCGTCATCGTGTCGGATGCGCCGCTGGAATGCCCGCTGTGCCGCCCGTGGGAGGGCGAAATCCTCACCCTCGGGGAGCAGTCGGGGCCGCACACGCTGCGCCTGGAGCACAGCATCCAGCCCTCCGGCCTGTTCGCGCCGACGCAGACCGTGGCCGTGCACGTCGCCGGGTCGCTCCTGGAGGCTCGCGCGGCTGGCCTGTTTCACCCGAACTGCCGGCACAGTCTCGGGGCGTACCTCCCCGGGGTGACCACCCGGCCGCCGCACCATGCGACACCTGGCACGTCGTACGAGGACACGCAGCGCCAACGGGAGATCGAGCGGCACATCCGCCGCTGGAAACGCCGGCAGGCCGCCGCGATGGACGAACAGGCGCGCCGGAAGGCCGGGGCGAAGGTCCGCGAGTGGCAGGCCGCAATGCGCATCCACGTGGATGCGCACGACGACTTGCGCCGCAAGCCCGCGCGCGAGCAGATCGGCGCCGCGCGGTAACCGCAGAGGAGGTGCACCGATGCCCAGCCAGTTCGTCAGCAAGCTGGCCGCGAAGGGAGCCCGAGACCCCGAAGCCCTAGCCGCGTGGATCGGGCGCCAAAAGTTCGGCAAGAAGGCGTTCGGACGACTGGCCGCAGCTGGCCGCAAGAACGCGAAGGAAGAGCGCCACATCATGGGCCGGGTACGCCCCGGCGGCCGAGTTGCAAGCGACCTCACCGGCCTTTCCGACGACGAGCTCGGGCGGTCGCTGCGCCACCTCGACGGCGAAGAGACGTCACGGGTCGCAGCGGAGATGGACCAGCGCGACATTGCCGCCCGCCTGCCCGGCGGCCGGCCGGACCTCATCGGCCTGTCAGACACTGAACTCGCCATCCGGGCACGCGGCGCCTCCAGCGACGAACTGAACGCCATTGCCGGAGAGTCCGACCGCCGGGAGCGAGTCGCGTCCGTGTTCCCCAGCGGTCGCCTGTCGGATGACCTCTCCGGGCTGGACGAGGGAACCTTGGGGTGGGCCATCCCGTACGCCCGGCCGGACGAGATCGAGCGGATTGCCGCCGAGATCGACCGCCGGCACCCGCCTGCCCCGCTCCCGAAGGCGGCGGGCTCGGGCACGGTGGCCGGGCAGCTCGCCGACCGGGCAGCGGTTGAGGACGCCTTGGGCTCGGACCCGCACGGGTGGGCGCACCTCTCCGCAGACCTTCCGGATGATCCGCGCGACAGCATGTCCGCCACTGAACGGTGGATCGCAGACCGGGAGGACGCGGAGGCCTCCGCGCGGGCGGCGTACAGCCGTGAGACCGTGCGGGACATGTACCGGGACCACACGTACGGCCAGTACATGGCGGCGGAGGACGAGCTGCGGGGCGTGCTGCTCTCCCGAAAAGCGGCCAGTGATGGCGTCGACCCGATCAGCCTGTTTTCCGGTCCGTCGCACATCGCCTACGCGCGTGCGTCGGAGGAGCTGAAACGCTGGTGGATCGACAACCGGCGCACCACGCTGGCGGAGTACGAGGAGCAGGTTTCCGGGCAGCGCAGTGCGGCCGGGGAGCGGGCGCGCGTTAGCCGCGGCCATCAGCAGAACCGACTTTGAGGGGGCGTGATGGGTCCGCGCGAGCAGTTGGCGAAAGCCCTCAACGAGGGCGCACAGGCAGGCAGGGACGGCGCCCGCCCGACCGCCTGCCCGTACCCGCGTGATGACCTGCGCCGATCGGCGTGGATCCGCGGGTACTCCAAGGTCCGCCCGTTGCCGCGCGGGTAGCCACCTCGACTGACCACCTCAGGGCCTGCCCAGTGCGGGCCCTTTCGCATGTCCGAAACGGCCCGCCTGGTGCGGGCCTTACTCATGCCCCTGGAGGGCAGCAGCATGAACCGTAAGACCCTGGCCCGGCCGCGTCTCGACGGCGCCGGATGGGCCCACCCGTACCCGCTGAACCCGTTCTCCCCCGTCCTGTACGCCGACGGAGGCGAAGGGGCACCACCCGCCCCAGCGCCCGACGGCGGTGCGGCCCCCGGTGGGCATCAGCCCGCAGGCGGCACCGGCGCGGCACCGGCCGATACCGGCGAGCTGGACCTCAGCACGCTGGACCCGCGAGTCCAGAAGATGATCGCGGACCTCCGTGGCGAAGCCGGCAAGGCCCGGACCGTCGCGAAGCAGAACGCCGCAGCCGAAGCACGGCAGGAGCTCGCGCAGGACATCGGGAAGGCCCTCGGCCTCGTCCAGGACGACAAGGCGACGACCCCCGAGGAGCTCACCCAGCAGCTCCGCGAGTCTCAGCAGCACCTCGGCTCGGCTCAGGAGCAGGCGGTGGCCGCGCAAATGGAACTGCACGTGTACCGCACCGCGCACCGGCTCGGTGCCGATGCCGATGCGCTCCTCGACTCCCGTTCGTTCTGCGACGAGATCGACAGCATCGACCCCGGCGACGACCCCAAGGCGTTCAACGCCGCCGTGGAGAAGGCCATCCGGGGCGCTATCCAGCGCACCCCGAGCCTGCGGGCGCGTGCCGGTCGTTCCGGCGCGGACCTGTCTGGCGGCAGCAGTGAGCAGCCGCACAGCCTCGACAAGCAGATCGCCGAAGCCACGCAGAAGCGGGACTTCGCCTCTGTCATCCGACTCAAGCGGCAGCGCGCCGCACAGTGATCTAGGAGACCCTCATGGCCGGTATCACCGGGATGGGCACGACCTTCAACCTCCCCAACTACACGGGCGAACTGTTCGCCCTGACCCCGGCGGACACTCCGCTGCTGTCGGCCATCGGCGGTCTCACCGGCGGTGGCATGACCACCAGCACGGAATTCGAGTGGGAGACGTACGACCTGCGTGACCCGGCGCAGCGCACCAAGCTGGAGGGCGCCGACGCGCCGACCGCTGAGGAGCGGGTCCGGGCGAACGTGAAGAACACCGTCCAGATCCACCAGGAGCAGGTGTCCGTTTCGTACACCAAGCAGGCGGCCATCGGTCAGGTCGCGTCGCCGCAGTCCGCGCCGTACAACCACAACGGTGGCGAGAACCCCGTCACGTCCGAGCTGGACTGGCAGGTGGCGCAGACCCTCAAGCAGATGGCGTTGGACATCAACTACAGCTTCATCAACGGGTCGTACGTCCTGCCGACATCGAACGCGACCGCCCGCCAGACCCGTGGACTCCTCGCTGCGGTCACCACCAACCGGATCGCGAAGGGCGCCACGGTCTCGGCCCTGACCTCGGCCACCGACACGATCACGGAGACCGCGACCGCCCTCGCCGACGGCGACAAGATCGTGTTCACCTCGACCGGCGCGGCCACGAACATCGTCGCCGGGCGCACCTACTACGTGGTGTCCAAGAGCACGAACGCGTTCAAGGTCGCCACGTCCACCGGCGGGACCGCGCTCACCCTCGGCACCGCCACCGGCATCGCGTACACCAACCCGTGGGAGACCGCGCTCACCACGGACCACGTGTCCGACCTGCTGCAGCTCGCCTACGACAACGGCGGCATCAGCGAGCAGGAGACCGCCACCCTCATCCTCAACAGCGCCCAGCGGCGCGCCGTGACGAAGGCCTTCGCGTCCGCGTACGGGCAGTACCACGAGACGTCCCGCACCGTGGGCGGCGTTGCTGTGGACACGATCGTCACGGACTTCGGAACCCTGTCCGTGATGATGGACCGGCACATGCCGCAGGACGTCATCACCGTCGCGTCGCTGGAGCAGCTGATGCCGGTGTTCCTCAACGTTCCGGGCAAGGGCGTCCTGTTCGAGGAGCCCCTCGCGAAGACCGGGGCGTCGGACAAGGTCCAGCTGTACGGAGAGGTCGGCCTCAAGTACGGCAACGAGAAGAGCCACGCGGTCATGACCGGGCTGAAGGTGTGATGACCATGCGGACAACGTTCGTGCGCAGCACCGGCGGCCACGTCGCCGAACGAGAGATCCCCGCAGAGGGAAGCAAGCGCGAGCAGGAACTCAGCAAGCTCGCCGACGACGAGGGTTCGGAGTGGCGGCGCGAAACCGACCCGCTCGCCGACCCCGTCGACGACGAGCCGAAGCGCCCGCCGAAGTCCGGGTCCAAGGCGGACTGGCTGGCCTACGCGGTCAGCCAGGGAGCCTCGGAGGAGGACGCGGCGGCAGCAACCCGCGACGAGCTCGCCGCCCTGTACGCGGAGCCCGAAACGCCCAAGGAGGTGACCCCGGATGCCGCTGACAGCTGACCTCGGGATCTCCGCCGGGACGTACCAGACACGCACCCTGGACCTGACGACGTCGGAGGACCGGCTCAGCTTCCGCCGCGGGGTGCACCTCACCTCAGGCACGGGCGCGGGCAAGGCCGACCGGGTGTTCCACGATCAGCGGACCCTCGCCGCGTCGGCCACCGAGGATCTCGACCTCGCCGGCGTCCTCCTCGACGCGTTCGGGGCCGCGGCCACGTTCGCGAAGGTCAAGGGCCTGTTCATCAGTGCCGCCGCGACGAACGTCAACAACGTCGTGATCGGTGCAGGCACGGCCCCGTGGGTGACGCTCCTCAACTCCACGGGGACGATCACGCTGCGCCCGGGGGCGTCGTTCGGGGCGATGGCCGGAGTCGCGGACGCCACGGCGTACGCGGTCACCGCGACCACGGGCGACATCCTGAAGGTCACCAACAGCGGCGCTGGCACGTCGGTGGTCTACGACATCGTCATCGTCGGTACGAGCGCATAGGGGGCGGCCATGGCCCGGGTGTACGCGACCGCGGCACAGTACGAGGAGACCACCGGGCAGACCGCACCCGCGGACATTGATGCCCGTCTCCGGAGGGCGTCCCGGTTCCTCGACAGTCGGGTGTTCCGGCTGTGCCGGTACGACGTTGCCGAGGACGGGATGCCGTCCAACGAGGTGGTGGCCGAGGCGTTCGCGGCGGCCGTGTCCGCGCAGGTGTGGGCATGGGACGACTCCGGTGACGAACTCGGGACCGCGGGCCAGTACACCTCGGTCAGCATCGGATCGGTGAGCCTGTCCGGGGGCGGGGCGCAGTCCGGGGCGTCATCGGGCGGCCGTGCGGTCGCTGACACCGCCCTGGAGGCGCTCCGTACCCCCGACCTGACCCCGGACGTGTTCGTCCTCGGGTGGGTGACCTCATGGGGGTGATCCTTGGCAAGCTGCTCCGCCACGAGGTGACGGTGGAGACGTACGGCGGGGACACCGGGGCGCACGGCCCGTCGTACGCGGCGCCCGCGGCAGTGCGCTGCTTCCTGGAGCAGAAGACCCGCACGGTCCGCAACCCGAAGGGGCAGGAGGTTGTGTCGTCCGGGACGTTCTACGCCCGGCTCGACGAGGCCCTGGCCCTGTGCACCGCAGAGTCCAGGGTCACCCTCCCCGACGGGTCCACCACCCTGATCATCACCGCGCTGCGGCGTGACGGGGGCGGCCTGCCCACACCCGACCATCTCGAAGTGCAACTGATCTAGGGGGCGCTGTGCAGTACACCCGGTTCACGAGCAGCGGGACCGCCCCGTGGACGGGGCGTGGCCGGCGCCTCGCCTCCGAAGGGCTGGAGCGAGGCCTACAGCATGTGCTCACCGAGGCGCAGCGCATCGTCCCGTTGGACGAGGGCACGCTGGAGCGGTCCGGGAAGGTCACCGTGGACGGGCTGGAGGGGGCAATCAGCTTCGACACGGTGTACGCCGTGATCCAGCACGAGGCGTTGGACTTCCGGCACCTCCCCGGGCGCATGGCGAAGTACCTGGAAATCCCGATGAACCGGGAGCGCCAGGTCGTCCTCGACATGATGGCCGTCGGGCTGCGGAGGTGGCTGCGTGGCTGACCTCCTCACCGGTGTCGCCCAGCACCTCACCAACCTGGGCATCGTCGACTACGACCCGGACGGCACGGCCGGCAACTGCTTCCTCGAGTCGCTGCCGTCCCGCCCGGGTGTCGCGGTCGCCCTCACCATCTACGACGCAGCGAACGAGTCGGATTCGAGACTGGGGTACGACGAACCGCGGCTGCAGGTGCGGGTGCGCGGGGGCCCGGATCCGTCCGTGTCCCGGCTGCTGTGCAAGCAGATCCGCGACGAGCTGCACGGGCTCGGCCCGATCACCCTGCCCGACGGGACGCTCCTGATCCTGTCGATTGCCCTGCAAGCCGCCCCGGCGTCCATGGGCAAGAACGCGAACGACGAGCACGAACACATCTGCAATTTCCGGCAGGAGATTCGCGACGTGACCACCCACCGCGTGTAACCCCACCCCACCACTTCGGGCCCGTAGCCGCGCGCTGCGGGCCCTTCTGCATGCCCGGAGGCAGCAATGGCGCCCATCAAGTACAACGCCCGCGATGTGGAATTCGAGATCGAGGACTTCGCGAACCCCGGCACGTGGGTCGCGATCGGCCCCACGGCCATCAACACGTTCTCCAAGGGACGCGAGTACGAGACCGCCGACACCACCACGTTCGGGTCCGACGGTCAGGCCGAGGGCCAGAACATGCAGATCGGTAAGACGATCACCCTCGAAGGATTCCGGCTGAAGGACCCCGACACCGGGGCCCTCGACTCCGGTCAGGCCCTCGTGGAGGCACAGTCCGAACGCCTCGGTGACGACTCCCTCATCGGGTTCCGCATGGCCGCGCCTGGTGACACCACGTGGGAGGTGTGGCCGCAGGCTACGTACCAGCTCAGCGACGAGGGCGGCGGCAACAACGACAAGGTGTCGTGGAGCTGCACCGTGACCCGCTCCGGCCCGAACACGACGGCGGTGAAGGCGTGACAACACGCAAGACCACCGACTCCCCGACCTGGGACGCGTACTGGGCCGAGGTGTCCGGCGCCCGCACAGAAGTCATCCGCGGTGTGGAGGTCGACGTCCCCCGCGACGTGCCGTTCGGGTTCGAGGAGCGTCTCCAGGAGCTGTCGTCGTCCTCGGCCCGCGAGGACGTGGAAGAGCTCGTCTCCATGCTGTTCGGCCCGGACATCTTCGGGTCCTGGGTCGATGCCGGCATGGGGTACCGGGAGCTCCTCACAGTCCTGACGTGGGGGATGGCGCAGGCCTCCGGCACAGACATGTCCTTCGCGGAGGCGTTCGAGGCGGTTGCCCAGCAGAGTGCTGCTGAGGGAAAAGCTCCAAGCGGCCAGAACCGAGCCGCACGGAGAAGGCCGTCCGCGAGCACTGGTGGGCAGTCGAAGCGGACTTCAGGCGGGAGTACGGTCTCACGCCGCGCGGCATCGCGCAGCTGACCCGCCGCACCTTCTGGACGTACCTCAACGGCCTCTCTCCCGAAGCAGTGTTCCGCCGCGTCGCCGGGGACGAGCTGACGATCGTCGACGACCCCGAGCAGATCCGTTCCGCCCTCCACAACTGAACAAGGGGTGATCCGCTGTGGCCCTCGTCATTGGCGATCTCGTCGGCATGATCCGCGCCGACGATTCCGGGATGCGCCGCGGACTCGCCAACGCACAGCTGCGCATGCGGGGGTTCCGCCGCGACGTGGAGTCCAACCTCCGAGAGCTCCACCACCGGTTCAACGAGGCCATGCAGCGCATGGGCGAGAACCTCGGTGACAGCGACCGGGAGGGCAACCGGTTCGCCGGCACTCTCGGCCGTCTCGGTGGGATGGCCAGCTCGCTGGGGGGTGTGGCCGCGTCCATCGGCAAGATGGGGGCCATGCTCGGGGCTGCGGCCCCGCTTGCCGCCGGGCTGGTGGCCACGCTGGCGAACATTGCGCCGGCCGCGGCGCTGGGTGTCTCGGCCATGCTCGCCCTGAAGTTGGCCACCGCAACGGTGAAGCTCGGCATGACCGGGGTCGACGACGCGATGAAGGCGGCGCTGGACCCGGAGAAGGCAGCCGAATTTGAGAAGGCCCTGGCGAAGCTGTCGCCGTCGGCGCGGGCGTTCGCGCTGGAGGTGAAGAAGCTCGCCCCGGAGTTCAAGAAGCTGCAGCAGGACGTCCAGGAAAGGATGTTCAAGGGCTTCGACAAGGTCCTCAAGGGCATGTCGACCAGCACCCTCCCCGTGCTCCGCAAGGCCCTGCTGAGCAGCGCTGACGCGCTCAACAAGATGGGCAAGGGCGTCGGCCAGGCGGCCATCAGCCTGTCGAAGGACGGGACGTTGGGTACGGCGCTGAAGGGCGCCACGAACGGACTCCACAACCTGTCCCGCATTCCCGGCCAGCTGGTCACCGGGCTGACTCAGGTAGCCGCCGCGGCGGCGCCCGCGTTCTCTCGTCTGACGAAGGCTGCGGGGAAGGCATTCGACCGGTTCTCGGAGCAGTTCACCGCGGCGTTCAAGTCGGGGCGGATCGAGGCTGCGATCGAGCAGGCCATCGACCTGATCGGGCAGTTGGGCAAGGTCGCCGGCAACGTCTTCAAGATCCTCGGATCGGTGTTCAAGGCTGCCCAGACCAGCGGCGGCGGGTTCATCGGAGTCCTCCAGGACATCACCGGGTCGCTCGCGAAGGCGTTTGCGTCCCCGGAGGTCCAGGCGGGGCTTAAGGGCCTGTTCCAGACGATGAGCACCCTCGGGAAGGTCGCGGCACCGCTGCTGTCCAAGGCGGTCGTGATCATCGCGCAGGTGTTCGCGAAACTGGCTGGGCCCGCGCAGCAGCTGATCCGTGTCCTCGGCGACGGGCTGAGCCGCATCCTGACTGCCCTCGGCCCTGTGCTGGTTTCCCTGGCCGGTGCCGCGGGATCTCTCGTGGTCGCTTTCCTTCCCATCGTCGATCTTGCGGCGGATCTGATCGTCGCTATCCTGCCCGCACTCGTCCCCCTTTTCGATGCGCTTTCCGCGGTATTCGTTGCCCTTGCCCCCGTCATTGAGCAAATTGCAGCGAATTTGTCCACTCAGCTGGTGCCGCTTTTCGAAGCTTTGGTGCCAATTCTGACCGACCTTCTACCGCCCTTTGTGCAGCTGGTAGAGGAACTCGGGCCACAACTGACCCAAATCCTCGCCGAAATGGCCCCCTATCTGGCTGATGCAGCAATCAAAATCGCCGAAATGGCTATTGCTATGGCGCCGCTGACTGCCCAGGTACTGAGCCTGGCCGCAACGATTCTGGGCCAGCTGCTCCCCGTGATCGGCCCGATCCTCGTCGGCCTGATCATCATCGTTTCGAGCGCCCTCACCGCCCTATCAGACCTCGTCACCCACTACGTCATCCCCGCCATCAAGGGAATCGCCGCCCTCCTGCAAGGCGACTTCTCCGGCGCCATGGAGCACGCCAAAACGATCGTCAACAATTTCAAGGAGGACGCGCTCCGTGTCCTCTCCAATCTGCTCCCGCGGGCCGGCGCCTACCTTCGCGAATTCGCCGGAATCGTCGGCCAGCACGCAAAGGACGCGGGCGGGCGCCTCGTCCGGGCGGTAGCAAAGGGCGTCGCCGACGCGATCGCCTACGTACGCGCGCTCCCCGGGCGCATCAAGAGCGCGATCCCGTCCCCGGGGCAGATCCTGAACGGCATCGGCCGGGCCATCGTCCAGGGCCTCATCAGCGGCATCAAGTCGATGATCCCGTCCGTACAGAGCACCCTGTCGAACCTCACCAGCATGATCCCCGACTGGAAAGGCCCCGAGGAGGTCGACAAGAAGCTCCTCATCCCGGCCGGCCAGTCCCTCATGGGCGGCCTCATGGGCGGCATCGCCAGCCAGATTCCGGCCCTCCGGTCGCAGCTCGGTGGCATCACCGGCGGCCTCCCCGGCATGGCCATGGCCGGAGGCGGCGGCAGCACGGCAGGCGGCGGGCGCGTGGTTCTAGAGCTCCGCTCCGACGGGTCCCGGTACTCCGACTTCCTCGTCGGCGAAATCCGTAAGGCCGTCGACGTCAAGGGCGGCGGCGACGTTCAGACCGCATTCGGGAAGAGGCGATAGGCGTGTCAGTACCTGACCTGCGGGCGGAACTCAAGATCGGTGGGGTGTGGACGGACGTCACCGCCGACGTGCGGAAGGCGTCCAAGGTCCGGCACTCGCGCGGGCGACGCTCACAGGGCGCCCGCGCCGACCCTGCGTCCGTTGGCCTCGTCCTCAACTCGCCGAACGGCCTGTACTCCAACCGGAACCCCCTCTCCCCGTACTTCGGGCTCCTCGGCCGCAACACCCCCCTCCGGCTCAGCACCGCCGGAGGGGACACCATCCTGCGCGGATACGGCGGCACCAACGACCGGGCAGCCACCCCGGACATTGCAGCCCTCGACATCACCGGGGACCTCGATGTCCGTGTCGACGCACAGATCGAAGACTGGGCCGTCCCCGCGGGTATGGACCTCATGGGGAAGTGGGGCGCCAACACCCAGCTGTCGTGGCTCCTGTTCACGTACAACCGGCGCCTGTGGCTCTACCACACCAGCGGTGGCACCACCGCAACGCTCCTCGGTGCGCAGTCCACCGTGATGCTCCCCATCCCCGCGTCAGGGCGCCTCGCCGTCCGCGCGACCCTGGACGTCAACAACGGGGCGTCCGGGCACACCGTCGTCTACTACACCGCCCCCACCATGGCAGGCCCGTGGACGCAGCTCGGTGCGCCCATCGTCACCGCCGGGACAACGAGCATCTTCAGCGGCACCGCGTCTCTGTACGTGATGAACGTCCTCAACGGCCTGTCGGCGCCCACCGGGGCGTTCTACTCGGCTGAGGTCCGGTCAGGGATCGGCGGCACAGTCGTCGCCAACCCGAACTTTGCGGCGCAGACGATCGGGGCAACCGGGTTCACGGATGCTGCCGGCCGTATGTGGGCCCTGGAGGGGGCCTCGGAGATCACGGACCGGTGGGTGCGGTGCGTGACCGAGGTGTCCGAGTGGCCGCCACGCTGGCACGTCTCGGGGCACAACATCACCGCCCCGATCGAGGCGTCCGGGCTACTGCGCCGCCTCACCGCTGGCCGCAACTCGTTGCAGTCGACGTTGCGCCGCCGCATCCCGTCGTACGGGCCGCTGGCGTACTGGCCGCTGGAGGAGGGCCGGTCGGCGACGCAGGCGTATTCCCCGATCAGGAACGTGGCGCCGCTGCGCCTGTCGGGCTTCGACTTCGGTTCGGACGGCACCCTGTCGGGGTCGGATGCCCTGCCGGTTCTCACGGAGGATGCCCGGTTCTTCGGTGGCGTCCGCCCGGGTGCGGACGGCCAGTGGCAAGTTGAGCTGGTCTACAAGCTGGACGAGATGCCCGCGTCCCTGACGACGATGTTCCTGATCCGCACCACCGGGATCGCGCCCCGCATCCTGGTGCAGATCCAGACGAACAACGTGCGCTTGGTCGGGCAGAACGCGGCCGGGGACGAACTGTTTTCGAGCAGCACCACCGCCCCTGGGTTCACCGGTGCGTGGAACCGGCTGAAGATCTCTACGCAGACGTCGGGCGGCAACGTCACGGCCCGCGTCGGCTGGGTCACGATCGGGGAAGGCGGCGTGTCCACCCCGACCGTGTACGCGGGCACAGCGGGGCACGTCACCAGCGTGGAGAGCCAGTTCGGGCCGCTGCTCCAGGGCATGAGCTTCGGGCACCTCAGTGTGTTCGAGACGTACAACCCGGGCGCATACGACTTCGCCGACCACGGGTTCGACGGAGAGGTGGCCGGGACCCGCGCGATCCGCCTCACGGACGAGCAGGGCGTGGAGCTCACGTACTTCGGCGACCGCGCGGACACGACCCGCATGGGTCCGCAGCGCTCGGACACCCTCCCCGCCCTGTTGGAGGACGTGGCCGAGTCAGACGGTGGGATTCTCTTCGAGGACCGCTACCAGCTCGCGCTGGCGTACCGGGGCCGGCACACCCTCTACAACCAGGCGCCCGCGCTGGTCCTGGACTACGCGGATCTCACGCAGCCGTTCGAGCCGGTCGAAGACGACACCGTCCGCAACGACGTGACGGTGACGCGGGAGAACGGTTCGTCGGCGCGCGTTGTCCTCGAATCGGGGCCGCTGTCGGTGCAGCCGCCTCCGTTTGGGGTCGGTACGTACGACGACGCGGTGACGCTGTCGCTGTACGAGGACACGCAGCCGGAGCAGATCGCCGCGTGGCTGATGTCGCTGGGCACGTGGGATGAGGCCCGGTACCCGCGAATCCACGTCATGCTCCACAGGAATCCCGAGCTGATTCCGGCGGTGACACGCCTGGTTGAGGGCGATGTGGTGCGCATCGAGAACACACCGCCGCACCTTCCTGCGGGCCCGTATGACCTGATGGTCGACGGGATGGAGGACGATTTCGGGCCGCTGACGTGGGACCTCTACCTGACCTGCTCCCCGGCCGGCCCGTGGACGGTGGGCGTCCTGGAGGATTCGGTCCTCGGCCGTGCGGACACGGACGGGTCGGAGCTCGCTGCGGCGGTCACGGAGTCGGACACGGTGTGGCCGGTCCACGTGACGGATGGCCCGACGTGGATTACCACCGCCGGGCAGCCGTCCGAGTTCCCGTTCGACGTGACCGCGGGCGGTGAGGTGGTCACGGTCACCGCGATCACCAGCCCCGTGAAGGACGCGTTCGGCCGGACCGCGGCGAGCAGTTGGGGCACGGCCGATGTGGGCGGTGCCTGGTCAATCGGCTTCGGATCGGCATCGGACTTCTCCGTGGCGTCCAACTACGGGATCATGACGCTGACCTCGACCAATGCGTCCCGGATCATGCGGATCACGTCGCCGCTGGCTGACACCGACGTGTACGTCGACGTCGCAACGAGCGCCCTGGCGACCGGCGGCAGCCTGTACGGCATGTCCGTCTGCCGGTACGCGAGCTCCAACGACTACTACATGGCCCGGATCGAGTTCACGACCGCGCAGGCCGTGATCCTGTCGGTGCGCAAGCGGGTGGCCGGAGTCGACACCCAGCTCGGCACGTTCACCACGGCCCTGACCCACGTAGCGGGCACGTTCTACCGGCTGCGGTTCCAGATGGAGGACACCGAGCTCCGCGCGAAAGTCTGGGCGACCACAAGCACGGAGCCCACCACGTGGCAGGCGATGGGCACAGACTCCGTGCACACCGATGCCCTGTCCGTCGGGTGCCGGGCCGTCTCGGACACCGCGAACACCAACGTGTCCGCACAGGTCCGCTTCGACAACTTCAACGTGGTCAACCCGCAGTTGTTCACCGTGACCCGGTCCGTCAACGGGATCACCAAGGCGCAGACGGCCGGAACGTCCCTGTCTCTCACCCATCCGATGCGCGCCGCGCTTTAGGAGGTACGCATGCCCTTCCTTGCGGGCCAGAAAGTGACGGCCGGGCAGCTCAACCGGGTCCAGCCGGTCACGTATGAGGCGGTGGGCACGACCACGCAGGACGGCCCGCTCACCGACGCGGACGTCACCAGCTGCAGCGTCACGTTCAACACGACGACGGCCAACGCGACCGCCGTCGTGAACTGCTCCTTCGACTACGACATCACCGTGGCGACGACGACTCTCGGGTCTGGCCGGCTGAACGTCGACGGGGTCGGCGAGTCGCGGTACGCCACATTCCAGCAGGGGCCGGGCAACGCGTCGGACCGTATGACGGCGGCGCAGAGCTATCGGGTGATCTTGGCTGCGGCCGGGTCCCACACGCTGAAATTGACGTTCACGGTGCCGACTGGCATGCGGCTGACCGGCGTGTATACGTCGCTCGTCGCCACAATCTATGAGGTGGTCTGAATGGGCACGCACATACTGGCGACTGAGGCGGGGCCGCGGCTGGCGGTGATCTCCTGCGCTCTGCGGAACACCGGGGCGGGGTGGCAGCTGATCGACGACGCGGCGCACGCCCCGTCGGGGGTGACCGGGGTTATCCAGCACCCGGACCACCTGGAGATCACGCACTCTGTCGGGGCTGTCCGGGTGTCGTCGTTGCAGGTCACACCGGACGAGTATTACGCCAAGGCGGGGCTGCGGTGCGGTGCGTCTGTCGGCCTGGCCCTGTCTCGGATCTACCTCTACAAGGGCGCGGCGGGCACCGCGGCTGTCGACCCGGCGACCCTCGTGGCCAGTGGCGGGAATCTGTGGGTGACCGGGCTCCTCGAACTCTGACCTTCCCCTGATCACGTTGCCCCGTGCCTGCTGGCCGGGGCTTTCTGCATGTCTGGAGACCTGATGGCTGCACCACTGACCGCGAGCAGACTCCTCGCCATCCTGAAGGCGGAGGGGGTGAAGACTGCCGAGTACCCCGACTGGCGCACCCGCGGCCGGGACGCCGCGACCGGCAGGCCGTTCGGCCCCGTCCACATGGTGCTCAACCACCACACCGCCGGATCCAACTCGTTGGCGGTCGTCGCGAAGAACGGCGTGGCCGGCTTGCCCGGCCCGCTCGCCCACATCCACCTCGCAAAGTCAGGCCTGGCCACGATGTGCAGCGCAGGTCGCGCGAACCATGCCGGGCCGATGGCGAAGAACGCGTACACCTCGTTCCTCAACGAGTCGTCCACGCACCCGGCCCCGTCGAAGGCGTCGGGCACCGTCGACGGGAACGACGTCTCCTACGGCATCGAGACGGAGAACCTCGGCAACGGCAAGGACGTCTACCCGCGGGCGCAGTACGACGCCTGGGTCCGCATCAACGCCGCGTTCTGCCGCGAGTTCGGCTGGTCTGCAGAGTCCTGCGGCTGCCACAAGGAAACGTCCGTGGAGGGAAAGATCGACCCGAAGGGCCCCGTGGAGGGATACGGCGCCCGCGGTCGCTTCGACTTCACGCCGGGCCAGTTCCGCAAGGACGTGGCCGAGCGGCTGAGGCACGCCGCGTCCTGGTCCCCGTCGACGCCCGCACCGAAGCCGACACCCACCCCGATGCCGCCGAAGCCCACAGATTCGGAGCGGATCACCGCTCTGGAAAAGCGCATGACCGCGCTGGAAAACAAGGAGTCCTGACCATGTCTGACATCTCTCTCCCGCCCCTCGGCGACGTCGGCAAGACCGCCAGCACCTACGCCAAGGACCTGGCCGAGCGCGTCGTCTGGACGTTCCTCGCTGCGGCTGCGGCGGTCGCTCTCGCGGCCGGCCCGGCGTCGATGTTCTCCGCGTCGTTCTGGGAGACCGTCGGCGCGGCGGGTATCGCCGCGGTGGGATCCCTGCTGAAGGGCCTGTTCGCCAAGGTGGTCGGCGACAAGAACAGCGCGTCGACTGCGGCAGGCGTCTGATGGTGGCTGCGGTGGTCCGGCGGGTCAACGCCCATCTGGGCCGCCGCGGCCGGTTCCTGTTCTTCATGGGCATCGGGAAAGTCTGCTGGGGCGTCGGCCTCATCGTGGAACCCCCGGCGCTCCAGGGCCTGGAGTTGCTGACGGACTTTGCTCCGCTGCACTGTTGGGCGTGGGTGTGGATCCTCGCGGGCACGGTCACCTTCGGCTCGGCGTGGGTGCGCTTCGGGCAGGACCGGTTCGGGTTCCTGGCCGCGTCCGTGCCCCCGTCGCTGTGGGCTTTCGTGTACGGATGGGCGGCGCTGTCCGGGCACTACCCGCGGGGCGTCTTCATTTTCCTGTGGTACATCACGTCGCACTGCGGCGTGATCTGGTGCGCGTCGCGCGTCCCTCCCGGCGGCGGTGGTCGGCGCCCGGCTGCTGAGGGGGCAGTAGAGAGGGGCCCGGCTTGAACGGGTGGATGAACATAGGTGGCGCCTGCCTGACGGTGCTGGGGGTCATCGTCACGGGCTGGCTGACGTACCGGGGCAGCCGCACGGCGGCCTCGATCCAAACGGAACCGAACCAACGGGCCGCTGACCTGGCGGCGTTCAAGGCGATCCGGGACGACATGCAGGAGGAGTTGGCCGAGACGAAGGAAGAACTTCGTTCCCTTCGGTCCCTCGTCCGCTCGTTCGCCGGGTACGTCAGCGATCTGACGACACAGATGCGGGTCAACCGGATCGAGCCGCCGGCGCCGCCGGATCGGGTGTCGGAGTTCAACCGAACTGGGGTCTGATCACTACGCCCCCTGTCCGGCCCTTCGGGGTCGGACGGGGGGCGCTTTCGTCGTGTCCGGGGTATGGCGATGGCCCCGCCGTCCTGGAGGATCACGGGGCCATCGGGGGTACCCATGCCGCGGCCGGCGGGTACCGTTCTGGTGTCGAGTCAGAACGGAGTTCAGTATGCACGCTCTGCCCCATGACCACACCGGCGCACGCATCAAGCGGCTACGTGCCGAGCGCCACCTCACCCAACGGGCCCTCTGCGACCTCGCCCAGATCCCGTACTCCACCCTCACGAAGACCGAGCAGGGCACCTTGCCTGCGTCCCCGCGACTGATCGCGTCCGTCGCTCGAGCCCTGCGCGTGGAAGTAGCGACCGTCACCGGCCAGCCGTACACCACGGAACTCCGGTCCGATGAGCTGGACATACTGATCCAGCCGATCCGCGAAGCCCTCGATGTGTATGACCTTGGAGCCGACCCCGACATTGCGCCCCGCCCCGGGCAGCTCCTCGAGGACGACGCGCAAGGGCTCCTCGTCGCGGTCCGTGCTGGCGAAATCAAGCGGACCGCCGGACAACTGCCGGGCCTCATCCTCGAGCAGACGACCGCCGCCCACCTCGAGGACACCACCGCAGGGTGGCTGCTCCTCGCGTCGTACTACCGCACCGCGTACGACGTCACGTCGAAGCTGGGCTACCCGGATCTGGCGACGATCGCCCTGTCCCGCATGGAGTGGGCAGCCGAGCGCGGATCCGGTGCGGTGGTCGGCGGCATGTACCGGTACATGCGCGCCCTCACCTACCTGCGCGCGGGCCAGTACCGCACCGGGGACCGGCTGATCCGGCGGGGGCTGTCCACTCTCGAGCAGGCGGACGCCGGCCGGGAGCGGGATGTCCTCGTCGGGCAGCTGCACCTTGGGGCCGCGGTGATGGCTGCTCGAGCGAAAGACCGTGACGCAGCTGACGGCCACCTCGAGGAAGCGGACCGGATCGCGAAGTCCACGGGCGACGCATCGGATGTGCACTGGTTGAGCTTCGGCCCGACGAACGTGGCCGTGCACAGGGTCAGCGTGCTCGCCGAGCTGGACGAGTACGGGCAGGCCGCACAGATCGGCCGGGCGGTGGTCATGCCGAAGAGCTGGCCGGTGTCCCGGCAGTCCCACCACTATGCGGAGCTGGCTCGAGCGCAAATGTGGAACGGACAACTCGAGGACGCGTTCGCCAATCTGGTGCGCGCGCGGCGGGCGGCGCCGCAGCAGGCGCGGTACCACCAGACGGTCCGGGAGACGTACGACGGGCTCGAGGCTGCGAAGCGGCAGCTTCCCGATTCGTTCCTCAGCTTCGGGTCCTGGCTGGGCGTATAACACTGAGTGAAACATTGGCCCCAACTACCATCAACTCGTGGTAGTTGGGGCCTTTACGTGGGTTCACCATGTGGTCACTGTCCCCGCGACATGGAGCCGACCATGACGACGCCACCCATCTCCCCACGCGTGCAGGCCACGTACCGGGCGTACATCAAGCACACCCAGAAGTGCCAGCCGTGCCGCTCCGGGACGAACTGTGCGGCTGCGGACCGCCTTCGCACCGCCTACAAGGCTGCGGAGCGGGAGGGCAAGAAGTGAGCGACAGTCGGCCGCCGCAGGAGCCGTCAGGGGACACGGTCCTCGACAACCTGATCTGGTTACAGCGCACCCGTGAGCAGCGCCTCGCCGCCCGGCAGCGCGAACGCTGAGCTCCCTGCCCGTGGCCGCGCCGATCGGTCACGGGCAGGGCTACGTCCGGACGAGGTCGGCTAGGTCCACACCGAGGGCGTCAGCAATGAGGATCAACGAGTCGATGAGCGCGGCACTGTGGCCCATTTCGATGCGGTTGTACGTGGACCGGTCCATGCCGATGCGTAACGCCGTCTCCTCTTGAGTGAGGCCGGCGGCATGGCGCGCGGTACGAATGCGGTCTCCGATGGCCCGGCGGCGGGTGATGACCCAGGCGGGTGGGGGGATGGAGCGCGGCACACGTCAACGCTCTGCCCTCCATGATCGAAAGTATGTAGGGCAGAACCTACACCTTGCGGTATATGCCTATGACACGTAACCCTGAGCGGTCGCCATCGAAAGGTGGCGACTCCAAGGCGGTGCAGAGGTGTTCGCGTGTCCACCTCATTGCGCCGTTAGGCGTCATGACTCGGTCAAGACGCCCCGCCTCGCACCCAACTGGGTGCGAGGCGGTTTACGTTGGACAGCAGAAGGCCCCCACCGACATAACCGGTGGGGGCCTTGCTCCTGTGTGCCGGGCCTCCCCGCCCAGTCACCACAGAATTTGGGAGGCGCGTGTCAGGCGCGTGTGGGGAGACACGCCTGCCCCTCCCATGCCGTGCAGCTTACGTGTCTGAGGCACCGAATCCATCCCCTCGAACGAGTGACGGACGGCAACGATTCCGTGGCGATGTGGCCCCTATGTGGCCCCGATCATGGAAACGGCCCCCTGATCCGTGTGGACCAGAGGGCCGAGACAGGCTCTCACCTGCGACTATCCATGGTGGGCGCGGACGGTTTCGAACCGCCGACATCTGCTTTGTAAGTTCGACCGGACGGCCGCACTCTCTTGCGTTCCCAAGGCTGCCCGCACCGTGAGAGGCCGGGCACGACCGCCGCAATCCACCGCCGTTGATGTCAGCGATGGATGTCAGATCCCTCGCGCAGCCGCCCTACGGCCGGCGGTATGCCGACGGGGCGACGCCTGGCTGTGGGTCCCTCCCGATGCTCACATAGGCGGGGTGCTCGGGGTCGCCAACCTCCATGAGGGCGAAGAGATCGAGCTCATGCCTCGCGAACCGATGTAAGGAACTGGAGGAAGAGCTCCAACTCCTCTCCGGAAAGCGGCTCATCGTGTCTCTCGTTGCGCACACGATCACGATACGAACCGCACTGCTGACAGTTCGACGCGAGGCCTGACCCCTCGGTGCGCACTCCGCGCCTCCCCACCCCTCCGGGCACGTGATGGCACGGGCTGGGTAGCCGGTGCACTTCCAAAGGTCAACGGTGAATGGGCGGTGCGAGCTCAACTCGTACGGCTTCCTCGAAGGCATCTGCGGCTGCCATGACGTCCTTCAGCGCGGCATCAGCATCAACTCGCTCAGCGTGCAAGATCGGGCCCTGGGCCTTAAGTAGATTCCTCCGCATGCGCACGGCTGCCATGCGCACTGACTCTGACGCTATGAGGTCGATCTCCACACCGAGCTTGTATGCCGATGACCGGACGTCGTGCAAGGTGCCGTCGGCCTTATCTTGCATGATTGAAACAAGTGCATCGTGCCATCCGAATACAGCCAACAATAGATCGCGGTAGAGGTGGCGCTTATCGTCCAACCAGCGCACGGCTAATTCATGTTGGCGCTGCTCTCGTTGGATGCGTAGTTGCCCTCGTTGGGCCAACCATGCACCGGAGAAACCGGAAACGGCACCTACGGTAGCACCGAGAAGCCCTGCTAATGCTGCGTCCAAAGCGGAACCTACCCCCATTTAGAGACTTGGTATCCCAGCAAATAAAACCAGGACGCGAAACCCTGCTGCACGAGTTCGGTGGAATCTGAACGACTGAGTCGGGCCAGGCGGCGCCAGCCACCCGTGGGAGGTGGTACCCCGCAAGGACACTCTTGTGGCCTGACCGCACCTCCACATGGTCCGCTTGATGGCGTGGAGACCGCCGAGTCCGCCATGCCAGCCAACGACCGCGGCGCGACCTCCGCGTAACCGCTCAGCCGCCTCCAATGCGTTCCAGGTCCGCATCCTCCTGGGAGATGCGGGACCGGTGCTCCCCTACAGGTACCAGCACCGTGGCGCTCCAGCCGTTATGCCGACGCTCGTAGGCGGTCAGACTGTGCTCAGCCAGGATGACCTGGAAAGTCCACGTCGCCGACTCGAACAGCTCCAGCACATGCCGTTGCGCTACGGCGTGTAGGTGAACGAATGGCTCATCCAACACAAGGATTGTTGGCTCCGCTCGCGCTTGCAGTTCCGAAAAGACAGCTAGCGCGTAGAACCACACGGCTACCTGCCCAAGATCTTGCCCTCCGAACACCCCTTTCCGATATGAAACCTTGACGTCATCCCCATAGAAAGTCACATCGGACATCACATCGGGCAGCAGAACAGGCATGTTGGCGATTACAGTTCGCGCGGTCCAGCGATCGACTTCGAGGAATTTAGAAATTCCCGAGACCGAGGGTCCACTAAAAAGGAAAGCGCGTCGATCGTAGGCCTCGGATCCGAACGAAAGAACCCTGTACGGGCGAGGAGGAAGTGCCACCCGCCGGCCATCAACCCGGTACTCCAGCCACCGACCCCGGACATCCACCAGCGCCTTCCGAAGTTCCGGATCGAACCAAGTGATGGCGCACGACAAATCTGCTGGATTCTCCATCAGTAAGTGTGGCGAACTGAGCGCTCGCAGTAGGTGCAGAAGTTTCGTCTTACCCGAATCATTCATTCCGAAGAGAAGGTTAAGCTTTGAAAGACGTAGCACGCCGGGCATCAGGAGGTAGTGACTGACAACTTCCAGGGTCTGGACCCAGCCGAAGGGCTGGGCTTGTCCACCCTGCTCCAGGCGAGTGCGGTGTTCGTGGAGGTCCTTCCAGCTCCGGAGTAGCGATCCAGAAAATGCGTCACCTGAATTCGCATCGACTAAGCGACCACATGTCGCACATAGCCAAATCCCATTCGAGATGTGGGATCGCTCTGCATCCGACAGACCGCCGGCCCCCCGGGGTCCTCGTTCCGCAGCGGCAAAGATGTGAGCGGCTGTGCCCGTATCGGTGACATCTTCCGAACCGATGCCCGGCCCGATCGTGAGCGCCCCGCATCTCGGGTTCGAGCAGCGAAACGCCGCACGCTGGGCTAAGAGCCGTCGGGCCTTACCGTTGAAGTCGGCTTGTCCACGACCGCCACCGCTTCCCATCGTTGGCACCGACTACTCCTCCTTGTTTGCAGCTCCCTGCCGCTGGCAACCGTACGAACCCTGACTGGCAGAAGCCTGACCCCACCGTTGCGGTAGTCGCATGGCATGCGTCGGTCAACGTGGGGCCGTGTCCGCTGACCGCCTCGATGCGAACCATCGGCACAGCGGCCCCTGAGGGCTGTCGACGTGTCCACACGGGGCTATGGTCCAGCAACGGTTAGGGAACGTGGCCAGCACGGCCGGTATCACTTGACCGGATTCGAAGAGGTTCGATTCGCCACCTCAATGAAGGAGACGCATCGCATAACCATTTGGGCCAATTTCGAATTTGCCGGAGGCGGGTCGGCCCACCTTTCACAAACGATACGAGCAATTCTATTTTTGTCTGGACTTTGCGCCGCCCCTGACCGATTCTTCAGGATCAAGGGGTTCTGCCATTTATCCCCGCTCCACTCCTGAGTCGCCTTGGGGTGGATTTCTGCCACTACTTCCCTGAGGATATCCGGCGGTACATAATTCTCAATTGTATATCCGTCGGTGACCCAGACGAATCCGTCTTCAGCATCCTTATCGAACTCCGCCTGAACGCGCCTTTTCGTTTCGTTCAGCTTGGCCTGATAGCTCCTCTTGTCGCTATCGATTACGATGCTCATATACCTATTAAGACGCCTAAGCTCAATGAAGTCTCTCACTTCCTCATCCGCAGCAGACAGGTTATTCAAAAGGCCGCCACCATAGAACATAAGCGAATAATGCAAGCCTTCAATTAGGCCAGGCCTAGCCTGCCTGATCCAGTGATTAAGATAGATCCTATCGGATGGTCCTTCCACCCAGATCACTGCGTTTGTTTGAAGAAGGTCCGACGGTCGATAGCCGAGATCTGCACAGACTCCTGAGAGCTCGGCAGGTGATACCGCGGGGTCCAGCGTCGAATTCTGCCCGTTATGGCGGACATGAAGAACAGTTGCTGACTGATGATCGAGCAGGTGAGCAGAGTGTGTGGCAATTAGATATTGATTGTTCGTCTCGCTCGCCAAGTAGCGGATGAATTTCCTTTGATAGATCGGGTGCAGGTGAACCTCAGGCTCTTCCACGCATACAATTGCATTCTCATTAACCGTGGCAGCAACCGCCAGGATGATGACCTGATGGACACCCGTTCCAAGGTTTTCCAGCGGAAGGATTCTGCCCCCGTGATGCACGTTTAGCGTACGAGCATCATGTTGCACTTCGAGGCGTGCCGTCTCGTCGTCCAAAATAGTCTTCACGAACCTATTGACGGCCTGGAACCTCTCCGTATCTCTGTCGTGCGTCGAAGCTGGGGGGTTTTGCAATCGCTGCAAGCGCGGGAGGAGTCCCAAACCTTCCGGGGTTCCCTCTGGGGCGTCCGTATCTGACAGTTCCTTAATTTGCCGAAACGCTTCGATTGTTACCACGGAGCCTCGACTTAGCCAAGGACGATCGGGAAGAACCGTACGCAAAATTGTTTGGAGATTCTGTCTTCCTGCTTGAATCTCCGACCCTGGCGAGTACGACGAATGCTGCATGAGCTGCAACGTACGCAGGATATCGCTATTACCTAGAGTGGAAATGACAGGATCAAACTGCTCCAAGGGTAGGGAACCGCTTAGTTCGTAGGAGATCCAACTGAGCCCATCCCTCTCGATGGCGGGATGGTGGAAAATCTTCTCCATGGCTGTTCTTACGTCAGAATGCCAGCTCTTCTCTTCCAAAATGGGGGCAATCTGTTTACTCCAGTCAATAGCGACTGCATAGCGGCAACTAGCCCCGCCTCCACGATGGTTGTCGAGCTCTTCAAGTTCATGTCTGCCTGATGCCACCTTGGCCAGCAGTCTCAGGAAATTCGATTTTCCAGAATTGTTTTGCCCCGCAAGAAGAGTTACCGACCCTAGGGGGCCACTAAATTGCATTTGATCACCAAAACTCCTGTAGGCCATAACGCCAAACCCAGGAAGGATGATTTCTGCCATCGGTTCCCTCTCATCCCAAACGGGGTGTCTGCAGTCTCATATTTGCCTTCCCGGGCACCGTGCAGGGCCACGGGCATGCCGAGAACGTACATCGGACGAGAGGTCGGTGGAGCGGGTTTGGCCGGTGTCCTGCCCGGCTTGGGGTCGAGCATGATCAGGGGGCCGTACGCTGGCTGGCTACTCGGGCAGGCTGTGATCCTGCCCGGAATTTGAACGAGTGGCCCCCTGGTCTTGCTCGACGCGGGACCCGAATCGGGGAGGTGGCTAAAGCCGTGGAGCCGACCGCCCCAGCCACACCGGGTTCCCCGCCCCATTGCCGGCCGATTCTCTCGGGCTGGTGTCGCACTCGGTGCGCCGCCGTCCGGCCGGGGGCAGCCGGGGCGGAGACAGAGGCAGCCCCCGGCTGGGGGCTGCGGCGCGCGCCGCGCTTGCGCGGCGCCTTGAACCCGTAGAGAAGGTTTTTACTCACTCCGTCTGAGCGGCATCAGGAATGAGCCGACTCGTGAACCCCTGCGCACACAAGCGCTCGTAGGCATCCAGGACGTCCTGAGGAACCTGCTGACTGATCATGAAGCCCTGAGCCGGATAGATCAGCAGGCGCTGAAGCGCACCGACCAGCATGTCAACGACTAGGTGGGCATCGCCGATGGAGTCGACGTAGTCCGCCAAGGTCATGGGCGCTGACGCACTGACGAACTTGACGTCAGGCCACAGCTTGCGCGCCGTGGCATAGGCCCGACGCTCCTCGTACGGCTTGCTCACCAACAGCACGGACGACACGGGGACGCCTTGCTCCTCCAGCAGTGCGCGCGAGAAGCGAATGTTCTCCCCGGTGTTCCGCGCCTGCGGTTCCACGAGGATGGCATCGCTCGGAACACCCAACTCGATGGCGCGCATGCGGTAGTGCTCGGCCTCGCCGCGCGGCATCCGCTCGCGGGTAGTCCGGCTCGTGGCTCCTGTGAAGACGACGAGCGGCGCCATCCCCTGCCGGTACATCTCAGCGGTCACGTCGGCTACGCCCAGGTCGTGACTGCCCAGACCGATTGCGACGGAGCACCGGCGCGGACTGTGGCCCATGAGCTGGTACTCCCAGAGGAGTTGGGCGTCCTTCGTGACTGCGTCCGGCAGAGTCATTCGCCGTCTGCCTTCGACTGTGCCGAGTCCGGAACCTTGAAGTCGTACTCCCACGCGAACCGTGAGGCCGCGTGGACGCCTACGGCGAACTCGACCACGGTCCCGTCTTCTGTGTACGTGGTCCGGTGCAGCTCCATGACGGGTTCGCCTGACGGCAGTTGGAGGAGCTTCGCCTCTTCGGGCGTTGGAACACGCGCGAACAGAGACTCCTTCATGTGGTCGATCTCGTATCCCGCGTCGTACAGCACCTTGTACCCCCCGCCCTTGCCGGCCGGTCCGGGGGTCGGGTCGACGAGCCGCGTCCCTTCCACGTGTTCGGGACGGTAGTAGCTGGTCAGAGTGTGCGTGGGCTGCTCCCCCTCCTTCACCAGGCGGGCGCGGGAGTAGACCTCGGAGTCAGGCGACACACCCAGCTTCTCAGCAACGAGGGGCGACGCCGGCACACAGCCGACCGTCTGGGTTTGCTCGTTGCGACGGTAGGCGCGGCCCGATGCCACACGGTCCGCGATGAACGCGACTTCGTCGCCGTCACGCCATTTGGCCTTGTCGTACCGAGCAATACCGAGCCGCTTCAACGGCGTTTGCTGACGAACCACCGTGCCGTGACCACGCGATGACGTCACGAGTCCCTCGGCTTCCAACGCCTTGTACGCGGCGTGCACCGTGGACTTAGACCCCTCGCCCGCCTCCACGAGGTCGCGGATGTGAGGGAGCTGCTGGCCAGGGCTGTACTCGCCACTCTTGATCCGCTCAGCCAGCCGATCCGCCAGCTCACGCCACTTCGGTGCCACGGCTTCTCCTTTTCGACAGTCTCAGTCAAACACAGTCCTAGGACATTGACAGTCCCAGGACTGTGCCGCACTCTTGAGTCAGCACCGCAGTCCTAGGACAGCGAGGATGCTCATCCTTGCGTGCCGTGGGCTCTGACTCAAGGAGTGGGCAATGTCGTCCTTCAAGATTGATCTGTCGACCGCCGTTGTGTTCGTCGCGGTGGAGCCGAAGCACAAGGTGATCAACAAGGAGACGGGTGAGATCGCGGTCGACCGCGAGACGAAGGCCAAGATGATGACGGTCGGCCTGACCATCGCGGATGACGGTGAGGCGAACCTCTACACCGTCTCGATCCCGGAGACGGGCGTCCCGGCCGGTGTCACGCTGGGGATGCCGATCAAGGTCGTGGGTCTCAAGGCCCGTGACTGGGAGAACACGTTCAACGGTGAGAAGCGCTTCGGTATCGCGTTCCGTGCCGTCGCCCTGGTCACCCCGTCCACGACCAAGGCCTGATCGCCATGTCGGGGACAGCGCTCCTGATCGTGGGTGTGCTCCTGGTCGCCGCCGTGCTGGTTCTGCGGTGGCAGCGTCCGGCCTGGTACTGGATGACGTTCGGCATCCTGTTCGCGCTGGTGCGGGTGGCCTTCCGGTACGCGTCGGTCATGGATGCGTGCGGGCTGACCGTTCCGCCGTCCCGGCTGCGGCTCACGCTTGCCAGGATGGCTGGTCGCCCCGCTCCGAACTCCCGTCTTCCGCGGATTCTGCGGATGCGGCCGACCCGTACCGGGCTGGTGCTGCGGCTGAAGATGCGGCCCGGTCAGGACGCGTTCGACTTCGCAGCGTCCACGGACCGGCTGCGGCACTCCTTCGCCATGCAGGGCATCACCGCCCGTGAACTCAAGTCCGGTGTCATCGAGTTACGGATGACCGGCTACGACGTCCTCAACCGGGTCCAGATGCCCGCGAAGCTCGAACGGGAAGGGCTGCGTGTCCCGGTCGCACTGCGGGAGGACGGAGAGGTCCACTACCGCGACTACCAGGAGGTTCCGCACGCCCTGAACCTCGGGGCCACCAAGTCCGGGAAGTCCGTCTACCAACGCCAGTTGGTCAAGGAACTCGCACCGCTCCATGTCGCTCTGGTCGGCATCGATTGCAAGGAAGGAGTCGAACTTGCCCCGCTCGCCCGCCGGTTCTCTGCCCTGGCCGACAACCCTGACGATGCGGCCGAGCTGCTGGAAGCGCTCGTTGTGCGGATGGCCGACACCTATCAGGTGATCCGTCGCGAACAGCGGATCAGTGCGGACACCCCGGACGGGGAGATCACCGCCGACATCTGGGGACTCCGGGATCATCTGCGGCCGGTCCCGGTCGTCCTGCTCGTCGACGAGGTGGCGGAACTCGCCCTGTTCTCTACCTCGGCGGAGAAGAAGCGGCGTGAGCGGATCATCACCGCCCTGGTCCGCCTGGTCCAGCTCGGCCGTGCCGCGGGGATCTATGTGGAGATCTGCGGGCAGCGATTCGGCGCCGAACTCGGTGACGGCATCACCATGCTCCGGGCCCAGCTGACCGGCCGCGTCTCGCACCGGGTCAACGATGAAGCCTCCGCCAAGATGGCGTTCGGTGACATCTCCCCCGATGCCGTCGTGGCAACCACACAGATCCCCATCGAACGCCCCGGCATGGCCGTGGCCGGTGACTCCTCCGGCGGCTGGGTCCGCATCCGCACCCCGTTCACGACGCTCCGCCAGGCCGTGAACGCCTGCAACACCCACGCTCACCGCACGCCGGCACTCGACGGACTCGCCGCGTTCCGGCCGGTCCTGCCGCACGTGTCCCTGGTCAAGATCCCGGCCCCGGCCAGCACCCCCGCCGCCGCCTGACCTCTCCTCGCACCCTCGGTCGGCGCGACCGCCTCCGCGCCAGGTCCCTACCCCCGCTATGCCCCGAGTAGATCCACGCCAGGACCGGGCGGCGGACTCGATTCCCCGCCCGGCCCCGGCCCCAACACCCCAGCGAAGGAGGTGAAGACATGACCCGCTCGATCCGCCCGGACGCCGTCCTCGTGCAAGCCGTGATCGCCGGTGCCCTGTCCTTCGCCCACCTGCACGACATCGCCGCAGCGGCCGGACAAGACGGCTGGAAGGCCTGGGCCTATCCGATCTCGGTGGACTTGCTGCTCGTCGCGGCCTGGCGGCGCCTGCGCATCCTCCGCAGCACCGGGGAGCCGACCCGCGCCGCATGGACTTGGTTCGCCGTCGCACTCGCCGCATCCCTCGGCGCGAACGTCGCCACCGCTGGACTCCTCGACCTGACCAACGTCCCTGCCTGGCTCCGCATCCTCGTCGCCGGATGGCCCGCCCTCGCCTTCCTCGGCGGAACCCTCCTCGTCCACACCCCACCCACCCAGCCGGACACTCCCGCTGAGCCCGCGCCCGCGGTCTCGGTCACTCCGGAATTTGTGCCGGCCGATCCGGCCCCGGAACCTGAGCCGCTCCCCGATGCGGTCGAGACTGCCCCGTCGGTCCCGGCTCTGCCCGCCCCGCCGCCGGATGTTCCGCCCGCGCTGGTCGACCACGCCCGCAAGCTCGCCGATGCCCACCGCTCTGCGACTGGCCACCCGATCGACGCGGACACCCTGCGCGACCGCCTCGGCCTGCCCGGCCCGATGGCCGACCAGCTCGCCACCCACCTCGCCTGACAAGGAGACCTCTGATGGCTGCCCGTGACTTCTTCCACTCCGTGATGCGGATCGGCCCTGTGCAGATCGGCACCCACCGCGACCGTCACGGCCGCACCAAGCACGCCGCTGTCTGCTCCAACGACGACTGCGGCTGGTCCGCCGACTACTCCAGCCAACCCGCCGCACAGCTCGCCGCCCGCACCCACCGCTGCCGCACCCGCTGACCGAAAGGACTGATCCCCGTGGACGTCCCTCTGTGGCTCGCCCTGATCGTCGTCGGCTGGCTCGGGATCAAGCTCTTCCGGCCCCCTGCCTGGCTCGTCGCCGTGCTCCTCCTCGGCGGCTACCTCCTCGCCGACAGCCTGCTGTCCCCCGTCATCGACACCGCCGTCAAGTAGCCCGCCCGGAAGGAGAACACGTCATGATCCGCCCCCGCATCCCGGTCAACCCGCTGCCTACCGGCATCGTCACCCCGCTCATCACCACCGCCGCCCCCGCCCGGGCCTCGGTCGACCAGCACCACACCGCGGCCTGCGCCTGCCAGCACACCGCCCCGGCGCCCCTCGCTCCGGCTGCTAGCGGCCCTGCTGTGCGGCTGTCCCCGGCCGGTGTCCTCGCCGCCGTTGGCGGTGGCGCTGCCGTCGTGCTCGTCGTCGGCGCGGTCCTGGTCTCGCTGCTGCTCGCCGTCGCCATCACCGGCGCCTCGGTCGCCGTCTGCGCCGTCGTCCTGCGCTCCCTGCTCAACAACCCGCCCAGCCGCTAACCGGCCCTCCGGGCGGCCTCAACCGCCAAGCATCCGCCGCCCGGAGAGCCCTGCCCCTTCCCGACCCAAGGACCGAAAAGGAGAACACCCATCATGGCCCAGCCCACCCCTGCCCGCGTGCGCATCTGCCCCGCCTGCGACGGCTTCGCCTCCGCCGCCATCACCCTCGGAGGCCGCGACCGCAACGGCAACCGGCGCACCATCACCGCCCACTGCCGCACCTGCCACGGCACTGGCACCACCCCGCCCCTGCGCACCCTCCTCGACACCGCGGCCACCGCCGCCTTCACCCACCGCTGACCCCGCCGCCGGGACACCGCGCCCCTTCCGGCCCGGTGTCCCGGCCTCCGCGTTTTGAGAGGAGGACTCCACAGTGACCACGACGACCACACCGCCCCCGGTGGGCGAACTCGCCTTCCTCGCCAGCCTGGGCACCATGCCCGGCCTCATGCGCCAACTGCGCGGCCTCGGCGGCTGCACCACCCCCATCCGCCTCGACGGCCAACGCACCGACATCCACCCCGCCACCGGCGAAATCCTGTCCGAGCTCCACTCCTCGGACCTGCCCGCCGGGAACCTCCTGGTCCGCTGCAACAACCGCCGGACCACCCGCTGCCCGGCCTGCGCGGAGACCTACCGGCGCGACACCTACCAGCTCATCACCGCCGGACTCCGAGGCGGCAAAGGCACCCCCGAACGCGTCGCCACCCACCCCCGCGTCTTCGCCACCTTCACCGCCCCCAGCTTCGGTCCCGTCCACAACCAACCCGCCAAAGGGCGCTGCCGCTGCGGGACCCAGCACCCCGACGACGCACCCCAGTTAGGCACCCCGCTTGCCCCTGGCTCGTATGACTACGAAGCGGCCGTGCTGTGGAACGCGCACGCCTCCAAGATCTGGGCACGGTTCTCCATCTACCTGCGCCGGGAGGTCGCCAAGCGCGCTGGGCTCACCCAACGCGACTTCGCCGACCACGCCCGCGTCTCCTTCGCCAAAGTCGCCGAGTACCAACGCCGCGGCTCCATCCATTTCCACGCCGTGATCCGCCTCGACGGCCCCGACGGCGGAGACACCCCGCCCCCGGCCTGGGCCACTCCCGAACTCCTCGCCGACGCCATCCGCGCCGCTGCCACAGCCACGGACGTGCCCGGCCCTCTCGTCGGCGGCCGCATCCATACCTTCGCCTTCGGCCGCCAGCTCGACATCCGCCCCATCCGCTCCGCCGACTTCGACGGCAACACCGAACTCACCGAACGAGCCGTTGCCGCCTACATCGCGAAGTACGCCACCAAAGGAGCAGAGACCGCGACCGGCACCCTCGACCGCCCCCTGAAGTTCCTCGCCGAACTCGCCCAGATGACCCTCACCGACCACGCCCGCCAGATGATCCGCACCGCCTGGGCTCTCGGCTCACGCAAAGACCTGGCAGACCTCCGGCTGCGGGCCTGGGCGCACATGCTCGGCTTCCGCGGCCACTTCTCCACGAAGACCCGTCGTTACTCCACCACCCTCGGCGCTCTGCGCACCGCCCGTGCCGAGTGGCGACGCCTCCAGGCCGCCATCGCCCACGGTGACCAAACCCCCGCGCCGGCCGATCCGGACAGCGACGACACCACCCTCGTCCTCGCCCACTGGAACTTCGCCGGAACCGGACTCACCCGCGGCGAGGAATGGCTCGCCGCCTCCGTCACACCCGACCCGGAAGGAGCCGCAGCATGACCACCGCCACCGCCGAACTGCTCACCGTGCCCGAGGTCATGGCGCGGCTCAAGCTCGGACGCTCCACGGTCTACGACCTGATCCGCTCCCGTCGACTGACCTCGATCACCATCGGCCGGTCCCGGCGCATCCCCGCCGATGCCGTGCGGGACTTCATCGTCCACGAGATCGAGGAAGCCACCTGATGCCTCCCCAGCGCAAGCGCAACCCCAACGGCGCAGGCACCATCACCAAGCGCAAAGACGGCCGCTTCCAAGCCGCGGTCTACGTCCTCCAGCCGGACGGCACCCGCGCCCGCAAGTTCGCCTACGGCAAGACCTGGGCCGAGTGCGACACCAAACGCCGTGACCTGCTCGGCAAAGTGGACCAGGGCGTGCCCGTGCCCACACGGTCGGCCAAGATCTCCGAGTGGCTGCCGTACTGGCTGGACAACATCGTCAAGCCGCGCCGCAAGCGCACGACGTACGCCAAGTACGAGACGCACGTCCGGCTCTACCTCGTGCCCATGCTCGGGTCCAAGCGTCTCGAATCGCTGAGCGTTGCCGACGTCCGGCGCTTCCTCGTCCGCCTGGAGCAGCAGAGCACCGCGGCGACCGCCAAGGAGTCGCACCGAGTTCTCCGCACCGCTCTGACTGCTGCCTGCCGGGAAGAGCTCGTCATGCGGAACGTGGCCACCCTCGTGGAACCGCCCTCAGCCACAGCGCGGGATCTGTCGCCCTGGTCGCTCGACGAGACCCTGTCCTTTCTCACGGCCGCACGAAAGGACCCGCTCTACGCGGCCTTCGTCCTCGCCATCGCGCTCGGTTTCCGTCGTGGGGAAATCGTCGGCCTGCGGTGGGAGAACGTCGACCTCGACAAGCGGGAGATCCGGGTCCGTACCCAGCGGCAGCGTGTCCGCGGTGAGGCGTACGAGGACGATCCCAAGGGGCGCCGTAGGAAGCAGACACTCCCCCTGCCTGCCCTCTGCGTCGCCCCGCTCCGCTGGGAACGACTGCGGCAGGCTGCCAGGCGTGAAGCTGCTGGCGACAAGTGGGAGGAGACCGGCTACGTCTTCACCACCCGGACCGGTCGACCGATCGAGCCGCGCAACCTGTACCGCTCGTTCACCCGGGTTGCTGGCACCGCCGGACTCCGCGTGATCCGACTGCACGATGCCCGGCACGGCTGCGCGACTCTGTTGACCGCCGCCGGCGTCCCGCCCCGCGTCGTGATGGAGATCCTCGGGCACAGTCAGATCGCGGTCACTATGAACATCTACGCCCACGTCGTCCAGGACACGCAGCGCGAGGCCGTGAGTCACCTGGACCGCATGCTGAAGCGGCAGGTCCCGACCGTGGGTGACCACGCCCGTTGATGTCAGAAGTGGATGTCAAAGGCCCCCAACCATGATCGGTTGGGGGCCTTTGTGCTGGTGGGCGCGGACGGTTTCGAACCGCCGACATCTGCTTTGTAAGAGCAGCGCTCTACCCCTGAGCTACGCACCCGTGGATGAGGCAACAGATTA